>JBFMBE010000211.1:0-5227 GCA_040755275.1 Thermodesulfobacteriota bacterium | reverse complement strand
CAATCAACCCATTCGGTGTAGCGGCGACTTTTTGCGGGGCCATCCAGATTGGAAAGAGGCGAAACCGTCGATATTTTTATTGAGAAAGACGACCGATATTGATATAAAAATCCGATTGCATTGACGACACACGCCTCCGGACCTATTTCCCGGTGCCGGTCCGCTCGGAGCGGACAGGTCGGAAACAGGGTGGATGGATGCGGTGGAAACAACCAGAGGAAAGAGGAGAGATTGAACAGATGGCTTATTTGACCATGAAGGAGCTGCTTGAAGCCGGTGTCCATTTCGGACATCAAACCAAACGCTGGAACCCGAAAATGAAACCCTACATTTTCGGAGCCCGCAACGGAATCTACATTATCGATCTACAAAAAACCGTCCGCATGTTCCGTTCTGTCTATGACTTCGTTCGGGACACCGTTGCAGACGGCCAAAGTGTCCTTTTCGTCGGCACCAAGAAACAGGCTCGAGAAACCATTCAGGACGAAGCCCTTCGGGCCGGGATGTTTTTCGTCAACAACCGGTGGCTGGGTGGGATGCTCACCAATTTCGCCACCATCAAGAAAAGTATCGACCGGCTGAACCACCTCACCCAGATCGAGATGGACGGCTCCATCAACCTCTATCCGAAAAAGGAACGCCTCCAGCTGGCCAAAGAAAAGATGCGGCTCGACGTGACGTTGGGCGGCATCAAGGACATGGTGAGGCTCCCCGGAGCCCTGTTTGTGGTTGATTCCAAAAACGAGGCCATTGCTGTCCGTGAAGGCCGGCGGCTCAACATTCCGATCGTCGCCATTGCAGACACCAATTGCGATCCCGATGAAATCGATCACCTCATACCCGGTAACGACGATGCCATTCGATCCATCAAACTGATCACATCCCGCATCGCAGACGCCTGCCTGGAAGGCAAACAGCGCTTCGAGGAAAAGCGGCAGGCGATGACCGACAAGGATCAGGAAGCCGCTGCCGCTCTGGAAGACAGCGGGCTCAAACCCGGCGAACGCAAGGTGATTCAGGATGGGGAAGACGGCGCCATCGTCGAGGTGATCAAACGCAAGGCCACTTACCGCTATACGGAAGAAGAAGACGAGGAATAGCCTCATCCGGGGGGTATCTTCCGGCAGTCATCCCTCCGTGGTGGCAGTCGGAAGTCCGAAGAAAACCGGATGAATCCTGTTCTTTCATTCCAATGACAACATGAATCGCAAGGGCTTGCCCAAGAAGCCCTATAGACGGATACAGGAGAACACGATATGGCCGAGATCAGCGCCTCACAAGTGAAGGAGCTCCGGGAAAAAACCGGAGCCGGAATGATGGATTGCAAACAAGCCCTTCAGGAAAGCGGCGGAGATATGGCCAAGGCCATCGACTATCTTCGCAAGAAGGGACTCGCCACTGCAGCCAAGCGGGCCGGCAGAGCCACCAGCGAAGGCATCATTCAGACCTACATTCATCACGACGGAAAACTGGGTGCCATGGTCGAAATCGACTGCGAAACCGACTTTGTAGCCAAAAGCCCAGATTTCATCGAATTTTCGAAGAACATCGCCATGCATGTGGCGGCCCGAAACCCCATCAGTGTGAGTGCAGACGGCATTCCGAAGGAAATCATCGAGAAAGAGCTCGAAATCTATCGGGATCAAGTCCGTGCCATGGGAAAACCCGAAAAAATGATCGACAAGATCGCTGAAGGCAAGCTCACCAAGTTCTACAAGGAAAGCTGCCTTCTCGAGCAGGAATACGTCCAGGATCCGACCGTCACGATTCAGGATCTGCTGAACGGGCTCATCGCCAAAATCGGAGAAAACATCACCATCAAACGGTTCGTTCGCTTCAAGATAGGGGAATGATCCCTTGAGCAGACCCATCTACCATCGCGTGTTGTTGAAACTGAGCGGTGAAGCCCTGATGGGCAATCAGGGCTTCGGTATCGATCCGGAGATGATCCGCTACGTCGCCGAGGAGATTCGATCCGTCGTGGACCTCGGGGTTCAGATTGCCATCGTTGTCGGCGGCGGGAATATCTTTCGGGGGATTGCGGCCAGCTCCTTCGGGATGGATCGAACCTCGGCCGACCATATGGGCATGCTGGCCACAGTCATCAACAGCATCGCCCTGCAGGATGCCCTCGAGCGCAAAGGGGTCACCACCCGTGTGCAAACGGCCATCGCCATGCACCAGGTGGCCGAGCCCTTCATCGTGCGTCGGGCCATCCGGCACCTCGAAAAGGGGCGTGCCGTCATCTTCGCTGCCGGCACGGGAAACCCCTATTTCACTACCGACACGGCAGCCGCGCTGCGTGCCCAGGAAATCCATGCCGACATCCTGATGAAGGCCACCAAGGTCGACGGCATCTTCAGTGCAGACCCCAAGACCCATCCGGATGCCACTTTCATCCCGCAAATCGGCTACATGGAAGTCCTGGAAAAGCAGCTGAAGGTCATGGACATGACGGCCATTTCCTTGGCCATGGACAACAAGCTGCCTCTGGCTGTCTTCAACCTTGCGAAGCCGGGCAATATCCGGAAAATCGTCTGCGGAGAGAAGGCCGGCACCCGGATCGGTTGATCCGACACGTCGATGCTGGTGTCCATCGCTTGAGCATCTCGGGTATGCGTGATGAGCTCGCAAAAAGTCGCTTTTCCCGTGCTTTTTGTAAATGCCGGGCATCAGCGGGGTGGCTGGGGAAGCCTTTTGAGCTTGCTGCGAAAACGTGTTTGAAGCCGCCGGATATCGTTGGATCGGACGGACGTACTGGATCGAAATATCGATTGAAAAGCAAGCCGTTGCGATTCAACCAGCCTCTGTTTGCTGTCTGGCCATCCGTCCGATCCTACGAGATCGGGCGGCTGAGTTTTTTCGCAGCAGCGAAAAAGGTTCCCCAGTCACCCCGTGACTCGACAGAGACTTTCTGACTTTCTGACTTTTTGCGGGACCATCCTTCTTGTTTGAACGGAAGACAGGAGATTCGTCTATGATCGATCTCGTTATCGAAGAAGCCAAGGAATCGATGGGGAAAAGTGTGGCTTCCCTGAAAACCGAATTCAAGCGGGTTCGGACGGGAAGGGCGTCGCTGTCGCTTTTGGATGGGATCCGGGTCGATTATTACGGCACCCCCACCCCCCTGAATCAGATTGCATCCCTGTCGGTTCCTGAAAGCCGACTCATCACCATCCAGCCCTGGGATGCCTCGGTCATCAAGGACATTGAAAAGGCCATCCTCAAATCCGATTTGGGGCTCACACCGAGCAACGACGGCAAGATCGTCCGCATTTCCATTCCGCCCCTGACCGAAGAGCGCCGTAAGAGCCTCGTCAAGGTCATCCACAAGATGAGCGAGGAACACAAGGTGGCTGTTCGGAACATTCGCCGGGATGCCAACGAGCAATTGAAATCCCTGAAGAAGGATGGCGAAATTTCCGAAGACGAGGCTTTCAAGGCCCAGGAAAAGATTCAGAAGATGACCGACGAATTCATCAAGGCCATCGACGGGGTCTACGCCGAAAAGGAAAAGGAAATCCTTGAGTTCTGATACCGATGCCACGCGATATGGGCTTGATCCGGAAAAGCTTCCGAAGCATGTCGCCATCATCATGGATGGAAACGGCCGTTGGGCCAAACAGCGGCTGATGAACCGGGTGCGCGGACACGAAAAAGGGGCGGATACCGTCCGGGCGATCGTGACCGCAAGCCGGGAGATCGGGATCGAATTCCTCACCCTGTATGCCTTTTCCACGGAAAACTGGCGGAGAAGTGCCGCCGAAGTTTCCGCATTGATGATGTTGCTGAAGCGTTTTCTGGTGAGCGAGCGCGACCTGATGATGCGAAACGACATCCGCCTGAACACGATCGGGGAAATCGAGCGTCTACCGGAAGATGTTCGGGAAACCCTCACCGAAACCCTTCGGTTGACGTCGGACAACCACTCGATGGTGCTGACCCTGGCGCTCAGCTACGGAAGTCGTGCCGAAATCGTCCGGATGGTCGCATCCATCGCCCGGGATGTCCGGGATGGTGTGATTGATGCCGCCTCGATCGACGAGGAGCTGATCGCCGATCGGCTCTACACCCGCAGTATGCCGGATCCGGATCTTCTTATCCGCACCAGCGGTGAGATGCGTATCAGCAATTTCCTGCTCTGGCAAATCGCCTACAGCGAGCTGGCCATCACCCCAACCCTCTGGCCCGATTTCGATCGGGAAGAATACATCTCCATTCTGCAGGACTATCAACGACGGGAACGCCGTTTCGGGATGGCCTGAATATGCGGACACGCTGGATCACGGGGCTTGTCGCCCTACCCATCCTCATCTACATCATCTCCTGGGGACAGGGCTGGATTCTGTCCTCCGTGGTGGCCGCCGTTGCGGTTCTTGCCCTGTCCGAACTCTTCCGCATGCTCTATGCCGCAACCCCCCGGATGACCCGGCTGCTCTTCACCGGTTGGGGGTATGTCGCCGGGGTATGGATCGTGCTGTCTGCAGCCGGCGGTTCCGCATTCGGGGCCTGGGCGGGTCTGTTTCTGGATATGCTCGGGGTCGGTGCGATCGCCCTGAACCGATTTTCGGAAGACCCGGATGTCGTCGATGCCATCGCAAAGCACGTCTGTGCCATCGTCTACATTCCGCTCGCTCTTTCAGCCATTGTCTGGATTCACACAACCGGTGACGGGGTCATCTGGATCTATTTCCTCTTGGCCGTGGTGTTCGCTGGAGACATTGGCGCCCTGTATGTCGGCACTTACAAGGGCAGGCACAAGCTCTGCCCGACCATCAGCCCCAAGAAGACGATCGAAGGCGCCCTCGGCGGCATTGTATCGAATCTCGTCGTGGGACTGCCCATTGCCGCCTTCGGTATACCGAAGCTGACCATCCTTCAAGCCGTTGTCGTGGTTCTGTGCCTCGGTGTCGCCTCCCAGATCGGCGATCTCTTCGAATCCGTCATCAAGCGCACATATGGCATCAAGGATTCCGGGGCCATCCTTCCGGGCCACGGCGGGATGCTGGATCGGATCGACGCCCTGCTGTTTGCCGCCCCGGTTGGGTGGATCTTGAAAACGATGTGGGGATGACCCATGATGGCCTCGCAAAAAGTCAAGAAGTCTCTGTCGAGTCGCGGGGTGACTGGGGAACCTTTTTCGATGCTGCGAAAAAACTCAGCCGCCCGATCTCGTAGGATCGGGCGGATAGCCAAACTTGGAATACAGAATTGCTGAGTTGCAACA
>JBFMBE010000210.1:0-5273 GCA_040755275.1 Thermodesulfobacteriota bacterium | reverse complement strand
GGCGGGTGGTGTTTTGCGAAGCAGCGGAAACTGTTTGAAGCAGCCGGAGATCGTTGGATCGGACGGACGCGCTCGATCGAAATTTGCATTGAAAAGCAAGCTGTTGCAAATCAACCAGCCTCTGTTTGTTGTCTGGCCATCCGTCCGATCCTACGAGATCGGGCTGCTGAGTTTTTCCGCTGCTGAGCAAAATTCACCCGCCTTCCTGCGGGTCAATAGAAACTGCCTGACTTTTTGCGACTTCATCATCCATGACAGCCATTATCGGAAAAGACCATGAAAGAACCCGAACAACCCACAGACTTACGTCACTGGATCGGAAGGGACCGGTTTGCGGAACTCATCGGCATCGACCTGATGGAAGTCCGGCCCGGATGGGCCAAGGCACGACTTGTCATCGACGAACGCCACCTGAACGGCTTTGGAATGACGCAGGGTGGTACCGTTTTCACGCTCGCCGATCTTGCCTTTGCCGCAGCGTCCAATTCATACGGGATCCCTTCCGTAGCCGTCAGCGTCAACATCTTTTTCATCAAGGCCACAGCGAGCGGTTGCGTATTGACGGCCGAGGCTCGTGAAATCTCCAAAAATCCGAAACTGGCCACCTATCAGGTCGACGTCCACGACCAAAACGGGGAGATCGTCGCGAGTTTTCAGGGAATGGTCTATCGCAAACGCCCGTCGAAGGGACATCCATCCAGACCGGATGAACGACGATGAAACCTTCTTACCTCGACAGCCTGCGCAAGGGAATCCTCCAAGAGCGGATCCAGGCCGCCCTCTCCCGCCTGGCGGCCTGTGACATCTGCCCGCGTCGATGCGGCATCAACCGCCTGAAGGAAGAGACGGGCATCTGCCGCACCGGCCGAAACGCCTGGGTGTCCAACGCAGACGCCCATTTCGGTGAGGAAGAACCGCTCGTCGGAACCCACGGATCGGGAACGATCTTCTTCACCCATTGCAGTCTGGGTTGCTGTTTCTGCCAGAACTACGACATCAGCCATCTCGGCGCAGGAAGGGAGGTTTCCGCCGAAACGCTCGCCGAATCGATGTTGATGCTTCAGGAAAACGGATGCCACAACATCAATGTGGTCACCCCTTCCCATGTCGTTCCCCAGATCCTGGAAGCCCTGATGATCGCGGCAGAAAACGGCCTCCGGATTCCACTCGTCTACAACACGAGCGCTTATGACCGCGTCGAAACCCTGGCCCTTCTGGATGGCATCGTCGACATCTATATGCCCGATTTCAAGTTCTGGGATCCCGAAATCGCCCGAAGCACCTGCGATGCACCCGACTACCCCGATATCGCGAAGGCAGCCATCCAGGAAATGCATCGACAAGTCGGAGATCTTACGTTGAATTCCGAAGGTCTGGCGGTAAAGGGGCTTCTCGTACGTCATCTCGTTCTTCCGGAAAACCTGGCTGGAACCGATCATGTCATGTCCTTTCTGGCCGACAACATTTCCAGAGACACCTATGTCAACATCATGAACCAGTATCACCCCTGCGGTACGGCATCCAGGATTCCGGCCCTGGCGCGAAGGATCACGACCTCGGAATTCACGGCAGCCGTCGAAACGGCCCGTCAGGCCGGCATCCATCGATTGGATCGGCGCAGAAGAACCTTCATCGTATGGTAGTGGCACTGGACCGACTCGATCCCCGGGTCAAGTGGCTTGTGCTGATCGCCGTAGGCTTCATCGGCACATGGGCAGCCCTTTCCGGGCTGTTTGCGCTGGTCGGCTGCGTTCTGTGGATGCTCCGTCCCCATCCGGCCCGCTCCTTTCGATTTTCGTTCAAAACCCTCCTTCCGTTTTGCCTTGTCCTGGGTGGCATCTTTCTCGTTCGCAGCATCGATCTGCATATCGGTTGGCAAGGGGTACACGTTAATGTTCCACCCGAACAGCTCGAAGATGGCCTGCGGGCCTGCCTGCGTCTGGCAGCCGTCGGTTTGACGGGAGCCTGGATCGCCTTGTCGACCCCCATGAACCAGCTCAAGGCCGCAGTGGAATGGGCCCTGCGCCCCATTCCCCGGGTCGACGAACGAACCGTTTCGACACTGCTCGGGCTGATGGTTCGATTCATCCCGGAAATCTGGGTACTGGCAAACGACACCCTCCAGGCTCAGGCAGCCCGATTCATGGGTCATCCCCCTTCCCTCTTCTCCCGCATCCGCTCCTTTGTGGTCATCTTGATTCGTAAAACCATCCTGACGGCGGACAAACTCTCCGATGCCATGGCGGCGCGCTGCTTCAGCGAGATGCGCACCGGTATCGAGCTCCGCCTGAAACGACTCGATTACGCCATCCTGTTCCTGGCTCTCGCAACCCTCCCCCTAACGTTTGTCCTCGGCTGATCCACGATTCGGACTGGCAGCGGATTTGCTGTTGATCCCGATATCGGGTGGCCTGTCTCAGCGGCCCCCGGGCATATGGGAATGAAAAGGGTCGAGCATCCAGTCTAAAACCCATTGATTTTCCTACGCATCACCATATCGGACGAGCTTGCGGAAGAACCGCCGCCCGAAGACCCTGCAGAAATGGGTTTCCGAATCACGACAAATCTGTCGAAACCGCCGGGATGCAGGGGACAGATTTGTCGAATCGATTCCGATTTGTCTGTTGAAGCAGGTTTACCGTTTTCGAGAAGGAGAGTGAACTGCCATGCACGAAACGCCGGCACCACGGATTGTCGTTCTCTATTGCAGCAGGGGAGGAATGTCCGCCACTGAAGCGAAATCTGTATACGAACAGGTCAGCGACGGGCCGGTTCATCTCGTTGCAATGCCTTGTTCCAGCAAGGTGGATGCCCCCCATGTTCTGAAGCTTCTTTCCAAGGGGGCGGACCTGGTGCTGGTTCTGGCGTGCCCGGAAGGTGCCTGCCAGTTTATGGTGGGAAACGTTCGGGCGGAAAAGCGGATTCGTCATATCCAACAGCTTCTCCTGTCTGCAGGAATCGAAAACAAGCGCGTCGGTTTGGTTCGGGGCGATTCTTTCCATACGCAGGCCATTGTCGAACAGGTCACGGCCCACGTCAAAGCAGCGATCGAATCGACACCCCGATCCCTTCCCGAATCCCTTTCCGTGTCACCTATCGCCTGATGGTACCGTCCTCACAAAAGGAGTCGAACGATCATGATCATTGCCGAATGGAAACCGATTGCAGAAATTGTCGCACGGCTCGAAGGATGCCGAAACATCCTGGTGGCCGGTTGTGCGACGTGTGTCGCTGAATGTGCGGCAGGAGGAGAACGGGAGGTCGAAAGCCTTGCGCCCTTGATCCAAATGGCATTGGCCCAGCGGGGATATCCGGTGGAGGTGCTCACGGCAACCCTGGAACGGCAGTGTGAGCCCGAATTCATCGAACCCCTGTTTCCCAAAATGGAAACCGTGGATGCCGTTGTCAGCATTGCCTGCGGCATCGGCATTCAAACCCTGGGAGACCGATTCGACCCCGTTCCGGTCTATCCAGGGGTCAATACGACATCTCTGGCCGTCCGGGAACAGCCCGGACGGTGGTCTGTCCGCTGCGAGGCATGCGGCAGTTGTGTGCTGGGAGATACGTTCGGACTGTGCCCCATCGCCCGATGCGCCAAAAGCCTGCTGAATGGCCCGTGCGGCGGAACCCGGGAAAACGGGACATGCGAGGTCAATTCGGATGTGGACTGCATCTGGCTCAAGATTTACGAGCGGGCCATGGCTCGTGGAAAATTGGAAGCGTTGCTGGGAATTCAGCCCACCCGAAACTGGAGCAATTCCCGGCATGGCGGGCAAAAAGTCATGATCAGGGAGGATTTGCGACCATGAAACCAAGAGCCGGATCCAGACTGGAAAAGGTGTTGAAGGCCGGTGAATTCGCCGTAACCGTTGAGGTCGGGCCTCCCCGTGGGCCGAATGCCGGGGCGGTCGTCGCCAAGGCCCGGATTCTGGCCGATATTGCAGACGGCTACAATGTCACGGACAACCAGACGGCTGTCGTTCGGATGTCGAGCATTGCGGCTTCCAAAATTCTGCTGGATGAAGGACTCGAGCCCGTCATGCAGATGGTTTGCCGGGACAGAAACCGCATCGCCATGCAATCGGACCTGATCGGTGCATCGGCCCTCGGCATCCGAAACGTTTTATGCCTGTCCGGAGATCACCAGAAGGCAAGCGCCGGCGGCAAACTCAAGGGGCATCCCGGTGCAAAGAACGTGTACGACATCGACTCCATCCAACTGGTTTCCATGGTAGCCGGCATGCGGGACAGGGCGGTTCAGGAAGGAGGGGATCCCCTCACCGAACCCACGCCCTTCTGGATCGGGGCCGCCTGGACCCCCCTGGCCCCTCCGACGAGCTTCCGGGTGTTTCGATTGGCCAAGAAAGTGCAAGCCGGAGCGGATTTTATCCAGACCCAGGCCATCTTCGATCTACATGCCTTCGCCCATGCCATGCAACAGGCCGTCGATCTCGGAATCACCGAAAAGACCTTCATCCTGGGGGGCATTATCGTCCCGAAATCCGCTTCGATGCTTCGCTATATGCAGCGCAACGTCCCGGGCGTCGTCGTACCGGATGTCCTGATCGACCGAATGGCCCAGGCAAAGGACCAGCAACAGGAAGGGTTCGCGATCACCCTCGAGCTGATTGCAGGGCTTCGGGAGATACCTGGAGTGAAAGGCGTTCACCTTCAGGCCATCGAAGCGGAGCACCTGCTGCCGGAAATCATCCAGGCCGCCGGACTTCTGCCGCGGCCCAGCGGAATTTGATTCTGGATGAAGACGCAAACAGTCGCCGCCACCCCGACTGTGTCGATTGCCGGACCTGGGCATGGAGTCGGGGATGCCTTTTGAGCTTGCTGCGAAAAAGGCATCCCCGTCCCCATGCGGCAAAACAGAGACTGCCCGACTGTTTGCGAGCCCATCATCCTTGATGCAAACGTGGCATTGGATGCGTTCGTTGTGATGCCGAACCATGTTCACGGGATATTGATGATAAAGGATCCTGTAGGGGCGGTTCCCGTAGGGGCGATTCATGAATCGCCCGTACATGAATCGCCCCTACACATGGCCGTGACACAACGCCGGAACATGACATGATCAAAATTGATGGAGTCGCAAAAAGTCGCTTTTCCCGTGCTTTTGGGGAATGCCGGGCATAAGCGGGGTGGCTGGGGAAGCCTTTTGAGACTGCTGCGAAAACGTGTTTGAAGCCGCCGGATATCGTTGGATCGGACGGACGCGCATGAACGAATTGACATTGAAAAGCAAGCCATTGCGATTCCACCAGCCT
>JBFMBE010000209.1:1243-5279 GCA_040755275.1 Thermodesulfobacteriota bacterium | reverse complement strand
CTAATGAAAAATGGTGAATATCTCAACGGAATATTCACCAACGTCGCTTGACGACTCTTGCAGCACACCCGCAACTCAAAGGAGGCTGTCATGTGGGAATATACGGACAAGGTCAAAGACCATTTCTTGAATCCTCGAAACGTCGGCGAGATTCCGGATGCGGATGGAGTGGGTGAAGTGGGATCGCTGGCATGCGGCGACGCCCTGACCTTATATATCAAACTGGATGAAAACCAACGGATCCAGGAAGCCAAGTTCAAGACCTTCGGATGCGCCAGCGCCATCGCATCTTCCTCGGCCCTCACGGAAATGGTGATCGGAAAGACCCTTGAGGAAGCCGAACAGATCACCAACGAGCAAATCGCCGAATACCTCGGCGGGCTTCCCAAGGAGAAGATGCACTGCTCCGTGATGGGACGCGATGCCCTCGAAAAGGCGATTGCCTGCTACCGAGGCAAAGACGTTCATGTCGTCGAGGGAAACATCGTCTGTGAATGTTTTGGGGTAACCGATATCCAGATCGAACGGGCCGTCAAGGAGAACCGACTCAACTCGATCGAGGCCGTCACCGATTATCTCAAGGCAGGCGGGGGATGCGGGAAATGCCACGACAAGATTCAGGAAATCATCGACGCTGTCCTGGGCGCAGCCAAACCGAAAGTCGTCGCACCCCCCAAGGGCAAACTGACGAATATTCAGAAGATCAAACTCGTCGAAGAAACCCTCGAACGGGAGATTCAGCCCTCGCTCCGAAAGGACGGGGGGGATATCGAGCTTGTGGATGTCGACGGCGATACGGTCTTCGTTCGACTGAAGGGAAGCTGCTCCCAGTGCAAGATGTCCCAGGTCACCCTGAAACAATATGTACAAACCAAACTCCAGGAACTCGTCGCACCGGAACTTACGGTGGAGGAGGCGGCATCATGAACGATACCCCCGTGATCTATCTCGACAACAATGCCACGACCATGGTCGCACCGGAAGTCATCGAGGAAATGCTGCCCTATCTCAGCCGGTGGTATGGAAATCCGAGCTCCATGCACAGTTTCGGCGGAATGGTCGGACGCCGCATCCGAGAGGCCCGGGAACGTGTGGCATCCCTTCTGGGTGCTTCGGAGGATGAAATCATTTTCACGAGCTGCGGCACGGAAAGCGACAGCACGGCCATCTACGCCACCCTCCGTTCCTATCCCGACAAGAAACATATCATCACCTCCCGGGTGGAGCATCCGGCCGTGAAAAACCTCTGCGATTACCTGGCCAAGAACGGCTATCGGGTCACCACCGTCGGTGTGGACAAAAGCGGGAACCTCGATCTCGATTTCCTCTACGACAACTTGACTCCGGATACGGCCATCGTCAGCCTGATGTGGGCCAACAACGAAACCGGGGTGATCTTCCCGGTAGAGGAAATCGCCGAAAAAACCGCAGCAGCGGGCATTGTCTTCCACACCGATGCGGTTCAGGCCGTCGGCAAGATACCGATCGACATGAAGACCAACCGGATCGATATGCTCTCGCTCTCCGGTCACAAGCTGCACGCGCCAAAAGGCATCGGTGCCTTGTACGTCCGCAAGGGAACGAAATTTTCACCGTTTCTGATCGGCGGGCATCAGGAGAAGGGCAGAAGAGGCGGCACCGAAAACACGGCTTCTATCATCGGACTCGGAAAGGCGGCAGAGTTGGCCGCAACGAAGATGCCCGAAGAGAACACACGGGTCCGAGAGCTGCGGGACAAATTGGAACGGGAACTCACCCAACGAATTCCCAACTGCTTCGTCAACGGAAAGGACGCCCCCCGGCTTCCCAATACGACATCCATCGCCTTCGAATTCGTGGAAGGAGAAGCCATCCTGCTGTTGATGAACGAACATGGCATCTGTGCCTCCTCGGGATCGGCCTGCACATCCGGATCTCTCGAACCATCGCATGTCCTGCGTGCGATGGGCGTGCCGTTCACCGCCGCACACGGAACGATCCGCTTCAGTCTGAGTGTGTACAACACCGAAGCCGAAATTGATGTCGTCATCGAGCGCATGCCGGGAATCATCGAGCGGCTGCGCCAACTGTCCCCGTTCTGGAAATCGGGCGCTTGCATGGCATCCTGAGCCACACCTTCGGACGGGCGGAAGTCCGCCAGCCGCCCGTCACGGATTGTTCCCGATCGGACTACTCAAAAGCCTTCATTCCTGGAAACTCATGGAACACCACCCCTCATCCACCCAACCCCTCGTTATCCTCGTAGCCGGAATCGGAGGCGCAATCGGATCGACCCTGTGCCTCGCCGTTGAGACGCTGAAATCCTCTCCGGAGCTGGTCCTGCCTTACCTCACCACCGAGGCGCTCTTTCCGAATATTCCGCCTGCCGATACCCATGTGGCAGGATGGGATCTTCCGGAAGCCATGGATCTGAATGCCGCCCTGCGTCGCCATGGAGTGGTGCCGGAAGCGATCCACGACGCTTTTCTCCATCCGATCTCCGCCATCACCGTCTTCAAGGCGCCATCGCCCGAACTGGGCCTGAACCATGCGCTGAACCAGGTATGCAGGGACATTCAGACGATCCAAAGCCGCCACCCAAATGCGGCAATGGTTTTGGTCAACCTGCTTCCAGCGGCTCCCCAACCGCAGCCGGCACCGGACAGCAAATCCCTGGCGGCATGGTATGCAACCCATCCTGTGCCATTCCCGGATCTGGTATACGCTCTGGCAGCCATCGAATCCGGAATCCCTGTGGTCAATTTCACCCCGAACGGGGTCGAGATGGATTGGGTCGTCGATCGCGCGGTCCAACAGGGGGTCCCGATGTGCGGAAGAGACGGAAAAACCGGGCAAACGTTCTACAAACAGGTGCTGGCCTCCGCCTGGAAGGCTCGAAAACTGAAGATCACTGGATGGTACAGTCTGAACATCCTGGGCAATGCGGATGGCGCCAATCTCATGAATCCGGCCTGTGCCAGCGGGAAGATTGCGAACAAGACGGAAATCCTGGAGGAAATCCTGGGATATCCCCTTCCACCCGATTGCCACAAGGTCCATATCGATTATTATCCACCCCGGGGAGACGCCAAGGAAGCCTGGGATGTCATCGATTTCGAAGGACTTTTCGGGCTTCCGATGAGCATGCGGATCGATTTTCAGGGGCGGGATTCGGTGCTCGCGGCCCCGATGGTGATGGACCTGGCCCGATGGATGACCGTTTTGCATCAGAAAGGGAAACGAAGGGGATTGGTTCCGGAATTGGCCTTCTTCTTCAAGAAACCGCTTGGAAACGATCCCCCGGTTTCCTTCCCGGATCAGCTGTTGCGCTTGGCTGAACTGTCACATTCCTGGAAGGATTGAACCGCGGCTCCGCACCCTCTCTATGCCAACTCCAACATCACCGGCCGAGCCAGCAGGCGCTTGATCCGAGCGATCAACCGTTTGGGATTGGCCGGTTTGACCAGATAATCGTCGGCACCGGCGTCGATCACCTCGACCTCCGCATCCACCTCGTCCTTGGACGTCAGCATGATGATCGGAATGTAGCGTGTCGCCAGCTGGGCCTTGAGCTTCTGGATCAGCTGTTTCCCATCCATTTCCGGCATCATGTAGTCGGTAATGATGAGATCGGGCTTTTCGAGATAAACCGCCTTGAGAGCTTCGTTGCCGTTGGTTGCGGAAATGACCGTGTAATCGTTGGATTCGAGGATGTTGCGCAGGACCTTCAGAATGACGATGTTGTCGTCCACGATCAGAATCTTGGTCCGACCGGATTCAGCCTCTACGGCCGGCGCAGCCGCAACGGGTTCCGCCGTTTCATCGACAGGCTGGACCTTCGGAGGAACCGGGGCGGAAACGACTGCCGTTTCTGCTTCTTCTTCCAGCTCCGGAGGCGCCACCCGCATGACTTCTTCGATTGTCGTAAGCCCCTTGGCCGCTTTGCTGATCCCATCCTTGCTCAGTACCGTAAATCCTTCCCGTTCGGCCACCTTTCGAATCTGCACCCCGGATACATTCTTGTCGAGGATTTCCCGGATGGAAGGCGTGATCATCA
>JBFMBE010000209.1:0-1143 GCA_040755275.1 Thermodesulfobacteriota bacterium | reverse complement strand
GGATTCAGGATCCGGATGGTCACCTTCTCCCCATAGGTGGCCGGGATGGTGGAGACCCGCAGATCGTAGCGCTGATCCCCGGATTTGACTTGGGCCCTGCCATCCTGGGGTTTTCGACGGATGGAAATGTCCATGTTGGAAATGATCTTGATGCGGGAAACCAGGGACGTATGCACCTGTTTGTCGATCTGCATGATTTCCCGCATGATCCCGTCCACCCGATAGCGGATGACGACTGCATCCTTCTGGGGCTCGATGTGGATATCGCTGGCTTTCTGACGGATGGCGTCCGCCAGAACGGAGTTGGTGAACCGAACGACCGGAGGCAACTCCGTCAAGTTCAGGAGGTCTTGAACGTTCTGTTCCTTTTCAGGAGCCTGGCTGACGATTTCCAGGCCGTCCGTCAAAGCGATCTCCGGAGTCAGTTCCTGATCGAGTCCCTTTTTTGGGTAGTGCTTGTTGATGGCTGATACAATGTCGCTGTGCGGGGCCACCGTCACGAAAATGGGCATCTGGGTGATGAACCGCAAATCGTCGAGGGCGTAATATTCGAGGGGATTGGCCATGGCGATGACCAGCTGCTTCTTGACCTCTTTGATCGGTATGAGCAGATGTTTCAGGGCCATGTCCTGCGGCACCAGATCGATGATCTCCTTGGGTATGGTGATATCGGTCAGGCGAATATAGGGAATTTTCAATTGGCCGGCCAGGGCCTTTGCGATCTGTTCATCGTTAACAACCCCCATTTCGAGAAGGATCTGCCCGACTCGCTTCTTCTTGATTTTCTGAAGCTCGAGGGCACGCAACAAGTCCTTTTCTTCGATCAGCCCCGCTTCGATGAGGATTTCCCCCAGCTTTTTCCGCTTGCCAGGGTTGGCCGTCTGTTTGTCAGGAGGGTCATTCATCATGAACATTCGATCCAATCGAAATGGATTCGGTCGCGCATCATCCATCAGGGTTGATGGCCCCGCAAAAAGTCAGGAAGTCTCTGTCGAGCCGCGGGGTGACTGGGGAAGCCTTTTTCGATGCTGCGAAAAAACTCAGCCGCCCGATCTCGTAGGATCGGACGGATGGCCAAACAGTGAATACAGGCTCGTGGAATCACAACGGCTTGCTTTTCAATGTCAATTCGTTCAAGCGCGT
>JBFMBE010000208.1:1789-5349 GCA_040755275.1 Thermodesulfobacteriota bacterium | reverse complement strand
ATCCCGATTTCATGGATGTGGCCATTCCCATCGAAGGCAGTCCCTGGCTGACGTCTTACGAACTGCTGTTCTGGTCGGCTCAGTTGGGCATTCTGGAAAGTGTTGGAGAATGCAAGGGAGGCGAGGCCGCCATGAAGGTACTGGCTCCCCTGCATGTCATGCAGGCCTGGGGGCCCGAATACCGCACGGTCCACACGAGCGTTGCCGATTTTCCGGCCTTTCTGGCGGATTCACAGGCCAAGCTATCTCGATACAACGCGGACAATTGGGCCTACCAAGTCATGGCCATCATGGACCATGACATCACCAAACCATTCGGCGGCGACCGTCAGAAGGCTGCTGCTGCGGTTCGAACCCGATGTCTGGTGATTACTTCCGCCCAGGATCAGGTTGCCGGCAGGGAAGAAGCCCAAGGCTTTGCCCGTCTGATCGGGGCGCAAACCGCAGATCTGAACGGCGCCTGCGGCCATTTCGCCTTCTTTTGCGACCGGGAGAACCTGACGGAAAAGGTCAACGCCTTTCTGGCGAAGTAGGTGCAATCACCTACGGGTGGGCCAACGATGTAAACGAAACAGGATGGTCTCTCAACAAGTCGTTTCTACCTCGATTTGGTCGATTGCCGGGCCTGGGCATGGGGACGGGGTTGCCTTTTGAGACTGCTGCTTCAAACGGTTTCCGCTGCTTTGCAAAACACCACCCGCCCTCCTGCTGGAGGCCCGCCTTTGAAAGAAATTCCGTGGATGGCGACTTTTTGCGGGGCCATCACCACTATCCGACTGACGAACTAAACCGATCTTACCATTGGATCGATCGATCCGGCCCCCACCCGGTCGGATGTCGGGATACGGTGAAGTCCGGAATCGATCCTGCCCAAAACCGTTCAGGAAGATCATTTGACGCCTTTTTTGACTTCTTCTCGAACGAAATCGACATACTGCTTTCCTGGAAGACCCTTTTTGTTCATGGCTTCGATATACCCCCGGGTTACCGGTTCAACGGCGGCTACCCATCGTGCATCCTCTTCGGCGGAAAGGCGAATGAATTTGTTTCCCAGGCTCAGGCTATATTCGATCCCTTCCTTGTCACTCTGATCCCAGGCATCTCCATGTTTGGAAATCCATTCCGTACTGACCTGCTCAAAGACATTCTGGACTTCTTTCGGCAGTGACTTCCACCGATCCAGATTCATGATCACATACTGACCGGCGGAATAGCCGATTCCATAGCAGCCGATCGTATATTTGACGACTTCCGCTTGTTTCCAACCTTTCAGCGCTTCCGATCCGACGAACGTGGCGTCGGCGACCCCCTTCTGAAGGGCTTCGTATACACCGCTGATGGGCAAGGATACGGGAACGGCTCCCAAAGCGGTGACCATGTCAGCGTTGAAGCCATAGGAACGAATTTTTAACCCCTTCAGGTCTTCTAGGCGATTGATTTCCTTTTTGCTGTGCAGGATGCCCGGTCCATGGGCATGGAGATACAACACCTTGACTCGATTCAATTCTTCCGGCTTGAATTGTTGGAAAAATGCATTGATGACACGTGTCGCCGTCTTGCCATCCGGATATCCATTCGGGAGATCGATGACTTCCATAGCCGGAAAAACGCCACGGCTATAACCGAACACCGACATGCCGATATCGGCGATTCCTTTCACGACGCCATCGTAGATTTGGGGTCCGTTCAACAGACCACCCCCACCGTAGTAGGTGATCTTGACCTTTCCGTTCGTTCGCGCTTCGACCTCTTTCGCCCATGCTTCGGCAAGCTTGCCTTGTTCGTGCATGGGCGGGAAGAAATTGGCGTAGGCCAGTTCGATCGGAGCTGCCGTTGCAGATTGAATCCATGGCATCCACGCCAAGCCGAACGAAAATAACCAACTCCATACCAGGATCGTCAGGTTCCGTCTCATCGTCTGTCTCCTTTTTCATGATTGGGGGTTTTGGGCCGGTTGCTTCCTGAAAAGACCTTGGTACTGCCCGCACGGAAAGATAGACTGCTGTCCAGATCGGCTTCGGGAGGTTGCCGATCCATCACCTACCAGCCCACACTGTCTGTGCTTGCGATACGCAAGACGAGATGACCAATGGGTTGCTACATGACTTCATATACCGTAATCACGACGTGGGCCGGATGACGTTCTCCGGATGCCACGGCAACGATGGCATTTAACCAGGCCAGTGACGGATCTCCGGCCTCGAGGATCGGAGTCGTTCGGAAATAGTAGAGATCCGGTGAAACTTCCATTCCGGCGGAGAGTCGTTCGATGATTTCCGGAGGGCCGTGCCGGAGTCCGCGATTGGTTACATAGATGAGCTGCCCCTGTTCCGTCTCCAGGGTATAGCGGGCTTCAACCTCGAGCGTTCCATCCAATCGGACGATCTGCCAGTCGGCACCGCCTGGTAGGACGCGTCCTCGAATGCGGGGGCCGGAGAAACGACCTCCAAGGATCGGGATCACCCGTCGAAAGCCTGCCGGGGTATTGCCGATCACCAATGCTGGACCGACCTCGATTTGGGACGAGTAGAGCAGTCGAAGCGCTGGCATCGATGCCACGGGCACATCCGAATGGTTTTCCATGCAAATCCCTCCTGTTGGGTGTTTTCCTACTCCTGAACGATCTGCTGTCTGTACGTCTTCTCCATTTCAATCAAATTCTGTGAAAACTGCCTCAAATGATCTGCCATTTCACGGGCTGCATCTTCTTCATTCCGGGAGACGACGGCATGAATGATCCGGAGGTGTTCTCCAGGGCCATGAAGCAAATCGTGGTTCGATGCCACCTTCAAAACGACTTCGGCAGTCAACAGGAGCATGGATCGAACGATCGCCTCGAAAAACGGGTTTCCGCACATCTTTGCCAACGCCTTGTGGACGCGGGTTAATCGATCGATTCGATCTTCATACGAGATGTAGTCGACATGCTCTTCCCGTTCCAGTTCCAGAAGCATTTCCTTCTGGGAGGGATCGAAATTCTTGGCCGCCAAACGAGCCACTTCCGGTTCGACGTGCATTCGAACCTGAGCGATGTCCTTCATGGATAGCTTGTTCGTCTTGAACAGGTCGAGAAAGGCGTTTCCGACTTGGTTAAAACTCAGGTCGGTCACATAAGCGCCTCCGGCAGGCCCTTGACGTATGAGAACAAACCCCCGCAATTCGAGCGCCCGAATCGCTTCGCGGATCACCCCGCGGCTGACCAGAAATTCTTCGCAAAGTTCCCGTTCGGAAGGTAATTTTTCGCCCGGTTTGAATCGGCCGGCAAGAATCGCCCCTTTCAATTGATCCAATACCTTTTCATAGATTCGATCCGTTTTGATCGGCTTGAAATGTTTCATGATGGACCTCCAGTGAAGCGAAAAAATTGGCTTGACATTAAACATTAGACCAAACTATATATGGATCCGTCAAGTAAAAAAAACTCACTGATTGAATGAACATCATTTATCGATGATGTTCCCGCAAAAAGTCGCTTTTCCCGTGCTTTTCGAGAATGCCGGGCATGAGCGGGGTGGGGGGGGGGGGGGGGGTGTGGGGAGGCAGAGACGAAAACCCCCCCC
>JBFMBE010000208.1:0-1779 GCA_040755275.1 Thermodesulfobacteriota bacterium | reverse complement strand
GTGGCTGGGGAACCTTTTTCGCAGCAGCGAAAAAGGTTCCCCAGCCACCCCGCGACTCGACAGAGACTTCCTGACTATTTGCGGGGCCATCATCAATGATGGACTCGCGACGAGTCAGGGCGTTTCTGTGCAGAAAGAATCCATAGTTGGATGGTAACCCATGAATCTTGCGCTCATCCTGAAACAAGCCGTATCGTGTTTCGGCAATCGGCCGGCACTCGTTGAACAGGATACCCATATCACGTATCCGGAATTGGATGCTCAAAGCAGCCGAATCGCCTCTGCTCTGGTCCATCTGGGAATTCAACCGGGGGAACCGGTTGGCATTTGCGCACCCAATTCGATCCAATGGGTGGTTTCATACTTCGGCATTCTGAAAGCGGGCGCGGTTGCAGCCACTTTCCCGAATGCCGCCCGGGGGGCCGAACTCAGACAGCTTATCCTCGAGGCCAAACCCCGGATGATCTTCACTTCGCCTGAGCATTTGAGCGAACTCCAAGACCTCCAAACCTCCGGCGTTCTGGAGCGCATCGTCTGTCCCGACGGAGACCTAGATGTTTCCCATTTACTTGCTGCAGGCTCCGATTCGTTTGGTGTCGTTGATCGGGATCGGGACGATGCCTGTGCGATTCTCTTTACGGGGGGAACCACGGGTATTCCGAAAGGGGCCGTCCTCAGCCATGAAAACATCCTGACATCCATACAAAACGTGGTATTCAACGAACGGTCGCGGGAAACCGACTGTGCTCTCTGTTTTCTTCCGTTGAACCATGTCTTCGGTCAGATCCATATCCTCGATGCCACCTTGCTCAGCGGGGGGTGCATCGAACTCATGCCCGCATTCGATATGGAAACCATCCTGGAGATGCTTTCCCGTGGTCGCATCACCAAACTCTTTGCCGTACCGACCGTGTATGCCAGGCTGCTGGCTCTACCGTCCCTGAAGGAAACCCTCGGGGCGGTGCAGTACTGTTTTTCAGCAGCGGCCAGCATGGCGGCCGAGATGGTTCGACAATGGATGGAGCTGACAGGGCTTGCCATACATGAGGCTTACGGCATGACCGAAAGCGCTTCCATGGTCACCTATAACCATTATCGACGTCATGTGGTCGGATCCGTCGGAACGCCTGTGGGCACCGTCGAAGTACACATTCGGGATATGGACGGTCGCATACTTGGGGTGGGGGAGACCGGAGAAATTTGCATTCGGGGGCGCAACATCATGCGGGGATACCTCAACCGACCGGAAGAAACGCAGGCCGTGTTCTGGGGAGACTGGTTTCGCAGCGGGGACTTGGGCATGCTGGATGAGAATGGCTATCTGTATATCGTCGATCGATTGAAAGATATGATCATCACAGGCGGTGAAAACGTTTATCCCCGAGAGGTTGAAGATCGTCTGTACGGTCGGCCGGAAATCCAGGAATGCGCCGTGGTCGGACTGCCGGATCCGGAATGGGGGGAGCGGGTAACGGCCTTCATTGTAGGAAGGCCGGGGTTTACGGTCGATCCGCAGGCGCTCAAGGCCAGCCTGAAATCCTGTTTGGCGCCGTATAAAGTACCCAAGGAATTCCGTATCGTCGATGCACTTCCCAAAAGCCCATCCGGGAAGATTCTCAAAAGATCTCTTCGTGACCTACAGAATCGATGAATGATGATGGCCTCGCAAAAAGTCAGGAAGTCTCTGTCGAGTCGCGGGGTGACTGGGGAACCTTTTTCGATGCTGCGAAAAAACTCAGCCGCCCGATCTCGTAGGATCGGGCGGATAGCCAAACTTGG
>JBFMBE010000207.1:0-5462 GCA_040755275.1 Thermodesulfobacteriota bacterium | reverse complement strand
GGACGGATGGCCAAACCGTGAATACAGGCTCGTGGAATCGCAACGGCTTGCTTTTCAATGTCCATTCGTTCAAGCGCGTCCGTCCGATCCAACGATATCCGGCGGCTTCAAACACGTTTTCGCAGCAAGCTCAAAAGGCTTCCCCAGCCACCCCGCTGATGCCCGACATTTACGAAAAGCACGGGAAAATCCACTTGTTGCGGGACCATCAGGTTTGATGAAGTCGCAACAAGTCGCTAACCACCGATTTCCCTTCAAAGCCGGGTCTCCAGCAGGAGGGCGGTGTTTTGCGAAGCAGCGGAAACTGTTTGAAGCAGCCGGAGATCGTTGGATCGGGCGGACGCATTTCATTTGTTTTGGTTTGAAAAACAGGCTGTTGGAAACCAGCAAACCATTCTTTGCATTTTGGCCATCCGCCCGATCCTACGAGCTCGGGCTGCTGAGTTTTTCCGCTGCTGAGCAAAATTCACCCGCCTTCCTGCGGGTCAAATGAGAGGGCTTGACTGTTTGCGGGGCCATCACCATTGACCCGAAGACGCATATCGGTGTATGAAAGGCAGACGAAACCCCTTATCGCTTGAAAGGAATGTCGGGATGTTGGAAAAGATGAGACAATTCCTCCGGACGACATGGGTGATCGCATGGATCGCCCTGATCGGATTTGGATGCGCCCCACCGCCCAAGGTCGCCATCCCCGACCGGCCGGCGCTCGAACGACCGACCCCCAAACCACCCGCTCCGGCACCCAAACCGGCGGATATGGGAGACGATCTGTTCGAGGCTGCTGAAATGTCGTTTCGCCAGAAAGACTATGACAAGGCCCTCGAAGCATACACGGCCTATCTGAACCGATATCCGGCCGGATCCTGGGTTGCAGACAGTCTGCTCAAAGTCGGTTTGATCCACCGGGAGAAGGGCCGCCTCTCCCAGGCCCTTTCGGCCTTCCAAAAACTCTCGCTCGATTTTCCGAACAGCGCCCTGGCGGCATCGGCCGAAGTCGCCTCCTTCCCCATCTATTTCCAGATGAAGAATTACGGCGGCATCATTCAACGAGCCGGAAACATCCTGAAGCAGCGTCTCAGTCCGGATGTCTATCGGGAAACCATCGATTGGCTGGCCAAGGCCTATGATGCTTCCGGAAAACCGGGTGACGCCCTGCTCACCTACGCCCAGGCCATCCCCACCGTCGATGCAGCCACACGAACCCAGTTCCAGGAGCAGTTCGAAACCATCGCCGCCAGAACCGATCCGGACGAGCTGATGCGGCTCTTGAACCGAACGGGCCTTCCCGACATTCAGGGTGACCTGCTCTATCATGCGGCAGGCGGTTACGTCCAGAAGGAAGCCTTTGACAAGGCTCTTGCAGCCATCGATCGGTTCAAACGGGATTTTCCGAACCACGCCCGACGGGCACGCATCGACGAGCTGGCCCTTCAGATCAGCCGGCAGTCGGAATTCGCCAAACACACCATCGGGGTGATTCTGCCGCTGACGGGTACCTATGAAGCCTACGGAAAGCGGGCGCTTCGCGGCGTAGAGCTTGCTCAGTACGCATTTACGAGCAGCCGCCCTTCCGATTCGGTCACGGTTCTCATCCAGGACAACCAGTCCACGCCCGAAGGGTCGATAGCAGCCGTTCGAGAGCTTGGAGAAGCCCGGGCGGCCGCCATCCTGGGGCCGATCGGATCGGCGGAGTCTGCGGCGGAAGCGGCGCAATCCGCCGGAATTCCCATTCTCACCCTCACCCAGAAGGAAAAGATCACCCAGATCGGAAATCAGGTGTTCCGTCATTTCATCACGCCGGAAATGCAAGCCCAACGACTTGTGGACTATGCCGTCAAGAGCAGGCGGTTGAACCGCTTTGCCGTCCTCTATCCGAAGGAACCCTACGGCACGAGCATGACGAAAGCCTTCGTGGAGAAGGTCGAGGCAGCCGGAGGAACCGTGATCGGTGTTGAATCCTACGATCCGGTCGCTGCAGATTATGCAGCCCCCATCCAGAAGCTGACGGGAATATCGACGAATGGCGACACCCAAGCGCAGCAGGATACCGCCGCCCCCCGCAACGATATCGACGTCCTGTTCCTTCCCGAGTCACCGACAAAGACCGGACGGATTCTCGCACAGCTCAACTTCTACAATCTCAAGCCCAGGCTGATTCTGGGAACCAACCTCTGGCATACCTCGGCCGCACGCGCCCTTGCCGCTTCCATCGATTCGGAGCTCGTGTTTACGGACGCCTTCGATCCCGACAGCGACGCCGAACAGGCCAGACGGTTCTCGAACATGTGCATGGAGCTCTACAACGAAAAGCCGGGACTGGTCGAAGCCATTACCTACGATTCGGCGCTCATGCTTTTTGAAACGGTCACCCGGCCCGACATCCGCTACCGCTCGGATATCCGAAGCCAGCTTCTGGCCATACCGGGCAGAAACGGGATCACGGGAAAGACCCGATTCGCGCCCAATCGAGATTGCATCAAGGAACTGCTCCTGTTCCGGATTCTGCAAGACCGCATCCTCGACATCACGGGATTTTGATCCTTGGGCTCCTGGTACACCACCTATCGCTGGGGAAGCTACGCTCTGTTCGCCATGGGATGTGCCCCGTGGATCGGATACAGCCTCATCGATGCGCCCAGCCGGAAACAGCTCCCGGATCGCCTGGGACGGTATCCCTTTCGTCGCTCCTTTCCGAGCGGTCCGCTCGTCTGGATGCATGCCGCATCGATGGGGGAAATGGCGGTAGCCGAATCCATCGTCGCAGCCTTGCAACGCCTGGCCCCGGATCTTCACGTCGTGCTTTCCGCCATGACCCCTCACGGCCTTCGCCATGGGGTGGACTGTATGCCGAAAGGGGTTTCCCTCTTCCAGGCACCCTTCGATGTCGTTCCCTTCGTTGCGAAAGCCCTCGACCGCATCCGACCGGATCTTTTGGTATTCCTCGAAACGGAATTGTGGCCCAACTGGATTGTCGAGGCATCGAAGAGAGAAATTCCGATGGCGCTGGTCAACGGCCGCATCTCTTCCCGGTCCATCGGACGATACCACCGGATCCGTCCCCTGATGGCCGAAATCCTGTCTGCCATCGATTGGTTCAGCATGATTCATGCAGCGGATGCCGATCGAATGGCATCCCTGGGAGCACCTGCAAACCGGATCGTCGTCCATGGAAACGCCAAATTCGACCGGCTTTGCGACCGCACCGACCCCTCGAAGCTCCCCGACATCCGCGCCGCCTACGGCCTTTCGGATGGTTCACCGGTTTTCCTGGCCGGAAGCCTTCGGGGAACCGAACCCGTCATGCTCATCGATACCTACAGACGGCTGAAGAACCGGATCCCGGAGCTTCGAATGATCCTGGCACCCCGCCATCTGCGCCGAATCCCTCGGATCGTATCCGCACTGAACGACCGTCACCTCCGCTTCGTCCGAAAAACGCTTCTCGACAAGCGGGAGCAGGACCCGACGGTTCGATGGGATGTGCTGCTCCTCGACACGATGGGGGATCTCTTCGAAGCCTATGGGCTGGCGGATGTCGTCTTCTGCGGAGGAAGCCTTGTAGCGACCGGCGGGCAGAACGTGATGGAGCCGGCCGCCTGGGCCAAACCCGTCCTGTATGGCCCGCACATGGAGGATTTCCTCGACGCCAGGCAACTTCTGGAAAGCGTTGGAGGCGGGCTCACGGTGGAGGACGAAAACGCCCTGCATTACCATGCGCTGCGGCTGCTGCTCTTCCCCGACAGGGCCCGGGAGATGGGGCGCCGCGGCCGTGCGGCCCTTGAGCGGCACCAGGGGGCATCGCAACGCCATGCCGCCGGGCTGATGGCAATGCTCGCCAGCAGAAAGTGACATCGCCCATGACATCCCTATCCAGAAGACGGATCGACGAAGCACAGATGAGCACCGTTTTGCAGAAGGCCCTTCGGACGCCCGGCCTGATCCTGGAATCCGATTCCGCAGTCGTGTTCATCGATTTGGGCTATCTGGCGGAACGCATCCGCCATCTTCAATCGCTGTTTCCTTCGACGACCCTTCATGCCGTCGCCGTCAAGGCCAATCCCCTTTTCCGGATTCTGGAGGCCATCCGAGCAGCGGGTGCGGGCCTCGAGGCGGCCTCCATCGGAGAGCTTGCCTTGTCGACGGAAGCGGGCATGCCACCGGAACGCATCGTATACGACTCTCCGGTGAAAACCCGCTCCGAGATTCGAACGGCTCTTCAAACCCTTGTCCACATCAACGCCGATTCCATCCTCGAACTCGATCGTATGGCCGATATCATCGCCTGCGGCTCTCCTGTCCGGAGCGTGGGCATCCGGATCAACCCCCAGGTCGGTACGGGCCAAATTGCCATGACGAGTGTGGCGGGAACCTATTCGAAATTCGGTGAGCCGCTCCTCGAATCGCGGGACGCCCTCATCGACCGCTTCATGCGTTATCCGTGGCTGGTCGGGGTTCACGTGCACGTCGGCTCTCAGGGATGCGGCCCGGAACTGTTGCTGAGCGGTGTCAAACGGGTTCTCGACTTCGCTGCCGACGTCCGACGCCGGACATCGAAGGACCGCATCCGCATCTTCGACATCGGCGGCGGACTTCCCGTGTCCTATCATCGCGATGGGGTTGTCATCGACATGGAGGGATACAGCCGGGCATTGTTCGAACGGTTTCCCGAACTTCAGCAATACCGCCTCATCACCGAATTCGGCAGATGGATCCACGCCAATACGGCCTGGGCCGCAAGCCGCATCGAATATGTGAAGCGATCCGGAGACACGCGAACGGCCATGATCCATGTCGGAGCCGACATGTTCCTGCGCAAATGCTATCGTTCCGATGAATGGCACCATGAGCTGACGGTGGTCGACGACAAAGGCATGCTCAAAACCGACCGGCACGCTTCCCCAAGCGTCGTCGCAGGTCCCCTGTGCTTCGCCGGAGACGTCCTGGCCAGAGACGTTCATTTGCCCGATATGGCCGAAGGCGACTATGTCCTCATTCACGATGTCGGGGCCTACACCTTCAGCATGTGGTCCAGATACAACAGTCGGCAGCTGCCGAAATTCATCGGTTATGAAGACGACGGGGAACGCTTCGTGGTATTGAAGGATCGGGAACGACTCGAAGATGTCTGCCGATTCTGGAAATGAGGGAAGGGGTGAAATGATCGTCTTCGACGGCACCTATCGCTGGAACCCTTCCGGAAAGCGCTCTGGAAGGCGCAAAAACTGGGATCTTTGCTGCGACCTTTTGGTCATCGATCTGACGACAGCCATACCGGAAGTCGTCCATCTGAAGCGGTTTCTCGTTGTCGCCAATTGGATCCGACCGGCCCTGACGAAATCCAGCGTCGCAGAAACCCTCGGAATACGCATTTTCCGGGATTTCAACCTGAACAGCCGCAACGTTCTCTGGATCGAAACGGACTGGGACCACCCCGAGAGACTTCTCGCGGCTTCCTTCCG
>JBFMBE010000206.1:0-5649 GCA_040755275.1 Thermodesulfobacteriota bacterium | reverse complement strand
CGATGGTTAGCCTGCGCCACACATCATCGAAGGCAAGCGTTTCGCTTACGGATACACGTGAGGTTTCGCCTGTCCTCTCCAGCTCCAACCATTTCGTCAATCGATCGACATCACATCGCTCTTCATGAGCATCGATCAACTCCAGCCACCGAGACGATACGTGTCGCAGGATGTCGATCCTCGTCAATCTTGGGTGATCATAGATGGCTTCGATTGCGCTTGTATCCCAGCAGGTAAGCGCCCGGCATTCGATCGGGCGATCCGGATAGATCCGACAGCCGTTCTCCCGCTCATCCCAGTACAAACAGCTCCATCGGGTACCATCCCTTCCTCGAATACGAACAAACTCGCTTTCCGTTCGCCGCAAGGCCCCCATCCGGCCGTCGAACACCCATTCCCCTCTTCGAATGGTGACCAAAGCAGAAAGCGGAAGCTTCCCGCTTTCGACAAGATGTCGGTCTTCCACATGAAGCGATGGGCCGCCTTTTCTGCAACAGGTGCCGCATCTGCGACACCCCCGGTTTCGCAGCTCTTCAACCGACTGGCTCATGGGTACGCTTTCCAATTCCATACAGCACGATCAACCCCGGAACCGCTGCCGCCGTACACCAGAGGAAAAACGCCGGCCATCCGGTCATCTGCGCCATATATCCCGTCGGCGCGGATGCGATGACCCGGGGAACGCCCATGAGGGAGCTCAGCAAGGCATATTGCGTCGCCGTAAACCGTTTGTTGGTCATCTGGGCCATGTAGGCCGTATAGGCGGAAGTGCCCATGCCCCCAGTGAGGTTTTCAACAACCACCACAGCCGCCAGCATCGTTGTCAATGGACCCAGAACGGCCAACAGGCTGAATCCGGCCGTGGAAACGGCCTGAAAGAATCCAAAAATCCACAGCCCCTTCATGATGCCGATCTTGAGCAGCCACAGCCCGCCGACGACACTTCCGACGAGTGTGGCCCAGAATCCGAAAAGTTTGACGACGGCTCCGATTTCCGTCTTGCTGAATCCCAATTCCAGATAGAAGGGGACCGTCATGGCATTGGCCATTGTGTCGCCGATCTTGTACAGTAGAATGAAGGATAAGATCCAGATGGCAAAAGGCTTCTGAAAGAAATCCCGAAGCGGCTCGACGACCGCCTCCTGAAGGCTTTTTGGAACCCCGCTTTCCGTAGCGGGTTCGGGTGCAAGCAAGGTCGTCAGGATACCGGGTACCATGCACCCCGCCATGACGGCATACACCATCGGAAAAGGCAGATGATCGGCCAGAATGAGCCCGCCGCCCGAGGCAAAGAGCATGGCAAGACGATATCCGTTCACGTACATGGCAGAGCCGAGCCCCAACTCTTCGGTCGGCAGGTGTTCCCTGCGATAGGCATCCACGACAATGTCCTGCGTGGCGCTGAAGAAACTGACCAGAAGGGCCGCCCAGCCCGTCCAGAGCGGATGTCGGGCCGGATCGCTCCATCCCAGAGCGAAGATGGCCAGGACGAGCCCGATCTGAGCAATCAAAAGCCATCCCCTTCTTCTGCCGAGAAAGGGCGGAACATACCGATCGACGAAGGGCGCCCAGAGAAACTTGAGGGTATAGGGCAGACCGACGAGGGCCATGAGGCCGATCAGCGAAAGATCGACTTCAAGCACCTTCATCCATGCCTGAAGCAGGGTGAGGGTCAGAAGCAGGGGAAGACCGCACGAAAATCCCATCGTAAAGGTAATTCCCATGCGGGCTGCAACCTCCCTGCTCCACAGGCGCCTTCGAATCGGCATCACGGGCTCGGCTTTCTCCCTGTGTTTACAACAATACCCTCTACCTTCACGACGTTCTCACCCCATGGACAAGATGCTACGCTCCTACGACATCACCGGATTTCCCACGGAGCGACAATATCCCCGTAAGCCTGTTTCCATTCGAGGAGTTCCGTTTTTTCGGCCTCCAGAATTTCGAACAGCCGGGGAGGCAGGTTGATCTCCTTGTGATAGGCCTCCATCTGGAGATCGATCCGGGCCAAGATATGATCGATATACAACGAGAACTGGGATCGATACAATTCTTTCGGATAGGGTTTGGAGATGATGGTTTCGAAAAGCCGCCGAAGATCGTCATACTGGGGAATCAGGCCGATCGGGGTGCGGATTGCATCCACTTCCTTTCGGGCCAGCCGTTCCAGCCAATTGAGCCACACCTTGACATCCCGCTTTTCTCCAAGCAGGCCCTTTCCAACCCCCCCTCTGGATTCATGGGTCAGAAAATAGTTCAATCCCGCCATGATAGGACGTTTGTCGGGATCGATAGCCGGATGGTTGAAGAATTGAAACTGGGCCTCCATATAGTCTCCCAGGGCTCCTGGGATGAAGGGGGCGTTCGCCCAGGGCGCCCGCTTGACACCGATCGCCCCGACTTCAGTCGCTGTCGCCGCCGATACGATACATGCACCGATGACCACGCCATGATCCGGGGTAAGACCGACCCAGACAGGAGGCATGGTGTTGCTGTCTCTGCCGCTGTAGGTGATGACGCGCACCTCGACACCTGCCGGATCTTCGGCCTTGGGTGAAAAATTGGCCAGACCGGAGGAACGCAGCGTACAACGGCTGTTGGGATGGGAAATGGGAACCGGTTTGCCTGTGGCATCCACCATTCCCTTCTTCCAGGGTCCCTGAAAATTGATGCCGCTCTCCGGTACCGGTTCTCCGTTGCCGGTCCAGTGGGGAACACCCGCCTCGTCCACCAACACATTGGACCAGATCACTTCTGCACCCGGCTTCCGTAGCAATTCCATCAATTTGGGATCCCCTTCCCAGTTGACGTCCTCCAGGATGCCGAAAATCCCGCACTCGGGGTTCACTGCACGGACCGAACCGTCGGATGCAATCCACATCTGCGCCAGATCGTCTCCAACGAAGAAATCCCCGGCCATGGCGGTCGTCGTCTTGCCGCAACCACTGGGTGCCGCACCGACGATCCAGGTTTCCCGGCCTTCCGGCCCCCGGATACCGGTAATGAACATGTGCTCCGAGAGCTCCCTTCCCCGATTTTCATAGACGGCCTTATCGACGCAGAAGCGGTGGTTACCCTTCTTCAACAAGAGGGTGTTTCCGGCATAGGTGCAGTTGAAGCTGTAGGTGGTCCAGTAACTTCGATCCATGTAGACACGGGCATGGGGCAGGTCTTCCGGTCGATTCAGTCCCTGGCTGTGAATGTTGGTGAAAAAATGTCCCTGCCGGGCCACTTCCTCATCGAAACTCTGGAAATGATTTCGGTACAGAAGCTCGGCGCTGTGTGCGACATAGGCGCTGCTCGTCAGCTCGAGCGCCGGATTGGAAACCGGCGAACCGGCGGGCCCCCGGATATAGCAGCCGACGATCAAGGTTTTGCCGCGCATGATCCCTTTCATCTTGTCCCGAATGTCGGCAAGTGCTTCGTCCCGATTCTTCCGGTTGGCCAGGGTGCTGACATGTTCTCCGGGATTGGCGATATAGAAGGTGCGATCGATGATACGACCTTGTTCCTCCTTCAAATCGAAGTGGATGGTATGATTCGGCATGGCGAGCCGAGCTTCTTCACCGGTCTTTAGAGCAAGCTCCCGGATGAAATGCCGATCGGCTTCCGTGCCGGTATTGATGAATACACGGTCGGGTTCTGCCATGGCAATGGTGTTGGCGATCTTCAAAAGCACACCGGGATGCTGCAAGCGCTTCAACCGATCGAATTGTTCGGGTTCCAATTTTTCCCGAAACAGGACATCCGCCTCTTCCAGCGTTCGAATATTGCCGATTTCGACGACAATATCGGCACCGTGGTTTTTGAAATACATGGGCTTCTCCTTTGAGGGTGAATGGGAACGGCCGGAGAGACCGTCAATGAATATGGAATATGGAATGCATCCAACCATCACGGGGTTGGGATGCGGAAAGTCACAAAGGACATGAACAGCCCCTTTCAGGGTGGGTGAATCGAGCGTATCGGCAGTGTTCCGAATGGGTAGCGGCGGAATGGACCGCTTCGAAAAGGAAGGGGCTCTTCTCGAAACGGATGCAGGAAGAAGGGAGATTGAATCATGAGAAATAGGTGGTTACGATGATTTCCTGAAGATCTCGTTTGGGTACATGATGGACGCCGTTGGCATCCCGCCAGTAACGAATGCTGCCGTCCTTGCCGACAGGATCGATGACGATTTCCTCTTTGGGATAGCCGAGCGCGAGAACGAGCAGAATATCGAAGCGATCCGGTATGCCAAGCAGCTCCCGAAGCTTCTCCCGGTTGACTGCTGCCAGAATACAACCGGCAAGACCTTTTTCCCGCGCGCCAAGCATGATGCTCTGGCTGGCGATGCCATGATCACAATGGTAATTCGTGGTAATCTGTCGGTCTCCAAGCATGACAAGATAGGCGGCAGGCCGCTCCCCCTCCACAGGGCCGTCCCAATCCTTCAGGTAGGCCGCCCATGCCAGACAGGAAAAGATCTGGGCGTTTCGTTCCGGATCGTTGGACACAATATATTTGAGGGGTTGGAGATTGGCTGCGGAGGCCGAAAGACGAGCGAGGTTGATGAGATCGATCAGGGTATCCTTTCCGATGGTCTTGCTCTGATAGAATCTTCTGCAGGAACGGTTCTTGATGATCAGCTCCTCAATCATGACATCCCTCCTGACATCTGAAGGTTTCCCAAACGGGCATGTTCTGCTCGATCCATTTCAGCACCTTGGGAAATTCTTCCCGCACCTCATTGAGAGCCATCGCCCGGTGGCTGACAGCGTTTTTTTCAGCTGCTGTCATTTCAGCAAAGGTTTTTCCCAGCGGCGGATAGAAGAAAATGGGATCGTAGCCAAAGCCGTTTTGGCCGCGCATTTCTGTGGTGATCGTTCCCTCGCACCGCCCTTCATAGGTCAGGGCAGGCCCGGTCGGAACAGCGATCGAAATTACACACGCGAATGCCGCCCTTCGGTCCGTTATCCCATTTAGGTTGCGCAGCAGCAAGCGGCAGCGGTCGGCATCGCTGAGCTCATCCCCGCCGTATCGGGCGGAATGAACACCGGGCGCCCCGTTCAGTGCCTCGACGACGAGGCCGGAATCGTCTGCCAATGCAGGAAGTCCGAGGATTCGGGATACCATCGATGCTTTTTGGTAGGCATTGTCATCGAAGGTTTCACCCTCTTCCGGAATTTTCGGAATCGGGCCGAAGTCATCGAGGGAGAGCAGCTTGACCGGATATCCGGAAAGCAGGGACTGGATCTCGGCCAGCTTCCCAACATTTCGGGTTGCAATCACCAGTGTTGTGGAAAACGTCATAATCAAGTTCCTGTAGAAATGCCACAATGGGGCTGAAAATTGGTTGGTCGACGATTCATAACGCCTTTAAACGAAGTTTTCAAGAACCAATGTCCCGATCTGTAAAATTCCAATGGCCTTGATGCCACTTCCTGCAAAAGTCGTCTCCATGCCTTTCTTTGAACAAGTCGTAGGGCCGTGTTTGGCACCTGCGCCGCAAAAAGTCGCTTCTCCCGTGCTGTTGTGGAATTCCGGGCATCAGCGGGGTGGCTGGGGAAGCCTTTTGAGCTTGCTGCGAAAACGTGTTTGAAGCCGCCGGATATCGTTGGATCGGACGGACGTACTGGATCGAAATATCGATTGAAAAGCAAGCCGTTG
>JBFMBE010000205.1:0-5731 GCA_040755275.1 Thermodesulfobacteriota bacterium | reverse complement strand
GATCGGACGGACGCGCTTGAACGAATGGACATTGAAAAGCAAGCCGTTGCGATTCCACGAGCCTGTATTCACTGTTTGGCCATCCGTCCGATCCTACGAGATCGGGCGGCTGAGTTTTTTCGCAGCAACGAAAAAGGTTCCCCAGTCACCCCGCGACTCGACAGAGACTTCCTGACTTTTTGCGGGGCCGTCAAAATTGAAAGGCACTGTATGCATTCTATAGACGACCCATCACCCCGCTTCACCCATATCGATGCTTCAGGCAGCGTCCGCATGGTGGATGTATCCGAGAAGGCCGAAACAGCCCGGATTGCCATCGCCAGCGGGCGGATTTTCATGAAACCCGAGACCTTGGCCATGATCCGCGATCAACGGATGAAAAAGGGAAACGTCCTCGAAACGGCGCGGATCGCCGGTATTCTGGCAGCCAAGAAAACCTCGGAGCTGATTCCGATGTGCCATCCGCTGAATATTCGCCATGTCCAGGTGGATTTTGAGATGGATACCGAATCGATCCGCATCGAAGCCTTGGTCAAGGTGACCGACAAGACCGGTGTGGAGATGGAAGCCCTGACGGCTGTCGCCGTTTCGGCCCTCACCATCTACGACATGTGCAAAGCCGTCGATCGGGGGATGGTGATCGGCCAAATCGGACTTCTCGAGAAAGACGGGGGCGCATCCGGATTGTACCGACGTTCACCCGACGAATGGAAGCGATGAAGCGGGTTCTTGCAGGCGCTCTGCTTCTCATGCTCCTGGTTTCGGGATGTTTCCGGTGGCAGGCCCCTTTTTCGGAATCCCCGCTGCTTCTGTTGGACCCATCCGAATATCCCATCTTCGATGATGACGGAAACCGGGCGGACTGGATCAAAGCCCTCGATCAAAGCCAGGCAGCCCTGTCGAAAATGCCGGATGAAGCAACACTGCTGTTCGGAAAGGACGTTTACACCGTTTCGTGGATGCGCCGCTCGCTGACCGAATTCCGCTCCTTTCTCGAAACCGATCCATCCGACGAATCCATCGACCGTTTCGTACGCGAGCGTTTCCGGGTGTATCGTTCAGTTGGAAGAAACCGAACCGGTGACGTCCTATTTACCGGCTATTTCGAACCGGAAATCGAAGGGTGCCCTTCACCCAGGCCGGGATGCACCATTCCGGTATACGGTATCCCCAGGGATTTGGTCCGAATCGATCTCGGTGCCTTTTCCGAGCGGTTTTCCAAGGAGCGGATCGTCGGCCGACTCCACGGAAATACCGTCGTTCCCTATTGGGAAAGAAAGGATATCGAAAATCCGACGGTGTTCACATCCCCCGTCGATATTCTGGCTTGGGTCGAAGATCCGATCGATTTCTTCTTCCTTCAGGTACAAGGCTCCGGAAAGATCCGTTTTCCAAGCGGAGAGCGCATTTCCATTCATTATGCGGCATCGAACGGCAGACCTTACCGCAGCATCGGCAAACGGCTTTTACACGAAGGCGTTCTCTCACCGGAAACGGTTTCCATGCAGGCCATCAAGGCCTACCTGCGGCAACATCCGGATCGGGCACCAGAAATCCTCCAGTCAAACCCCAGCTATGTCTTCTTCGAAACGGTTCCTTCGGGCCCGATCGGAAGTCTCGGTGTTCCGCTGACGACCGGACGTTCGATCGCCGTCGATTTCCAGATCTTTCCCAAAGCGGCTTTGGCCTATATCCAATGCGCCAAACCGAATCGAATTCCGAAACCTGCGGATATACAACGCCATGCACATGCCGGAGGCAGAACGGATGACTGGATTCCCTTCGGCCGCTTCGTGCTGGCTCAGGACACCGGCGGTGCCATCACAGGCCCGGGCCGTGTCGACCTGTTCTGCGGCAGTGGTCCGGATGCCGAGTGGACGGCCGGCCACTTACAGCACCCGGGATCCCTCTATTTTCTCGTATTGAAGCATGACGACTGAAGCCTCATGAAAACATTCTCGAGTGATCAACTGACGATCGTCCGGGAAGCCGCATCCATGGCCGAAGAGCTGGTGCATGAACACCACCGCCTGAGTGGGGCTTCTGGAAAAATGCCGCGTTACGATCTACGTACCCTTGCCGAGCTTCAGCCCCATGAAATCGCGGACGGCCCCTTCGCTCAGGTGATTCGTTACGAAGCGCGCCCGACAAGCCGCATCCTGGGTTCCGCGACTTTCGATTTCTACACGATCTGCCTTCAGGATCACCGAATTCTGGAAGTCATGGAGGAACACCCGAAGATACAACTGTTTCCCTTCATTCTCTATCTGGTCGTCCATGAACTCATCCACATCGCCCGGTTCGGAAAGTTTCTTCAATATTATGAAGCAGGGGAAGAAAAACGACTTGCCGAAGAAAAACGGGTTCACGAAATCACCCGCAGCATTCTCGATCACCTCCGACTGGATGGACTTTCCGAAATTCTCGCTTTTTCGGATCGGCTGTTGCTCTCCATCGATCAGCTGGCCATTACCCGAAGACCCTCTTGAACGGATCAAAAATTTCTGGAAGCAGCGCTTGACAAGGCGACTTCGTAGATTATGTTTTAGGTGATTTGAGCGCAGGCCGACCGGCGGCTCTCATCGATTTCCATGGTTTTCATTTCTAATCGCTGGTTGAAAGGTTGGTTTTGAGGAGGAATTATGCCGATCTACGAATATGAATGCACGCAGTGTGGACAGATCGAAGAAGCGCTCCAGAAGTTTTCGGATGAGCCACTGACCACCTGCAAGAAATGCTCCGGCAAACTTCACAAGCTCATCTCACAGAGTTCTTTCCATCTGAAAGGCAGCGGCTGGTACGTGACGGATTACGCTTCGGGTTCCAGATCATCCGCGGCCAACACAACATCCAAAGAATCCACAGGCACACCAAAAGACAGCGCCACGTCCGATTCCACCCCCAAGGAATCGTAATCGACGTTCGACATAGTTCGGATGCCCGATCCGGGCATGAAGAAACGGTGACGGTTCCCCGGTTCCAACGCCGGAAAGCCGGAACCGAAGAAACAGGAGGTGATCGATTCTTCAGGAAACTTCTGTACAGATCGATTATTTCGCTATCATTCAGGGATGTTATATAGAGTATCACCTTAGCTGGATCGAAAAAAGGAGAACGAAACCATGAAATTGAGACCATTGCAGGATCGTATTTTGGCCCAGCGTGTGGAAGAGGAAACCACCACCAAGGGTGGCATCATCATTCCAGACACGGCAAAGGAGAAACCGGCGGAAGGCAAAGTGATCGCAGTCGGCAACGGCAAATTGGGTGAAGACGGCAAGCGGATCGCCATGGAAGTGAAGGCGGGCGATCGGATCCTCTTCGGAAAATATGCCGGAACGGAAGTGAAGATCGATGGTCAGGAATACCTCATTCTGAGGGAAGACGACGTCTTGGGCGTTATCGAAGCATAATCAGCGGATGGAGGAAAAGATACAATGGCGAAGATCATCAAATATGACATGAAGGCCAGAGAGGCCATGCTGAACGGTGTTCGGACACTTGCGGATGCAGTGGTCGTGACCCTCGGGCCCAAAGGAAGAAACGTCGTCATCGACAAGAGCTGGGGTTCTCCCACCGTAACCAAAGACGGTGTGACCGTGGCCAAGGAAATCGAGCTGGCCGACAAATTCGAAAACATGGGTGCGCAGATGGTGAAGGAAGTCGCCAGCAAGACCAGCGATATGGCTGGTGACGGCACCACCACAGCCACCGTTCTGGCCCGGGCCATCTATGAAGAAGGGCAGAAACTGGTTGCAGCAGGCAACAACCCCATGGCCATCAAACGCGGCATCGACAAGGCCATCGAAGTGGCCGTCGGCGAGCTGAAGAAGTTGAGCAAGCCCATCAAGGATCAGCGGGAAATCGCCCAGGTCGGTACCATTTCGGCCAACAACGATGAGACCATCGGCAACATCATCGCCGAGGCCATGAACAAGGTCGGCAAGGAAGGCGTCATCACGGTCGAAGAAGCCAAGGGCATGGAAACCACCCTCGATGTGGTCGAAGGCATGCAGTTCGATCGGGGCTACATTTCTCCGTATTTCGTCACCGATCCCGAAAAAATGGTTTGCAACCTGGATGATCCCTACATTCTGATTCACGAAAAGAAGATCTCCAGCATGAAAGACCTGTTGCCGATTCTCGAACAGGTCGCCAAAATGGGTCGGCCTCTCGTCATCATCGCTGAAGACGTCGACGGCGAAGCCCTGGCCACCCTGGTCGTGAACAAACTGCGCGGAACCCTTCATGTGGCTGCAGTCAAGGCCCCCGGTTTCGGCGATCGCAGAAAAGCCATGCTCGAAGACATCGCCATCCTCACCGGCGGTCAGGTGGTCAGCGAAGATCTGGGCATCAAGCTCGAAAACGTTGCCATTACCGACCTGGGCAAAGCCAAACGCGTGACCATCGATAAGGACAACACCACGATCGTCGACGGCGCCGGTTCCCGGGCCGCTCTCGAAGGACGGGTCAAGCAGATCCGGGCCCAGATCGAGGAGACGACATCCGATTACGATCGGGAAAAACTCCAGGAACGACTGGCCAAACTCATCGGCGGCGTTGCGGTCATCAACGTGGGTGCTGCCACTGAAACCGAAATGAAGGAAAAGAAGGCCCGGGTGGAAGACGCTCTGAATGCGACCCGTGCCGCTGTGGAAGAAGGGATTGTCCCCGGAGGCGGCGTCGCTCTCGTTCGATGCCTGCCCGCTCTGGAAGCGCTTGAGGTTTCCGACGAGCAGAGACTCGGCGTCAAGGTCGTGATGCGGGCCATCGAAGAGCCGCTGCGCCAGATCGCCAACAACGCCGGATACGAAGGCTCCGTTGTCATCGACAAAGTCAAGGCCGCTCAGGGAGCCTATGGGTTCAACGCCGATTCGAATACCTATCAGGATCTTTTCGAAGCCGGTGTCATCGATCCCACGAAGGTTACCCGGTTTGCCCTGCAGAACGCCGCCAGCGTCGCGTCCCTGATGCTGACCACCGAGGCCATGATTGCAGACAAACCCGAGGAAAAGGAAGCCCCGATGCCCAACCCCGGCATGGGTGGAATGGGCGGCATGGGCGGTATGATGTAATTCCCTACCCGTTCACCGGCGCACGCGGCGTCAGTATTTCAACACCGCGCGCGCCTGATGATATCGAAAGCCCCTCCGGAAACCCGGAGGGGCTTTCTTGTTGGAAAGCAGGGAGTAGTGGGTAGTGGGCAGTGGGCAGTGGGCAGTCGGCAGTAGGCAGTAGGCAGTGGGCAGTCGGCAGTAGGCAGTGGGAAGAAGTCAGAAGTGATGGAGTCGCAAAAAGTCGCTGACCACCGATTTTCCTTCAAAGCCGGGCCTCCAGCAGGAGGGCGGGTGGTGTTTTGCGAAGCAGCGGAAACTGTTTGAAGCAGCCGGAGATCGTTGGATCGGGCGGACGCAATTCATTTCTATTGATTTGCAAAACAGCATGTTGGAAACCAGCAACCCATTCTTTCCATTTTGGCCATCCGCCCGATCCTACGAGCTCGGGCTGCTGAGTTTTTCCGCTGCTGAGCAAAATTCACCCGCCTTCCTGCGGGTCAAATGAGAGGGCCTGACTTTTTGCGGGGCCGTCAGAAGTGATGGCCTCGCAAAAAGTCGCTTTTCCCGTGCTTTTCGAGAATGCCGGGCATAAGCGGGGTGGCTGGGGAAGCCTTTTGAGCTTGCTGCGAAAACGTGTTTGAAGCCGCCGGAGATCGTTGGATCGGACGGACGCG
>JBFMBE010000204.1:0-5776 GCA_040755275.1 Thermodesulfobacteriota bacterium | reverse complement strand
CCAGCCTCTGCTTGCTGTCTGGCCATCCGTCCGATCCTACGAGATCGGGCGGCTGAGTTTTTTCGCAGCAGCGAAAAAGGTTCCCCAGTCACCCCGCGACTCGACAGAGACTTCCTGACTTTTTGCGAGGCCATCTTTCATGAGCCATATCGGGATCCGATTCCTGTTGGAAAAGACGGTATACCGAATCCCCCTCTTCCCTTTACCCTGTCTTCGAGATATGTTCATGATCACCAAGAACATTGCAGCGATTCGTGAACGAATGGAACGAAGCGCCCTTCTCGCCGGCCGCAGGCCGGAAGAGGTTCGGCTGGTTGCTGTCAGTAAGATGGTATCTGCAGATCGGATCCGGGAAGTCGCAGACGCCGGGTTGCGTATCTTCGGCGAAAACTACATCCAGGAAGCCCGGGAAAAGGCAGGTGCCGTTTGCGACCTCCCCATCGAATGGCACTTCATTGGACATCTGCAGACGAACAAGGCCAAATATGCCGTTCGCCAGTTTGCCCTCATCCACTCCGTTGATTCGGCTCACCTGATTGCAGCAATCGATCGGGAAGCCCAAAAACTCGGAAAAGTTCAGGATGTTCTCATTCAGGTAAACGTTGCAGGCGAAACTTCCAAGAGCGGCGTGGAACCCGATGCGCTTTACCCTCTGCTCGAGGCGGCAGCCGCACATTCCCATGTGCGCGTAGTTGGACTGATGACCATGCCGCCTTACAGCGAAAACCCGGAAGTCGTTCGACCGTATTTTCGTATTCTCAAAACCTTGGCGGAAAGCTACACCGGAATTGTCCCCGGCATTGATCTTCGGGAGCTTTCGATGGGAATGAGCGGTGATTTCGAGGTCGCCATCTCGGAAGGTGCGACACTCGTCCGGATTGGAACGGCCATTTTCGGTGAACGATCATGAACATCCTACTGCACACCTGCTGCGGTCCATGCACCATCTATCCGCTGAAAATACTCCGAATGGAGGGTTTCACCGTAACAGGCTTCTTCTATCGCTACAACATCCATCCATTTACGGAATGCCGCAAACGGGAAGACACCCTCACATCTTATGCAGCTTCGGTGGACTTGCCGCTTGTGGTGCAGGAAGGATACGATGTGGAGGGATTCCTACGCAACACCGTCTTCCGGGAAAAGCATCGCTGCGATATCTGTTACCGCTCACGGCTCGAAGAAACGGCCATCCGGGCCAGGAACGGAGGCTTCGACGCCTTCTCATCGACCCTGCTCTACAGCCGCTACCAACGGCATGATCGGATTCGGGAAATTGCCGAAGAGCTGGCAACCGAATATAACGTGGCATTCATATACAGGGATTTTCGATCCGGGTGGACCGAGGGAATTGTAGAATCCAAACGACTCGGAATGTACCGACAGCCTTACTGCGGCTGCATCTACAGCGAAAAAGACCGCTATTACCGGGAGGGGCCATCCGCCTCTTGACACCCGTTTTCGCGTCCTTCGCACCTTTGTAAGGAATTGGAAGGGTGTTCGGCCAGTTTTTTCTCTTCATCGTCGTACTGCTGATCTATGCCTCCTATAGACCGCCGGACACGCCGCCTCTGGGCGTTCTGGAAGCGGCCGGGCTGTTTGCGGCTTCGCTCATCGGATTTGCAGCAGCCGGAAAGTGGTCGTTTCGACGGTTGACCCATCATCTGCAACGGCTGGATCCTTTTCGGGCCGACGATCTGCTGCAGCGACACCAGACCCGTTGGGAAATCACGGCAATTCTTCTGTTCGCACTCGATGTCTGGGCGTTGCATCTTCCCGCCTTCACCCAGCGATGGACACCCTTTCGATGGTTTCCCACCCTCGATGCCGTCCTGTTCCTGACCGTTTTTCTGCTACATCTGATCTGCGTTTGGACCTGGGTCTATTCGATTCAGCGCAAGATTTTCGGAAATCCGTTGGGATATTGGGATTTTCTCAAAAGTCAGATGTTTTTCGGTATTCCGGTGTACCTACCCTGGCTGACACTGTCCTTCGTCATGGATATCGTGTCTGCGCTTCCCTTCGAACAACCGGCCAAATGGCTGCAAAGCCCGCCCGGTCAAACCACGATGTTCTTCGTCTTTCTCATGGGAGCCGGGATTTTCGGACCCTTCCTGATTCAGAAGGCCTGGCGGTGCACGCCGCTAGAGTCGGGATGGATGCGAGACCGGATCGAAAGACTGTGCCGAAAGGCCGGATTTTCCTATGCCGAAATCCTTTACTGGCCGATATACGGCGGCAGAATGATCACCGCAGGCGTCATGGGTCTCGTGAAACGGTTTCGGTATCTTCTGGTGACGGAAGCACTTCTGGAACAACTCCTTCCGGAAGAAATCGATGCCGTCATCGCTCACGAAATCGGTCACATCAAAAAGAAACACCTGCTGTTCTACCTGCTGTTCTTCGCCGGATACCTGCTCATCTCCTATGCCCTCTTCGATTTCCTTCTCTACGCCCTGCTCTTCATCCGGGCTTTCTTCGATCTTTCGGGCATCGTCGGAACCGATCCGGTCGGTCGTCTCTCCACGATATCCACCGTCTTCTCCATTCTCCTCTTTCTCGTGTATTTCCGCTACGGGTTCGGCTTCTTCATGCGGAATTTTGAACGCCAAGCCGATGCCTACGTATTTACGCTCTTCGAAAGCGCAAGACCGCTCATTTCCACCCTTCGGAAAATCGCGCTGTTCAGTTTCCAGCCCATCGACAAACCCAATTGGCACCATTTCAGCATCGCAGAACGGATCGCTTTCCTTGCCCGGTGCGAACTAGACCGATCCTGGATCCGCAGACATGACCGAAAAATTCGGCTCGGCCTTGCCTGCTACGCGCTGGTACTGCTCGCTTTCGGTTCACTCGCCTATACCCTCAATTTCGGAGACACGGGAAAACGGCTCAACCAACGCATGATCGAGCATATCCTCGTGAAGGAAATCGAGCGAAATCCTGACGATGCAAAGCTCCAAGCTTTTCTTGGAGATGTACTGCAGAGCCGGAAGGCATACGGCCTGGCCAAGGAAGCCTACGAAAAAGCCATCGCCCTGGCGCCCGAACATGCCACTGCCCTGAACAACCTGGCCTGGATGCTGGTCACCTGTGAAGACAGACGATATTTCGATCCGAAAACGGCCGTAGCTCTCGCTGAGCGGGCCGTACGGATTCAAGACAGCCCTCAATTCCTGGATACCCTGGCAGAGGCCTATTATGCAGCAGGCAGAACCGAAGAGGCCGTTGCTGCCGGCAAACGGGCGCTTCTGCTGGCAACCGCTGATCACCACTATTTCGAGGCTCAATTGAAGAAATTTCAACAGGCACTCTCATCCGTGAAACCACCCGATAGGAGCGGCGGCGGACTCCAGTGAAAATCGATTGCAAGCACCTGGTAAATATCGTAAAGAGTCAGTTCATGATGGCCTCGCAAAAAGTCGCCATCCACGGATTTTCTTTCAAAGCCGGGCTTCCAGCAGGAGAGCGGTGTTTTGCGAAGCAGCGGAAACTGTTTGAAGCAGCCGGAGATCGTTGGATCGGGCGGCTGAGTTTTTTCGCAGCAGAAAAATAGGCATCCCCATCCCCATGCGGCTAAACAGAGACTACTGGACTTTTTACGCGTTCATCCGGCTATGCATGGTTCCAGGTACATGGGTTTCCCCTGCTACAAGGACGATACTCCGATGAAGCACACCTGCAGACGACGGAAACAGGCCATTTCCCACCGTTTGAACAACCGTTGAAGAGGAATATGCAGACAAACGACGAACCATCTGCCCGGTTGATCGGTATCCGGGAGGGGCTTCTGTTGACTCTCAAACCCGAAACCCCTCTGGTGGACCTGAAGGCGGAAATCGAACGGGTTTTCCAGCAGGCCGGCAATCTTGCCCGAAATGCCAAAGTCGTCATCGACTGGGGAAACGATCAGGAATATCCGGAGCTCGAACAAGAGATCGCGGCCCTTCTAGTCGATTCCTTTCAGGTCGCCATGGTTCTCCGGCATCAAGAACCCCCGAAGGAATCCCTCGCACGCGATCGACAACCCCGACGCTACGATATCAGCCGCTCCTGGCAACGAAGCGATGCATTGATCCTTGCAGGCAGAATCCGCTCGGGACAGAACATCGAGGGACGGCATCACGTCGTCATCCTCGGCGATGTCAATCCAGGCGCGGAAATCCGGGCCGGAGGAGATATCATCGTTTTGGGAACACTGGGTGGGGTTGCCTTGGCAGGTCACCCCGAAAACGAAGACGCCTTTGTCTTCGCCATGGACTTCAAACCGCTTCAAATTCAGATCGGCAGGGTGATTGCAATCGGTACAGGTCCGACCATGGCCAAAACTCCTGAAATCGCCTTCGTTCAGAACGGCCTCATTACGGTCGTATCGTATGTAAACGAAAATCCATTTTCCAAATATCCCTATCCGATGATCCGATAAGCGAAAGAGGTGGTCCTTGAACGGGAAAGTCATTGTCATTACATCCGGAAAAGGTGGCGTCGGCAAGACGACCGCTACAGCCTCTATCGGTGCCGCCCTGGCTCTTGAAGGAAAGCAGGTGGCCGTGGTCGACATGGACATCGGGTTGCGCAACCTCGATGTCGTGATGGGACTCGAGAACCGGATCGTTTTCAACGTCGTCGACGCGATCAAAGGCAAATGCAAGATCAAACAAGCAGCCATCAAGGATCGGCGGATCGATTCCCTCTATCTCTTTCCGGCCTCCCAGAGCGACAACAAAGACGTCCTGACCCCGGAATCCATGGTGCGGTTCTGCAAGGACTTGAGAAAGGAATTCGACTACATCCTGCTCGACTGTCCGGCTGGCATCGAAAGAGGTTTCGAAAATTCCGTCGCTCCAGCAGACGAGGCACTGGTCATCTGCACCCCCGAAGTTTCCTCGGTTCGTGATGCAGACCGGGTGATCGGATTGTTGCTCTCCAAATCGATCACCCCGCGGCTGATCGTCAACCGAATCATCCCCGAAATGGTGGAGCGCGGAGACATGTTGAGCCACCAGGATGTCGTCGATGTGCTTTCGATCGAATTGATCGGGCTTGTAGAAATGGACGATCAGGTCGTGATTGCTACCAACACGGGCATCTCCCCGGTTCTGCAAAAGGGATCCAAGGCCGGAGAAGCCTTCAAGCGCATCGCTCAACGGCTGAATGGAAGAAAAGACATTCCGATCGAAGTCCCTCAGGTGAACAAATCCATCTGGAAAAAAATCGGTCAAAAATTAGGCCTCGGATAAGGGAATGGCGATATGCTGAATGGCTTCACTCAAGAGCTTCAACGTATTTTTCAGGGAATCTTCGGTAAGGGAAAACCCTCCAGCAAGGATACGGCCAAAAACCGCATTCAGTTGGCGCTCATCTGTGACAAGCTCGAAATCTCTGAAGACATCCTCAAGAACCTCCAGATGGATATCGTCGAAGTGATCTCCCGGTATTTCGAAATCGACACCCAGGCCATCAAACTCGACATCAGCAAGGCCGAGGGAAAATCCGCCCTTGTCGTCAACACACCGATTCTTGCCGCCAAACGACAACCCGCTCCTCGGCCGGAATCGATAAAGACCCAACGGGCGAAAGGCAGATAATATCGGTTCGTCACGATAGCGAAATGATGGATGGTCTTGCAACAAGTCAGGTTCTCTTTTTTGATGGCCTCGCAAAAAGTCGCTTTTCCCGTGCTTTTGGGAAATGCCGGGCATAAGCGGGGTGGCTGGGGAAGCCTTTTGAGACTGCTGCGAAAACGTGTTTGAAGCCGCCGGATATCGTTGGATCG
>JBFMBE010000203.1:0-5781 GCA_040755275.1 Thermodesulfobacteriota bacterium | reverse complement strand
GAAATGACCGAATTTTTCGGCCACAGGCCTGACACCATCGAGAACACGGCTCGGATTGCAGCCCGCTGCCAGGTCGATCTCGGGTTCAAGGGCTATCATTTTCCGCGGTACAGCCCACCGGGGGAGGAGCGAAGCGCAGAGGAGATCTTCGAAGAACAGGTGCGTTCGGGATTCGAAGACAAATGGCGGATCATCCGGCAAAGACATCCGGAGGCCGAGCGCAGCCGCTACCAGGAGCGGCTCGATTACGAAATCCGGGTCATTCAGGAAATGGGCTTTTCGGGGTATTTTCTGATCGTTTCCGATTTCATCCGCTACGCCAAGACCCACGGCATCCCGGTGGGGCCGGGCCGCGGGTCTGCGGCCGGAAGCCTCGTCGCCTACTGCCTGTCGATTACGGACCTCGACCCCCTCGTGCACGGCCTGCTCTTCGAGCGGTTCCTGAACCCGGCCCGAAAGAGCATGCCCGATATCGACGTCGATTTCTGCATCAACGGTCGTGAATCCGTCTACAAGTACGTGGTGGACCGTTACGGGGGTGGTGAATACGTCAGCCAGATCATCACCTTCGGAAAGCTCATGACCCGGGCCGTGATCCGAGACGTCGGCAGAGCCTTGGGCATTCCCCTCAAGGAAGTCGATGCCATCGCCAAGATGGTTCCGGATGTGCTCAACATCAGCCTCGAAAACGCGCTCAAACAGGAGCCCCGACTTGCCGAAATGGCCAGGTCGAAGCCCGAAATCGGCGAGCTCATCGACATCTGCAAAGTTCTCGAGGGCCTTCCCCGACATGCCTCCACCCATGCGGCAGGCGTGGTCATCTCCGATCGACCGCTGGTGGAATACCTGCCGCTGTTCCGGGGGAAAAAAGGGGAAGTGGTCACCCAGTACGACATGAAATACGTCGAGAAGATCGGACTCGTCAAATTCGATTTTCTCGGGCTTCGCAACCTCACGGTCATGGCCGACACCCTGCGGCTGATCGAAAGCCAGGGAAAGCAGGCCCCGGATCTGGCCAACCTCGATCTGACAGATGCACCCACCTATCGTCTGCTGATTTCGGGAGACACGACCGGGGTCTTCCAACTCGAAAGTTCCGGCATGAAGGACCTGATGGTGCGCCTGCGGCCCGAATGTTTCGCCGACATCGTGGCTCTGGTCGCCCTCTACCGACCGGGTCCGCTCGACAGCGGCATGGTGGACGATTTCGTGAACTGCAAGCACGGCCGTAAACCCGTCGAATATCTGGTGCCCGAGCTTGAACCCATCCTGCGGGAAACCTACGGGGTGATCGTGTACCAGGAGCAGGTCATGAAGATTGCGGTGGAGCTTGCCGGATACACGATGAGCGAGGCCGACGACCTGCGCAAGGCCATGGGAAAGAAAATCCCCGAGATACTGGCCAAACACCGGGATCGATTCGTCAACGGCGCCGCAGAAAAGGGAGTCCCTGTAGAAAAGGCCGAACAGCTCTTCGATCTCATCGAAAAATTCGGCGGGTACGGATTCAACAAGTCCCACAGTGCCGCCTACGCCCTCATCTCCTTTCAGACGGCCTACCTCAAGGCCCACTACCCGGTGGAATTTCTGGCAGCACTGCTCACCAGTGAAATGCACTCCACGGATGCGGTCGTCAAATACATTTCCGAATGCCGCACCCACCATATCCCGATCCTGCCGCCGGACATCAACGCGAGCCACAAGCATTTCACGGTCGTGGAGGGCGCCATCCGCTTCGGGCTCGTGGCCGTGAAGAACGTCGGTGAGGCGGCGATCGATGCGATTCTCGAAGCGCGCAAGGAAGGGCTGTTCACTTCCATCTTCGATTTCTGCAAGCGGGTGGAACTCAAGAAGCTCAACAAGCGGGTCATCGAATACCTCATCAAGTGCGGGGCCTTCGATTCCACCGGCGCTTTTCGCTCCCAGATGATGGCCGTTCTCGAGGAAGCCATGATCGATGGTCAGCTCCGGCAGAAAAAACGGAACGATCCCCAGTTGGGCCTGTTCTCCGACTTCTTCGACGAAGGCCAGTGGAACGATCATCCGGTGCTGCCCGACATCCCGGAGTGGGACCGAAAGGAAAAGCTCGCCCTCGAAAAGGAATGCCTCGGATTCTACCTCTCCGGCCACCCCCTCGAAGGCCATGAAGCCGTTCTCGAGGCTTTCACGGACTGCGACACCATCGGGCTTTGGGAGCGGGAAGCTGCGGAAATCGTCCGTGTGGGAGGGCTCATCCGCAGCGTCAAGGTCATCAAGACCCGAAAAGACGAGCTGATGGCCTTTCTCACCCTCGAAGACCGAAACGGGAGTGTGGAGGTCACGGTCTTTTCGGACCTCTACGCCCAGGCAGGAACGCTTCTTGAGACCGACCGGGCCGTCATCGTGCAGGGACAGGTGGAGAAGGACGAAAACAGCGTCAAGCTGATCGCAGAAAATGTCATCCCCATGGAAACCGCCCCGGAACTCTGGACGGCCGTCGTCCAGATCCGGCTCGATGCCGATGCCGCCGATCGAAACACCCTGCTTCGTCTCAAGAAAGTGCTGCAGGAGCACCCCGGAGCCTGCAGCGTGCGAATCGAGCTGGTCCAGCCCACAGGCGCCGTGGTCCACATCGCCCTGGCCGAACAGATCGGTGTGAAGGCCACCCAGGAGCTCAAACGCAATGTTCAGGCCGTCATCGGCCCGAAGACGGTGAGCTTCCGCTGCATACCCGTCGTTCGGGATTCGAGTCAGACCAATGGCAAACGACGCTTCAGGAAGGAGAATGGCCGATGAAGGACATTTGTCTCCCGATCTATCCGGTTCTGTTGGCCGGAGGCTCCGGCACCCGGCTGTGGCCCGTTTCCCGGGAGCTCTTCCCCAAGCAGCTGGCCAAGCTTTGCGGCGAAGATTCCCTCGTTCAGGCCACGATCAAACGGATTGCCCCCGTTCTCGATACGGATCGAATCCGCGTCGTCTGCGGAAACCATCATGCCGGGGACATCGAGAGGCATCTGCAGCAGATCGACATCGATCCGAAGGGAAAGATCGTTGCCGAACCCTGCGGCAGGAACACGGCTCCTGCGGTGCTGCTCGCCCTACACCGGGTGCTGCAGGAAGTCGATGACGCCGTCGTCTTCATCTTCCCGGCGGATCACGTCATCCGACACCACAAGCGCTTCCAGGAAAAGATTCTGGCTGCAGCCCGCCTCGCAGAAGCCGGGTCCATCGTCACCTTCGGCATCAAGCCCTATTACCCGGAAACCGGATACGGATACATCGAAGGAGGCGATCCGGTGGAGGAAGGTGCCCGACGGATCCGCCGCTTCGTTGAAAAGCCGGATCGGGCTACGGCGGAACACTACCTGCAATCGGGGAATTTCTACTGGAACAGCGGGATGTTCGCCTTCCGCGCATCGGTCATGGCACGGGAGTTCGAACGGTATCAGCCCGACATGAGCGAGCGCTTCCGCCAGATGATGAACGGTTCGACGAACGTCTCTGCGGAGGACTATGCCAGCCTGCCCAATGTCTCGATCGACGTGGCCGTCATGGAATACACCCGGATCGGGGTGGTGCTCCCGGCCGATCTCGGCTGGAGCGACATCGGGTCCTGGAAGTCTCTCTATGACTTTCTGCCGAAGGATGAATCGAACAACGTCATTCTGGGCGATGTCATCCTGCAGCAGAGCGATCACTGTTTCGTCATGACCCAGGAGCGGATGATCGCGGTCAACGGCCTGTCCCGAATCGTCATCGTCGAAACCCCGGACGCGGTCTTCGTTTCGGACATGGAAACGAGTCGGGACGTGAAGGAAATTGTCGCCGTGCTGAAGGCCCAAAAGCGCCTGCAGGTGCAGAAACATACGACCGTGACGACTCCATGGGGAACGCGCACCACCCTCGAGGTCCGGGCGGGTTACCAGGTACACCGACTGAACGTCTTCCCCAAGGAGCGGGTGGCGGTTGCCGCAGATCCGGTTCGGATAAAAACACTCGTTTTGGTTGACGGAACGGCGCAAATCCACCAGAATGGTGACATATGGACGATGAAGCCCGGAGAAAACGTAACGATTGCGCCGTTCTCCGAGGTGGAGCTGACCGTGTGCAACGAAACGGAGGAGGAAGTCCACCTGATGGAAATTGAAACCGCCCATCCGGACGGGCTGAAACCCTCCTCTCAGGGAGCGAGGGCGGAAGATCCGGCCTTGCTTCACGGTAAATGATGGCCCCGCAAATAGTCAGGAAGTCTCTGTCGAGTCGCGGGGTGACTGGGGAACCTTTTTCGCTGCTGCGAAAAAACTCAGCCGCCCGATCCTACGAGCTCGGGCTGCTGAGTTTTTCCGCTGCTGAGCAAAATTCACCCGCCTTCCTGCGGGTCAAATGAGAGGGCCTGACTTTTTGCGGGGCCATCATGAATGAAAGCCTTACAAGAGGCTTTCGCTGGAACCCTATGAACATTCCCCTGCTTGATTTGACAAGACAGTACCAACAGATCCGGGACGAGCTCACCCCGAAGCTCACCGAGCTCTTCGAATCCCAACGGTTCATTCTGGGAAGGCCCGTTGAGGAATTCGAAGCCCGAATGGCCGCCTACTGCGGCGCATCCCATGCCGTCGGCGTATCCTCCGGAACCGACGCCCTGTTGCTTTCGCTAATGACGATCGACATCCGTCCGGGGGATCGGGTGATCACCACCCCGTACACGTTTTTCGCGACAGCCGGAGCCATTTACCGGTTGGGGGCGGTTCCGGTCTTTGTGGATATTGAACCGGACACCTTCACGATGGATCCCGAAAAGCTCGCTGAAACGATTCATACCATGCCGCAGGCGGACAAAGACCGATCGAAGGCCGTGGTTCCGGTTCACCTCTACGGCCAGTGCGCCGACATGGAGCCGATTCTGCAGCTGGCAACCTCCAACCGCCTGGTGGTGATCGAGGATGCCGCACAGGCGATCGGGGCCGAATACCGGGGCAAGCGGGCCGGGGCCATCGGAGATTTCGGGTGTTTTTCCTTTTTTCCGTCGAAGAATCTAGGCGGATTCGGCGACGCCGGCCTGGTGACCACCCCATCGAAAGCCCTTCGGGACAAACTCCTTCGGCTTCGGGTCCATGGTGGGGCGGAACGCTACCGACATACGGAGGTCGGCGGCAATTTCCGTCTGGACGCCTTGCAGGCCGTCGTCCTCTCGGTCAAGCTTTCCCGACTCGACGGATGGACCCAGGGCCGACGCAACAACGCGCAGATGTATGGTAGGCTATTTCGGGATGCCGGACTTCTGGATCGCATCGGCCTTCCCGTCGAGCGGTCGGGAAGACACGTCTACAACCAGTTCGTCATCCGGGTTCCAGGGCATCGAGATGCCCTGCAGCACCACTTGACGGAAAACGGCATCGGAACGGCCATCTATTATCCGATTCCCCTTCATCTCCAGCCCTGCTTCGCCAATCTCGGCGGAAAGCCGGGTGATTTTCCGGAGTCGGAACGAGCCGCACAGGAAACCCTGGCCCTGCCGATCTTTCCGGAACTCGAGGCCCGGGAAATCGAGCGGGTGGTGGATGTGATTCACGGTTATTTCCGGAACCGCTAAGGGAAGGATGAGGCCGCGACAAGTTGCTATCCACCAATGAATGATGGCCCCGCAAAAAGTCAGGAAGTCTCTGTCGAGTCGCGGGTGACTGGGGAACCTTTTTCGATGCTGCGAAAAAACTCAGCCGCCCGATCTCGTAGGATCGGGCGGATAGCCAAACTTGGAATACAGAATTGCTGAGTTGCAACATGATGTTTTTCAAACAAATA
>JBFMBE010000202.1:0-5863 GCA_040755275.1 Thermodesulfobacteriota bacterium | reverse complement strand
CCCAAACCGGATCAAACAGTTTGTCAAAGAGCTATTTTGGTTTTTTGAACATCATATTTGTTATGGAGAATAGTTGATTCCTGAATACTCTTCATTTTCGATCTTCGACTTTTTGCGGGGGCATCATATGTTAATGAGCTCGCAAAAAGTCAGGCCATCTCTCTTGACCCTTAGGAAGGCGGGTAAATGTTGCTCAGCAGCGGAAAAGCACAGCAGCTTGAGCCCCGTAGGATCAGGCGGGTAGCCAAACTTGGAATACACGATTGCTGAGTTGCGACATGATGATTTTCATGCGAATATTGATGAAACATCTACGCCCGATCCAACCAGATCGGGCTGCTAAGTTTTTTCGCAGCAGCGAAAAAGGCATTCCCGACCCCATGCGGCTCAACAGAGACTGCCTGACTTTGTGCGACTTCATCAATCATGAATCCTGAAACCAGCTTTTCCATCGAATGGATGCACACTGCCATTGAAGAGGCGGAAAAGGCCTTCCGCTTGGGAGAGGTACCCGTCGGCGCCGTATTGGTCGATGCCGAGAGCCGCATCCTGGCACAGGACGGAAATCGGACCATTGCGAGCTTAGACCCGACGGCCCATGCCGAAATCCGCGTGCTGCGGCAGGCAGCCAGGCTGTTGGGGAATTACCGGTTGTTAAACACCACGCTCTATGTTACGATCGAACCGTGTGTCATGTGCATGGGTGCCTTGATTCATGCCAGGGTTCAGAGGATCGTCTATGGCGCACCAGATCCTCGGTGGGGTGCCTGCGGATCGCTGTACGATTTCTCTGTGGACACCCGGTTCAATCATCATCCGGCAGTGTTCGGAGGCATTTTGGAAGAACCCTGCAGAAGGTTGATGCAGGATTTTTTCCGGGAACGCCGGAACGCTGTGGACATCACGCGCTAACCTTTCCCATCGATCGTAAGGAGAAGATTGTGGCCAATATCGTCATTGTCGGAACCCAGTGGGGAGACGAAGGCAAAGGCAAAATCGTCGATCTGCTGTCGGAGCATGCTGACATCGTCGTGCGGTTTCAGGGAGGTAACAATGCCGGTCACACGATGGTAGTCAACGGCCAGCAATTCATCAGCCACCTCGTCCCTTCCGGCATTCTTCAGAAAAAGATCTGCGCCATCGGCAACGGTGTCGTCGTCGACCCCGAAGTCCTGATCGAAGAAATGTCCTATCTGAAGGAAAGAGGCATCGACACCGGACCCGAGTTGCTGAAAATCAGCGACAAGGCCCACCTCATCATGCCCTATCACAAGGCCGTCGATATCGCCCGGGAGAACAAGAAGGGTGATCGGAAAATCGGAACCACCGGAAGAGGCATCGGCCCCTGTTATGAAGATAAGGCGGCAAGACGCGGTATTCGGTTCATCGAATTGCTGGATACCGAATTGTTCACCGAAATGCTTGCGGAAACCCTCGATGAAAAGAATTTCTACCTCACGCACTACCTGAACGGATCCCCGCTTTCATTCGACGATATCCGGGATCGCTACCTGGAATATGCCGAGCGCCTGGCTCCCCATGTCACCCATTTGTCCACTTTCCTTTCCGAAGCTATCTGCAACCACCGATCCATTCTGTTCGAAGGGGCTCAGGGCACCCATCTCGATATCGATCACGGCACCTACCCATTCGTCACTTCCTCCAATACGGTATCGGCAAATGCCTGTTCTGGATCGGGCATCGGCCCCAAGGTCATCGACGGCGTCATTGGAGTGGTGAAGGCATACACGACTCGGGTTGGACAGGGGCCTTTTCCCTGCGAACTCTTGGACGAAACGGGAGACCGAATTCAGCAGACCGGATGCGAATTCGGTGCGACCACCGGCCGCAAGCGCAGGTGTGGATGGCTGGATACCGTGCTGCTCACCAATGCCGCTCGGCTGAACAGCCTGACAGGGTTGGCCATCACCAAGTTGGATGTGTTGGGCGAGCTGGACAACCTGTGCATCTGCACCGGATACGAGTACCGCGGCAAGCGGCTTTCGGATTTTCCATCGAATCTAAAGGTGCTTGCGGAATGCACCCCGATTCTTGAAACCCTTCCGGGATGGAAAACAGACATCTCCAAGGCGAAAACCCTGTCGGATCTTCCAGACGAAGCACTTGCCTATATTCATCGCATCGAAACCTTGACCGGCATTCCGGTTCAGATCGTTTCTGTGGGGCCTGGTCGGGATCAAACCATCGTGATCGATCATCCTTTCGGTTCCAACTGAACCTTTCACAAGAACCACCGAACGGTAGGAGGTTTTTCGACTCAGCGCGGAAATTCGCTGATCATTTGGGGGCACACTGTCCGGTACCCCCGTGTTGATATCCATCGTATTCGAACGGCGCCCTTCGGGGCTTAATCGGGAAGCCGGTGCAATTCCGGCGCGGACCCGCCGCTGTAACCGGGGACCCGCACCACAAAATGCCACTGTCGTGATCCAAGCGTGATGGGAAGGCGTGGTGCCGGGGACGATTCGGAAGCCAGAAGACCTGCCGGTCGGATGCCCAGTCGAGGAGAAGGTAAATCCCCGGGCTTATTCAGAGCTACGGGGATTTTTTTTGAAAAACCGGTAGAGGTTGGCATCCATTCTTGTTGGATTCGCAACTAGTCGTCTTTCCTGTGCTTTTTGTAAATGTCGGGCATCCAGCAGGATGGCGGGTGATGTTTTGCGAAGCAGCGGAAACTGTTTGAAGCAGCAAGCTCAAAAGGCTTCCCCAGCCACCCCGCTTATGCCCGACTTTTACGAAAAGCACGGGAAAATCGACTTTTTGCGGGGCAATCATCCTTATCAAGACAACATTCAGGAGGAAGACATGAGCCACAAGCAATCACTGGCTGAAATCATCGCTCTCATTCGACCCATCGATTCGACCTGGATCCAGCAGGCCAAAGAACGAACCGCCCAGCTCGTCATGCCTCCCCGGGCACTGGGGAGGCTCCATGAATTTTCCGAGCGGCTTTGCGGAATCCTTCAAACCCTGCAACCCAGAATTTCCCAGAAGGCCGTTGTCGTCATGGCGGGGGATCACGGTGTTGCGGCAGAGGCGGTGAGCGCCTTTCCGCAGGAAGTCACTGGAGCCATGGTGAAGACCTTTCTGGCCGGAGGAGCCGGCATCAATGCCCTATCCGGTCATGTCGGGGCCGATGTCTGGGTGGTGGATATGGGTATCATCCCGGAAATCGATCCCCAGGAAATTCCGGGTGGAAACCGACTTCTGGTTCGAAAGGTCCGAAAAGGAACGGACAATTTTCGCATCGGGCCAGCCATGAGCCGACAGGAAGCCGAACAGGCGATCTTAAGCGGTTTTTCAATCGGAGAGTCGCTGTTCGAGCGGGGGTTTGATATCCTCGGAACCGGGGATATGGGAATCGGCAACACATCCCCTTCGGCTGCCATCGGATCGGTGTTGACCGGTTGCCCCGTGGACGTCATGACGGGACCCGGCACCGGCCTGAATGCGGAAGGCGTGGCAGCCAAGCGGGCCGTTCTGAGCGAGGCCATTGCCAGGAACCGTCCGGATCCGAACGACGGCATCGATGTTTTGGCAAAGGTAGGCGGTTTCGAAATCGGAGGGATCGCCGGACTGATTCTGGCTGCTGCCTATCACCACAAACCCATCGTCATCGACGGGTTCATCTCCACTGCAGGTGCGCTCATCGCCCACAGTCTCTGTCCGACGGTAACCGATTACATGTTCTCCGGTCACTGTTCCGAAGAACCGGGGCATCGATACATGCTCGATCACCTGAAACTCGAGCCCATCTTGAATCTCGGCATGCGTCTCGGGGAAGGCACCGGAGCGGTGCTGGCCATGGACATTCTCGATGCCTCTGTGGCCATGTTCACCCGGGTGATGACCTTTGCAGAAGCCCAGGTGGCCGAAAAAGAACGTTGAACCAGAAAGTGAACCCCTTTGAAGAACGCGACGAGCACCAAGAAAGGAATTCAGAAAAAAACGGCCTTCGGCGAAGGAACGATTTGCAGCCCGGGCGCAAGCGCTCGGCCTGCAAATCGAACCACCGGACAAGGATGCAGCCGTCAGAAAATCTTTCCGGGATTCATCAGGCCTTTCGGATCGAAAAGCGTCTTGATCCGTCGCATCCATTCGTAGGAGGCGCCGTGCTCGAGCGGCATGAACCGGCGTTTGCCGATACCCACCCCGTGCTCACCCGTGCAGGTGCCCCCCTTCCGGATGGCCTCTTCCACAATGGCGTGGTTGACGGCCTCGAGCCTTCCCCAAGCCACATCATCTCCAATGTCGCCCACCAGAACGACATGCAGATTTCCGTCCCCGGCATGCCCAAACACGTAGCCGACGACACCCGCCCGATCGACGGCATTCTGGGCAAACACCACCATATCGGGATAGGCGGAAATGGGGACAGCCGCATCGACGATGAGGGTTTCCAACCCGGGATGGGCCCGATGGATGGTCTCCCAGGCTTCGTGGCGAGCACGCCAGAGGGCGGTGCGTCCTGCCTCGTCGCTGGCATGACGGAACCCGACCGCACCGCATTCTTCGCAGAGCTCCCGTGCGAGCGTTGCGGTTTGCTCGATCACGGTGTCGCTCGATCCATGAAATTCACAAAACAGTGTGGGAACCTCCTCGATGCCGAGTCCTTTTTCCCGATTCATCAGAGCGATCAGCCCGGGAGGCAGAAGTTCCAATGCCGCAGGTCCAAGCCCCGATCCGATCAGCACAGCCACGGCCTGGGATGCGCTTGCCAAATCCGGAAACGAAATGGTAGCTGCCATGCGGATCGCCGGAATGCCGGAGAGCTTGACCGTGATTTCGGTAACGATGCCCAGCGTCCCCTCCGATCCGATGAAGAGCCGGGTCAGATCGTATCCGGATGAGGATTTCGGGGCCTTGCATCCCGTATGGATGGTTTCTCCATTCGGCAGAACCACGACGAGCCGCAGCACGTTGTCTTTGGTGGCCCCGTACTTTACGGTCTGAACACCGGAGGCGTTGTTTGCGATCATTCCGCCGATGGTGGCGTCCGCGCCGGGGTCGGGTGGGAAAAACAAACCGAATTGCCCAGCCTGACGGTTGAGCTCTTTGCGCAACACGCCGGGTTCGACATCGGCCTGAAGGTCTTCGGGTCGAATGGAAATGATCCGGTTCATCCGAGTCAGATCGATCACCAGACCTCCGCATACCGGAACGGGATTGCCTTCGGTGCTGGTTCCAGCACCCCAAGGAGTGACCGGAATGTCGTTCTCGTAGCAAAACCCCAGAATTCGTGATACCTCTTCCGTTGTCACGGGGAAGATGACACCTGCGGGCAAGCTTCCGTGATGGGCCGAAATGTCCCGTACATGAAGCTCCCGATGGGATTTACCGGTCGAAAAACGCTCGGATCCGACCAGTTCCTTGAAAAATGTGATATGATGCGCCTGCAATTCGTTCATGCAGAGGGTCCTTTCTTTCACGATGATGTAGGCTGATCTGCCTTGAATCATGGCGGCTTCGCAAAAAGGCCAGATGCTGTGTCGTGCTGCATCCCTCTTCGTTGCGGCGTACGTTTCCGTACGCCGCACCCCTTGGGATTTGCACTCCTTGCCTGCAGCCTTTTTTCAAAGCCGTCCATATGATGGACCCGCAAAAAGTCAGGAAGTCTCTGTCAAGTCGCGGGGTGACTGGGGAACCTTTTTCGATGCTGCGAAAAAACTCAGTCGCCCGATCTCGTAGGATCGGAAGGATGGCCAAACAGCAAACAGAGGCTGGTTCAATCGCAACGGATTGCTTTTCAATGAAAAGTCGATCGAACACGTCCGTCCGATCCAACGATCTCCGGCGGCTTCAAACACGTTTTCGCAGCAATCTCAAAAGGCTTCCCCAGCCA
>JBFMBE010000201.1:0-5930 GCA_040755275.1 Thermodesulfobacteriota bacterium | reverse complement strand
CCCGATCCAACGATCTCCGGCTGCTTCAAACAGTTTCCGCTGCTTCGCAAAACACCACCCGCCCTCCTGCTGGAGGCCCGGCTTTGAAGGAAAAGCGGTGGTTAGAGACTTTTTGCGGGGCCATCATTGATGTTGCAACCGCAGACTGTTCGTCACCACCGAGACACTGCTGAAGGCCATGGCCAGAGCCGCCAGAATCGGATGCAGCTGTCGAAGGGCCATGGGCAGGGCTTCGAAAGGATGAAGCACCCCTGCAGCCACCGGAATGAGAACGACATTGTATCCGAATGCCCAAACGAGGTTTTCCCGGATGGTGCGCAGGGTATCCCGGCTGAGCCGGATGGCTCGGGCAAGGCCGGAAAGCCTTCCGCCCGTGAGAATGACATCCGCACTTTCGATGGCCACATCCGTACCCGTGCCGATGGCAATTCCTACATGGGCTTTCGCCAAGGCAGGGGCATCGTTGATTCCGTCTCCGACCATGCCGACGACATGCCCCTGGGACTGGAGTTCGGCAATGGCGGAAAGCTTCTCCTCGGGCATCAACCCGGCCTTCCACCGGTCGATGCCTGCTTCTGCGGCAATGGCGGAAGCCGTCCGTTCGTTGTCTCCGGTCAGCATGACCGTCTGAATCCCCAGTCCGTGAATGGCCTTGACGGCTTCGGCTGCATCGGGTTTGAGCCTGTCCGACAGGGAAAGGGCGCCGAAGAAAGGAGCTTCTGCGGTGGTGGAAACCGATGCCGTCTGTCCGGCTTCAGCAACCGTCACCGAAACGATGACGCTCGTCCGTCCGAGGGCACTTTGTTCCCGCCCCCATTCCAATAGAGGGGGGATAGCACCACCGGTGGATGCGAAGGCCTCCGGGTGTTGCATCCGCATCCATTCGGGTTTGCCTACCCGGACGGTGAGCCCGCAGGCCAGGCGCGCTTCGATGCCGGAGCCCCCAAAGGCCTGGAAATGTTCGATCCGTTCGAGGGAGTGGCCGCGTTTTTCCGCTTCCCGAACGATGGCGCGGCCCAGGGGATGTTCCGAACCCTGCTCTGCGGATGCGGCTGCCAGAAGGACAGCCGTTGGGGGATCGATCGGCTCGTTGGGCCTTTCCGGTAAGGACAACCGATGACGAATGGACATCGGAAGATCGGCTGCGGCCGCCGAAATCCCGCTCACTTCGGGCTTTCCCTCGGTGAGGGTGCCGGTCTTGTCGAAGACGAGAACGTCGATCCGGGCCGTTTCCTGAAGGCCGGTGCTGTTTCGGAACAGAATTCCACTCTTGGCGCCCCGTCCCATGCCGGCCATGACGGCTGTCGGTGTGGCGAGCCCCAGGGCGCACGGGCAGGCAATGACGAGTATGGCCACCGTTCGGATCATGGCCGTGACGATATCCGTGGTGATCCCATACCAGACGATGCATGTCAGGGCCGCCAGAACGACAATCGTCGGCACGAAGACCGCAGCCACCCTGTCCGCCAGAGCCTGAACCGGGGCCTTGCTGCCCTGGGCTTCCTGAACCATCCGAACGATCCGGGAAAGGGCCGTGTCCCGTCCCACCCGTACGGCCCGAATTTTCAACAGGCCGAAACCGTTCAAGGTTCCGCCGGCCACCGGATCGCCCGGTTTCTTGTCTACAGCGATCGGCTCTCCCGTCAGCATGGATTCGTCGACTGCCGATTCTCCTTCGGCCACAACACCGTCGCAGGGGATGCGGCCTCCGGGGCGTATCAGCAGCACATCGTCCACCCGGATTTTAGAGACGGCAATGTCTCTCATCTGTTCGCCGACCAGGAGGGTGGCCGTCTGGGGTTGAAGCTGGATGAGCTCCCGGATGGCGCTTCCGGTTCTTCCTTTGGCCCTGGCTTCGAGCACCTTGCCCAGCTTGATGAGGGTGACGATGACGGCCGATGTTTCGAAATAGACGTGGTGCCCGAGGGCAGGCGTCAGAAGCACACCGATGGAGAATACGTAGGCGACCGACGAACCGAGAGCCACCAGCACATCCATGTTGGCGCTGCGGTTGCCGAGGCTCTTGAGGCCGCCCACGTAGTAGTCCCATGCCGTGTAGAACTGCACCGGCGTGGCCAGAGCGAGGAAAAGCCAGTTGACCCACGGGGCGTGTGCCCACTGACCGATCAGCCCGAAGTCCCGGCCCATGCTGAGAACGAAGAGCGGCAGGGTGAAGACGAGTCCTACGGCGAATTTGCGCTCCTGATCCCGGAGTTCGGCCTCACGTGCCTCGCGTTCGGCCTCGGAAGCCAAGGGATCGCTTTCGTCCGCAGGCGGAAGGGCGTCGTATCCGGCCTTGCGGATGGCCGCAATCAAGGTGTCGATCGTCACCGTCTGCGGGTCGAAATCGACGCTGGCCCGCTCGGTGGCAAAGTTGACCGCAGCCTGCAACACGCCGGGGACCTTGCGCTTCAGGGTGCGTTCGATCGTCATGGCGCAGTTGGCGCAGGTCATGCCGGTAACGGGAAGCTCGACCCGCTCGATGGCTGCCGGTGGGGCGTCCGGGGAGGAGGGCGACTGGTAGGCTTCGCTCGTCATTGTGCCGGATATCCAATTTCCTTCAGGGTGGCCAGAAGCGTTTCGACGCTCAGGCCGTCATCGAATTCGACGGTGATCGTTTTGGTTTCAGGGTTTCCGTTGACCTTCCCCACACCGGGGATTTCCGTCAGCTCGTTGGTGATGGTTCGAACGCAGTGACCACAGGAAATGTTGGGGATGGTGAATTGTTTTTGTTGCATGCTTCCTCCGGGTTATCAAGCGGGTTGGTGGCATGAAAGCGCCTCGAGGGCGTTTCGGGCGAAATCGATGCCGGGATCCAGACGCAGGGCCTGCTCGAAATGGTGGACAGCCTCCGGAATGCGGCCCAGTCGCTGCAGGTTCACGGCGAGGTTGGCATGGTCGATGGCGGAGCTCGGGTCCTGTTCCAGGATGGCTTCGAAACAGCGTACGGCCGCCTCGTGGTCTCCGGTCTTGAAACGGCAGAATCCGAGCAGGTTCAAGATGTCGGTGCGGTCGGGATCGAGCACAAGACCTTCCTCGAGGGTCTGGATGGCCTCCGGGTAGCGGCCCAGAAGCTTGTAGCACTGTCCGACGTAGGAGTGGACGGCCGCCCGGTCTTCCGCAGGCGGGTTTCGATCGAGGGCTGCGTGCAGATGCAACAGGGCTGCCTCGGGCTCTTCGGCTTCGAACAGGAGCGTTCCCATGTAGAAGGGAAGGTAGTAGGCGTCCGGGAGTAAAATCGCCATCTGCTGGAGAATGGTCAATGCCCGTTTCGGCGGATGGTTCTGACAGACGAGCTTGGCCGTGAACATGCCGATATTGCCGGATGCGGCTCGTTCCCGAAAATGGGCTCCTGGGACGATGGTGTAGAAGGCCGGGATTTTCAGAAGCGGATGCATCGTGTCGATGACGATGACATCGAGGTGTCGTGCGGCAAGGGCAGCCACACACCGCTCGACTTCGATGCGCAGATTGGGATCGGACAGGTTCGGTAGGACCTGAAGATCGACCCGGCGATCTGAAGAAAGGATGAAAGAAACCGCATCGAGGGAGGCCGGTTTCGGAAGACCGCTGGCTTCGTAGCGGGAGCCGGAATTGAAATCGCCGGCAAGCTGGGCGATTTCGGTCAGGGCCCGGCTGAAGGCCTTCTCGGGGCTTGGGGTGGTTCCGGCCGTCCAAACGATTTCACTCGATTCGGGGAAGGTCGAGGGATCCCAGGCCAGAACCCCGACGGTCGGGATGCCCATGTCGAGCGTGAAGTCGGAGACAACCAGACGGATCCCGTTTCGCTCGTATTTGCCGAGCATCTGCTGGACGAGGGGATCGGCTGCCGTCTGTGGTCGGATGGCCGGAACCCGAATGCGGTTACGGCTGATGAGGGAGCAGACATGGCGTTCGACGATTTCGCAGATGCCCTGAACGAGGGCTTCCTCCGTGCAGTTTCCGGCGGATGGGCCGTTGAAAGCGTTGATGGCATAGAACCAGTCGAAGGGAACCCACACGCTTCGGCCTTCGGTGAGGTTCCAACCTTCGGTCCACCGCATGGGAAGCGCCTCGAAAACAGGGCGGAGCCGATCGACAGCGTCGGTTTCGTCATGCACCGAGCGGGCGATGGCGGCATAGGGCAGGGCGGTTTCGGCAAACTGCCGGTAGGTGCCTGTGACGAAACGGGAGGGATCGTTGCAGAAGCTGAAAAAGCTGAAGCGTTCGGCGAGCTCCATGAGAGCCGAGGCCTCGGCCTGTTCCGGTGTGGCGCCTTTGCCCATCTGCTTGCGGATGCCGGTGACGGCCCGGGCGTCCTTTCCGTAGTAGCTGATGAAAACGGGGATGTCGAGTCGTCCGTTGTCGATCCGGACGGCCTTCTCGAAGATGTCCATGTCGATGGCGGCCAGGCGGTCGAGCAGCCTCCGGACGGTTTCCCGTGGGGTGACAGCCTTGTCTTGGTCCAGGGTGTAGCCTTTGTAAACGTCCTTGAGGGTCAGGTTCATGGGAACTTTCAGTAGGATGTAAGGGGTCCAAGGGACTGATTGCGACTCCATCACAATAGGATGGCCCCGAAAAAAGTTAGGTAGTTGCTATCGCGTCGCGGGGTGACTGGGGAACCTTTTTCGCTGCTGCGAAAAAACTCAGCCGCCCGATCTCGTTGGATCGGACGGATGGCCAAACAGCAAACAGAGGCTGGTTGAATCGCAACGGATTGCTTTTCAATGAAAAGTCGATCGAACACGTCCGTCCGATCCAACGATCTTCGGCCCGAACAGGGTCTGATGTCCAAGGTCCGCAAGCCACCCGATCGCAGCATATTCGATTTCCGATTCGGTCAGATGTGCCATGGTTCGTCCTATTGTAGGGGCGATTCATGAATCGCCCCTACATGAATCGCCTGTATGGGATTTTCCCGGTCCAATTCCCATTTCTGGGGATTGTTCATGATGTATTCCCGGATTTTGTTGAACGATTCCTCGTCGCGGAGGATGTGTTCGTAATCATTAGGTTGCCAGACCGAAACGCCCGGTGTGTTGCGCATTTCATTGATGCGTTTTTGCGGGACCATCACAATATAGCGTTTTCCCTCTTTCATCAAGGGGATGAAGGGCTTTCTGCACCGTAGGGTTTTGGTCGTGATCCGTCATCAATCGGTGTCGGTGCGCCGTCTTGAGGTCTGGAACCTCGGGAAGATTTCCTGCGATCCAGAAGACGTGGGCAAAAACCTTGAGCTCAGGCGGCAGCTACCCCTCTCGAATACGCGTATCCGGTGTTGTCGAGCCAGCCGATGAAACCCATATCGAGGCTGACGAACCAAAAGGCGGTTGCGCTCTTTCGATCACTGCTCCAGAGTCTTTTCTGAAGCGGATCGAAGATGGGCGGTGCACAGAAATGCTCGAATCCGGAGGGCGGCTCGACCAGGGTGATGAGTTCATCGACCGTAGGAAGCCGCCAGGAGTCGATCCCGCCGTAGCGGCAACGGTTCATGCCTTCGATTCTGGCCAGGGCCTGGCGGACGTTTTCGGGATAGGCCGATCCGGATCGCTCCCAGACGCGGCGGTTCCTCCGATCCAGCACGAGCGTTTCATCCAACACCTTCCAGTCTGCAGCCGCTCGCTTCAGGGGCCGCCACAAATCGTCCAGCCCCAAATCCGTTCTTGCTTCCGAAAACCCGATTTTTCGGGGCCGGCTGCGCAGGGTGGATGCTTCGGTCGGCTCCGTTACCCCGAAATCAGGACGCGGTTCGGGTTCCAGTCTACAGATGCGTTCTTTTTGGCGCTCCCATTCCTGCTGCAACTCGAGGATGGCCTCCGTCATATCGGCTGCGGTCTGAAACCGCTCCCTGGGATGGTGCGCCAGGGACGTCCGAAAGAAGGTGTTCCATGTACCATCGAGTTCGGGACGCAGGGTTTCGATGGGGTTCAAAGGGAAGTGCGGCAGCCGGC
>JBFMBE010000200.1:0-5933 GCA_040755275.1 Thermodesulfobacteriota bacterium | reverse complement strand
CGAAAAAGGTTCCCCAGTCACCCCGCGATTCGACAGAGACTTCCTGACTTTTTGCGAGGCCATCATGAAGATCGAAGGCATTTATCTGGTCACCGACCGCAAGTCGTGCGCACCGGCCGGCATCGAAGATGTGGTGCTTCAGGCCGTGGAAGGCGGCGTTTCGGTAGTACAGCTTCGAGAAAAAGAACTCGATACCCGGCGTTTCGTCGAAGAGGCCCTCCGATTGCGGTCGCTGTTGAAGCCGAAGGGTGTGCCGCTTCTGATCAATGACCGGATCGATGTAGCACTGGCTTCCGGAGCCGATGGCGTTCACATCGGCCAGTCCGACATGCCTTATCCGCTGGCGAGAAGACTTCTCGGAAAGCAGGCGCTCATCGGGCTTTCCGTAGAAAATGAGGAACAGTTGATGGCTGCCGAGATGCTGGACGTGGATTATCTGGGTGTGAGCGCGATCTTTCCGACAGCGACCAAAGTCGATACAAAACACTACTGGGGTCTTGAGGGACTCCTGCGGGCAAGGCGCATCTCAAGCCATCGGCTCGTGGCCATCGGCGGCATCGGGATTGAAAACGCCGCTGCAGTCCTCGAAGCCGGGGCCGATGCCCTGGCGGTTGTCTCCGCCATTTGCGCCGCCGATCGTCCGGCACAAGCCGCGATGGCATTGCACGAAATCTACAGAACCACCCGAAAACCGCATCTCGATGGTACAAAGGCAGCATATGACGGCTACCCGGCATCCACATGACTATCCAGAAAGGGAGATTTCATGATGAACACCGTTCGATTATTGACCATCGCCGGATCGGACAGCGGCGGAGGAGCAGGCATACAGGCGGATCTGAAAACGTTTTGCAGCCTCGGTTGCTATGGCATGTCGGTGATCTGCGCATTGACAGCCCAGAACACGATCGGGGTCAAGCGCATTTTTCCGGTACCGGCATCCTTTGTAAGCGATCAGATGGATGCCGTGCTGGAAGACATCGGCGTGGATGCCGTCAAGATCGGCATGCTGCATGAACCGGCCGTCGTTCAAACCGTTGTGGATCGACTCCGTTTCTTTGAGCTATCCCGCATCGTCGTCGATCCGGTGATGGTTTCCGAAACCGGAAGCCGTCTGCTGGAGCCCGAGGCCGTCGATGCGCTACAGCAACTCTTGTTTCCACTCGCCGAAGTGATCACACCGAATCGTTTCGAGGCTGCAGTGCTCCTGGGCATGGAATCCCACCAACTGATCGATGCCGGTCCGTCCCAATTGCGAAGCGCATGCATCGCTCTGGCCAAGAGCGGTCCAGGCGGCGTTTTGCTCAAAGGCGGCCATGCCAACGACATTGAAACTGCATCGGATCTACTGTATCTACCCGCTGAAGACCGGTTCGAGTGTTTCAATACGCCCAGGGTCGCCACCCGAAATACACACGGAACCGGATGTACCCTGTCATCGGCGCTCGCCGCCTTTTTGGGGATGGGTTTTCCACTGCTTGAGGCCGTTTCAAAAGCCAAGACATTTGTTCAGCGGGCTATCGAAGCGGCCGCGGATCTTCGCATCGGAACAGGCAGCGGGCCGCTGGCCCATTGTGTCCCAAAGCCTCCGATGTAGGGTTTGTGCAGACACTTCGATTTGTCTCGGCCTCGGAACGGAGGCGGGCTGTTTTGCAAAGCGGTTGGTGCTTGCCTGAAGCCGCCGGGCTGAAGAAAATTTCAATCCTGTTTGATGGATGGACTCGTAAACAGTCGAAACCCGTTGCATTGGATCGAACAAGACGTTATGAAAGGACAAGCCGATCCGCCGGATGCAGCAGGAAAAAGCGCCAACTTGATGGCGTCGCAAAAAGTCAGGAAGTCTCTGTCGCGTCGCGGGGTAGCTGGGGAAGCCTTTTGAGCTTGCAGCGAAAAAGGCGTATGCCCTGCCATGCGACGATTACGAGACTTTCCGACTTTTTGCGGGGCCGTCAAGCCTCACCCGGCGGGTATTCCGTCAACCTCTTGGAGGAAATCCCATGCTGAGCCACATTGTTCTGTTCTGGTTGAAACCCGAATTGTCGGAGAGCGACACCCAAGCCTTTCGGGAAGGTCTCGAAGCCCTGAAAACCATCCCCACCACCCGAGGCGTGTACATCGGCACCCCTGCCCCCACCCCGCCACGCCCCGTCATCGATTCCAGTTATTCCATCGGGATCACGGTTCTCTTCGATTCGATCGCCGATCACGACGCCTATCAGGTTCATCCCGCCCATCAGGGATTTCTGAAGCGTTTCGGGACCTACTGGTCCAAGGTCCAGATTTACGACTTCATGTAGAGCACCGCATCCCATTGCATTTGTATTACACCCAAGAAAACGTTTTTGGATAACCCTTTCCCCGAGACGTTGATGAATCTCTATTTGATCGGTTTTCGCTGCTCCGGAAAATCCACGATCGCCCGGTTGCTTTCCGATCGCATCGGGCTTGCCGCCGTCGATACGGACAGCTGCGTTGTGGAACGTTGCGGATGCAGCATTACCGATTGGGTGAAGGAGCGTGGATGGACGGCCTTCCGAACCCTCGAGACCGACGTGCTGCAGGAGATTTCCCGCCTGAAGACCCATCAGGTAGTTGCAACCGGCGGCGGTATTGTATTATATGAAAACAACATCGAGGTAATGAAACGCTCCGGTTTCGTTGTCTGGCTTCGCATCCGCCCGGAAACCGCTGCATCCCGAATGACGGCTGACCCGAACTCCCCGGGTCTTCGTCCAGGGTTGACCGGAGAAGACCCGATTGCAGAAATCCACCATCTGTTGCAGGAAAGATCGCCGCTCTACGCATCCGCTGCCGATCGGGTCATCGATTGTGACGAGATGCGCCCGGAAGCCATCGCCCAAACCATTCTTCGCTGGATTCAGGAAATCCGTCTATGGCCGGAAATTCTTTTGGAACCCTCTTCCGAATCACCACCTGGGGAGAATCCCACGGACCGGCGATCGGTGTCGTGATCGACGGCTGCCCTGCCGGTATTCCCCTGGACGAGTCCCTGATTCAACAGGAGCTGGACAGGCGTAAACCGGGGTCTTCCGTTGCAAGCACACCCCGCAGGGAATCCGACCGGGCCGTCCTCCTTTCGGGTGTTTTCGAGGGTCGCACAACCGGATGCCCCATTTCCATCCAAATCGCCAACCAAGATGCCCGATCCGCCTCCTACAGCCAGACAGCCCATCTCTTTCGTCCAGGGCATGGAGACATCACCTATCAAGGCAAATATGGCATTCGGGACTGGCGGGGCGGCGGAAGAGCCTCGGCTCGGGAAACCGCTGCCCGCGTGGCTGCTGGGGCGGTCGCCAAAGCGGTCCTGCAACGGGAAGGCATTCACATCCAGGCTTGGACCATCGCGCTTGCAGGCGTTCAAGCCAAGCGGGTCGATCCGCAGGCCGTTTTCCGAAATCCGTTCTGCTGTCCAGACGAAGAAGCGGCCGAAGAAATGGCCGCCCGCATTGCCTCGATACGAGCCGGAGGGGATTCGGCGGGTGGGATCGTGGAAATTCGGGCAAAGGGCGTTCCAAGGGGGTTGGGTGAGCCCGTTTTCGACAAGCTCGACGCCGATATCGCCCATGCCCTGATGGGGATCGGAGCCGTGAAAGGTGTTGAAATCGGTTCCGGTTTCGCTGCAGCCGACATGCTCGGCTCTGAACACAACGATCCCATCACGCCGCAGGGTTTTCTGAGCAACCATGCAGGCGGCATCCTGGCGGGCATTTCCAATGGAGACGACATCGTGGTCCGGGTTGCCGTCAAACCCATTCCGTCCATTTCTCTCCCGCAGCAAACGATTGATCTTGAAGGCAACCCGGCTGAAATCCGAGTAGGCGGAAGGCACGACGTATCGGCCATCCCCCGCATCAATCCGGTGTGCGAGGCCATGGTCGCCATGGTACTGGTGGACCACCTGCTTCGGTGGAAGGCGATCCGCTCATGAGACTCACTGTCGGCGTCATTGGTGGTGAAGGAAAGATGGGCTCGTGGCTGAGACGGTTTTTCGGATCCATCGGATGTCCGACGTATTCGGCAGACCGTCATACCGCCATGACCCCCGTTGAACTCTGCACTCGGTCCGATGTCATCGTTCTCAGTGTTCCTGTCGATACGGCCGTTGACATCGCTCAGCATATCGGCCCCGCGCTTTCCTCCAACCAGATCCTGACAGACGTATGCTCCCTGAAGCGGGTTATCGTCTCCGCCATGCGGCAATCCACCCGGGCACAGGTCGTGGGCATGCATCCCCTTTTTGGACCAGCCACAGCTTCCATCCAAGGGCAAAACGTCATTTTGTGCCCGCCGGAATTATCCGATGGGTTCACATGGCTGAAAGAGACCTTCGAGCACGAGGGAGCGGTGGTGACGGTCACCGACCCCGAGACCCACGACCGAACGATGGCTTTGGTGCAGGCCCTGACCCACTGGATGACCATGACACTTGCGGCTGTCATGAAGCGACAGTTCGACATCGATTCCATCGACCGGTTTGCGACACCGGTATTTCGATTACAGCTCGGTCTCATTGGAAGAATGCTCCATCAGGATCCGGAGCTTTACAACATGCTGATCGCTCAAAATCCGGAAAGCGACCGGATGATCCTGGCCTTTCTCGAGGAAGGAGACCGACTCCGAAGCATTTTTGTCGGCGAAAAAACAGGCGATACATGGCTCAAACATCTGCAATCCGATTTTCTGAATCGGTTTCAATTTCACGTCGATCGGCTTGAAGAGATTCTCGATCGGAATATGAACCCGATGCCGCCTGCTCACCTGCCAGACAAGAGCCCATGAAAATCATCTCGGATACCTTGCAGCCGGCCAACCCGATGGTTCTCTCCGCTATTCGGCATGAAGATCCGGAACCTATCCGAAGAATCGTTCGCTCGGCCATCGAAAAAGGCATTCATGGGATCGATATCAATTGCGGCCCTCTGCCGAAACAACCGGAACGGAAAATGACGTTCCTTGTCGAAACCGTTCAAGCGGAAACTCGGCTTCCCCTGTTCCTGGATACGACCAATTCCGCGGCCATCGAGGCGGGATTGAAGATCTGTCAAAACCCGGTAATCATCAATGGTCTGTCGTTAGAACCTCACAAAGTGAAGAACATCCTGCCGCTTGCCAGCGCCTACGATGTCGATGTCATCGGTTTTCTGCTGACTCCAGAAGGCCAGGTACCGACCTCTCTCGATGAACGGATCGGCATTGCCGTCGCTTTGTTCGATCTGTGGGCACGGACAGGGCTTGCTCCTCAAAGACTCATCATCGATCCCATCGTAGCCCCGCTGATGTGGGCCGATGGTTTGCAGATGAATCGCGATCTTCTTTCCATCCTCAAGCTTCTACCCCAAGCACTGAACCATCCGGTTCGAACGATTGCGGGGCTGTCCAACCTCACCGCCGGTATTCGAAACATGGACCGCAAAATCGCCCTGGAAAGTGCGTTCGTTTCGATGATGGCACAATCAGGGCTCGACTGGGTCTTGATGAATGTGGAAAGGCAGGCAAGTTGTGCGGTTGCGGCAGCCAGCAATCTGCTGATGTACGAGAATGTCTTCGCCTGACGCTACGTTACGTCAACGGTCGATCCCTCTGAAGACAATATTCCGATTGTTCCAAGCCTCCATGCCTTGACGGCTTCGCAAAAAGGCCGGATGCTGTGTCGTGCTGCATCCCTCGTCGTTGCGGCGTACGTTTCAGTACGCCTCACTCCTCGGGATTTGCACTCCTTGCCTGCGGCCTTTTTTCGAAGCCGTCCATATGATGGACTTTTTGCGGGGCCATCATGCCTTGATGACCCCGCAAAAAGTCGCCATCCACGGCTTTTCCTTCAATGCCGGGCCTCCAGCAGGAGGGCGGGTGATGTTTTGCGAAGCAGCGGAAACTGTTTGAAGCAGCCGGAGATCGTTGGATCGGACGGACGC
>JBFMBE010000199.1:0-5963 GCA_040755275.1 Thermodesulfobacteriota bacterium | reverse complement strand
TCTTCGAACCACCAACATCATCGAGAGGCTCAACAAAGAGTTTCGCAGAAGAACCAGGCCAATGGAGATTGTGGCAGGTGAGCAGTCCTGCTACACACTCCTTGCATTCATTGCATTGAAGATGGAGTTGCACTGGAGGTCTAATCCTCTCGGAAAAGTCGCTAAAAATCTGCCCCTTTGGAAGCAGTTGGAGGGGTAATGAATTTACACAAAACCGTTGACACTACCCCTTCTCAATCGAACCCCTCTTCTTTTTCCGAAAGATCGGTTGGTTGTTGAAATTCTCGAATCCATCACCATCACCGATGACTTGATCGAGGCGTTGAAGGAATTGGATTCGGAGGGCTATGAACTTGCATTGGATGATTTTGTGTACATGGCCGAGTATGAGAAAGTGTTGCCTTTCGTCAGTATCATCAAGATCGATCTTCGTGACATGCTCCTTCAGGACGTAACCGAGCTGAAGAAACAGCTGGCATCTTATCCGATTCGTTTTCTGGCCGAAAAAGTCGAAACGATCGATGAATACCGTCAATGCTTCGATTTGGAATTCAACTATTTCCAAGGATATTTTTTCTGCAAACCCGAGACGATCCAGACCCGACACATATCCGCCCTTCGATTGCCCTTGATGCAACTCATGGCGGAAATCGCCCGAGAAGAAATTCGATTGGATGCGATAGAAAACATCATTGCTCACGATATTGCCATTTCCTATAAATTGCTTCGCTACATCAATTCCGCCTTCTTTTTCCGTGGACGTGAAATCTCTTCGATTCGCCAGGCGTTGCTTCGATTGGGTGAGGCGGGGATCCGTCGTTTTATTCCGATCGTCGCTCTAAGCCATGTGGGCTCCGGAAAGCCCAGTGAATTGCTTCGTACCGGGGTGATTCGCGCCAAATTCTGTGAACTTCTTGCTGTATCGCTTGCCGTGGAAGATGTCTCGTTGAGACGGGAGGTCTCCGAATGGTTTTTGATGGGTCTGTTTTCCGTGATTGACGGTATTATGGATGAGCCGATGAATCAGATACTGAGCCGAATCGATCTGAGCTCCAAAATCAAAGACGCCTTACTGCAAGAGAAAGGGCGGATGGCAAGCGGCTTGTTGCTTGTCAAAGCTTATGAAACAGGAAGATGGAACGATTTGAGCGAGATAGGCGGGGTTTTGGGTGTCCACTCGGATCACATTCCCCGGATGTACTGGGATGCCGTGTTCTGGGCGGATGAATTGACGGCGGGTTTGTGATGGCATGTTATTCGATACCGATCGACGAGGTTGCGACACATCGCTCATCCCCAGTCGAATGGATCCAACTACAGGTAGAACAATGGAAAACCATGGCGCCAACCGACTGAGTATCGAACTGGGGAGTCCTCTGAACATTCAGTTTCCCAGTGAATCAATCCGGTACGCCTTTTCCCTGATCGGCATGGACATCGATGTGGCGTTGATCGTGAAACCCCAGGCTTTTCTCCCAGTCCGTCATCTGGTCGTAGACGGAACACCGGTCATCGTTCGATACCTGTCGCATGGAAAAGTGTTCGGATTTCGATCGGTCATTCAGGGGGTGGTTTCCAAACCGATTCCTGCGGTTTTCTTGACCTATCCCAACCATATCGAGACGGTGAGCTTGCGGAAGAAGGAGAGGATCTATTGCTATTTGCCTGCACAGATCGTCACGGATCAAGTCTCTCTGGCCGGGATGGTCATCGATTTGAGCGAAGGCGGATGTCGATGGATGTCCAGCAATCCGATGCTGCCGAAGGAAATCCGGTTGTCGGTGGACGATATTCTTCATGTCGCCTTGCCCTTGCCGGGACACTGCGGCGTGATGAAATTGCAGGCCTTGATCCGGGGAATCACCCAAGAGCCCGGTCGTCTTGAAATCGGTATGGCCTTTCAACAACTGGATGTCCAGTCCGCCGAAAACATTCAACGCTATGTTAGCGAGGCCAGAGCGGTTCAACTGAAAATGACGTGAGCGCGTGCCCCGCCATGCGCCTCGGATGAGACTCTTTGACTTTTTGCGACTCCATCACGTCATGGTTTCTTCCACAAGGGCGCAGATCTGAAGGGCACGCTCAAGTAGTGCGTTCATGGCATCATCGAACCACCACAACCGTGCAGTGGCTGTGTGAAATCACTCGTTTGGCAACCGATCCGACCAGCCATCGCTGGATGATGCGATCCCCGCGATGGCCCATCACGATTACATCCGCCTGTTTTTCTTCGGCTGCCAGAATGATCTGTTCCGCAGGATGCCCGACCCGCACTTCGCTTGCCATCTCGATTCCTTGGGCCTGAGCGAGTTCCCGCAGGCACTTGTAATGCCCTTCGAAATATTCTTTCGCATTGTCCAGCATTTCTTCGAGTTCTACGGCCGCTGCCGGCTCGCCGGGGCTCGCTACGGAGACCACGTGCATGGTTGCGGCATATTTGGCGGCCATATCGAGGGCGAATCGGAAGGCTTTTTCGGATTGTTTCGAACCGTCATAGGCGACGACGATGGTGTGGATCATATGAACTCCTTTCTGTAAGCGATCTTTTCGGGCATTTTCATGCCTCAGGCTTTCGGGCTGCCATCATGGGCATTGCTTTCCGGCTGGGGAATGAGATGCCGCGGCATGAAGGCGATGTTGGCGATGATCGTCGGGATGACGGCGCTGCCGATGACTGCAGCCACCAGGAACGAATACTGGGCCTGATCGACAATGCCGTGCGAGAACCCGTAGAGGGCTGAAATGGTGCCAAAGGTCAACCCTGTGGACATCATCAAAGTGTAGTACCATTTTTCTTGATATTGTTTGCGGAAGATGGCCACAAAGGGGTAGAGGCCGAAAATCTTGGAAAGGACTTTTCCCACAAAGAGAAAGACGAAAACCATGGGGGCTGCGATCAGCGCAGGCATCGACACGAAGGTTCCGGCCCTCAGAAAATAGATGGGGGTGAGGAATCCGACGGTCAAGGTTCGGATTCGTCGCATCCAGTGTGCATCCTCGGACGAGAATCGCGCAAGCACCATGCCGATGATGTATGCCGGTAGAACGGCTTCGCTACCGGACCACAGGGCCAGAGCACCGAGGGCGAACAGGATGAAGATGACCCATTTGGTTCGAATGGCTGCCGTTCGATAGGCATAGATGCGGGTGAGTGTCCGGCTCACCCATGGGAGTAATGCGAGAACGGCGGCAGTCACCACGACAAAGAGGACCGTCTTATATGTAAAGGGAGCAAACAGCAATCCAAGTGCGATGACCGTTCCCAGATCGTTGATGAAGCAGGCCCCCAAAATTCCTTTCCCGAATTCGGTTTTGTTGAAACCCGTCTCCAGCATGACGGCATAGACGACGGCCATGGATGTGGTCGACAGAGCGACACCTGCCAGCAGACTGGCCTGGGTGTCCCAGTGCAGCAGGTATTTCGCGACAGCCGCGCATCCGAGAAACGGGGACAGAAAGCCGATGAATCCAACGACCGTGACTTCCTTGATCTTGGTCTTGATGACCTCGGGTTCCAGTTCCGCACCCGCCAGAAAAGTCAGAAGGATGGAACCGGCGGATGCCAGGAATTTCAGCCATTCCTCATTGGAACCGAGCTGCTGCAGCATCCCGAAATGATCGGCGACTGCTGCTGCGGCCACACCGACACAGATTTCCACCAGCGCGATGGAAATTTTCAGATGATAGGCAAGGACCGCCGAAAAAACGGCCAATCCCAGCCAGACGCTTGCCAAGGTCAACATGTGCTCCATGGATATTCACCTCCTTTGATGGCGATCATGCCGGGCCAAATAAGATGGGTTCGCAAAAAGTCGCCTCTACCCCGAATGGGTTGATTGTCGGGCCTGAGCATGGCGGGGCATATGCCTTTTGATGCTGCAGCGGATACTTGTTTGAAGCCGCCGGAGATCGTTGGGCCGGGCGGCGTTCGACGACAAACCATTGTTTGAAAATTAAACCGTTGTAGCTTACTGGCCTGTATCGAATGACTGACCCAATGCCCGGCCCTTACGAGCTCGGGCGGCTGAGTTTATCCGCTGCAGCGAAAAAGGCGTATGCCCTGCCATGCGACGATGACAAGAATTTCCGACTTTTTGCGACTCCATCAAATAAAAAACCCGCTTCTTCAGCGGGTTTTGGAAACGTCGTCGTTATGGAACTTCTCCCCCGCTGAGAAACCTTCTTGCAGCAGGAGTCATCAGCCGAAGCGGCTGAAGCCGGTTGCGGCGGATAATGGGGAACTCCATCCCCGACGATTTTGATATCATCCATGAGAGAGAAAAACAAGACCGAATCCATGGTCACATTTCCCGAAGCAGCTTACTGACGAAATCGAGGGCCTCTTCCCGGCTGTGGATTTCCTCTGCCAGCCGGGCCTCTTCGACGGCATCGAGCAGTTGCCTGAAACGTTCGGATGGTCGAAGGCCCAGGTGTCGAATGAGATCGTCTCCGGTGAGCAGGCGGGGATGGGCTGCCTGCTCTGGCTGCCTTTCCTGGGACCTGAGCCAAGCTTCGTCCAGCTGACCGATGAATGCGAGAAAATGCGGTTCTCCAGGTTCGAGGCGCCAATCCGCCTTTCCGAGGTGATCCGCTACGGCATGAAAGAGCACGTGGCGGACGAATGGTGAGGACGCCATAAGAAATCGCGCGATTCCCCGCCGGGTCAAGCGGCCGTTTCGGTCGGCATCGAACAGGAGGAAAGGGCGCAGATGATGGCGGATGAGGGTGGCGACCGATTCGGTTTCTCGATTGGGGCATTTGAGGCGGATGCAGGCCGCCCTGGCCATGTCTGCGCCGACGGCCTCGTGTTCATAGAAATGCACCGCGCCGTCTCGGCCCACCGTTCGAACGACGGGCTTTCCAATGTCGTGCAAAAGGGCGGCGAGCTTCATCCATGCCCGTTCTGAGGGGGCAAGGCTCTTGACAAATGCGGCGAGCCCTTCGGTCAGGCCGTCGAGGCTTTCGGTCCATGCCGTCTCCATGGCCGAAAACACCATCAGGGAATGATCGAGGACATCGAAACGGTGGTACCGGTTCTGGGTGCAGCCTCGACATGCCTCGATTTCGGGAAAGAGGGCGCCCAGCAACCGGTTGTCTGCCATGGATCGGATCGCCCACAGGCAACGATGGCAGCGGAGCAGCTTGAAGAGTTCCACCCGGATCCGCTCGGCCGCACTCGACAAAATGGCGGAAGCATGGCGGGATATGGCGGCAAGGGTGTTCGGATCGATGGTAAAACCGATCTGGGCTGCAATCCGGTAGGCCCGAAGCATCCGCAGCGGGTCGTTTTGAAACGCCTCTTCCGATACCATCCGGATGGTCCGGGATTCAATGTCGGAAACCCCACCGCAGACATCGATGAGTACGGCGGACTGAAGATCAATGGCAAGGGCGTTGGCGGTAAAGTCCCGGTTCCACAGATCCGCCTGGATCGATTCGCCGATCATCGGGATGACGTCGAGCAGTGCGCCCCGACAAGGGATGCGATAGACGATATCGGGTTCCTTGCCGATGACGACGGTGCGGCTCCGGCACTTCTGCGCCAGGTGATCGGCATAGGCTTTCGCCTCGGATGTGGCAACGACGACATCGTAGTCGTCCGGGTCTTTGGCGAGGAGCATATCCCGTACGCAGCCGCCGACCAGATAGATCGGGAATGCCGTTGGAACGCTCCCTAGCAGTTTCCGAATGTCTGAAAAAAATGCATTTCGTGGAAAGGAGACCATATTCTATCGATCCGTATTGCCAGAAGAGGAGGGCCAGTTTCGAATCCATCCCTATTGTTTTGGATGCGTCCTGTCAATACCGACTTCACCTCTTTTCAGTGGATGAGGGCCCCCGCAAAAAGTCAGGAAGTCTCTGTCGAGTCGCGGGGTGACTGGGGAACCTTTTTCGCTGCTGCGAAAAAACTCAGCCGCCCGATCTCGTAGGATCGGACGGATGGCCAGACAGCAAACAGAGGC
>JBFMBE010000198.1:0-5991 GCA_040755275.1 Thermodesulfobacteriota bacterium | reverse complement strand
GATCCAGTACGTCCGTCCGATCCAACGATATCCGGCGGCTTCAAACACGTTTTCGCAGCAGTCTCAAAAGGCTTCCTAGGCCACCCCGCTTATGCCTGACATTTCCGAAAAGCCCGGGGCAGTCTTTGCTGGTCCGCATGGGGTTGGGGATGGCAACTCTCTTTGCCCCGATCGATCAGTCGTAGCGTCAACGAAGTGCCATTGCTTTTTCCGGGCACGTTTCCTGACAGCAGAAACAGCGGATGCAACGGTCCGGATCGACGACGGGCAGTTGCTCGACAAGAGAAAGTGCTGATGCAGGGCACTGATCGACGCATGTACCGCAGCCGGTGCAACGTTCCGGTTCTGCATGGGGGGTGAGCACCGTCGGTTTGTGAAGCATCTGCTGAATGGTCGGATTCTGAATGTTCGTCTCCCCGCCGAGCGGCGGCAGCTTGAAATCCGGCAGACGTTTCAGGTCACCGATCAGATGGATCGTGTCGAGTTCGTAATCCCCCAGCCCAAGCGCCTTGGCCTTACGCAGGAACCCGAGTTTGGCCGGGTCGCAACCCATCATCGTCGCAATGACCCCATCCAGGGCTACGGCGTTGTCAGCAGCCAGAATCAAGCCGATATCCCGCAACTCCGTCGAGGCTGGGCCGTTGCCTTCCATTCCGACTACGGCATCCACAATGAACAGATCCGGAATGCGGATGCGGAAAACGTCCACGATCAGCTCGTGAAAACGGGCCGGATTGCCCGCTGCCTGGTGCAATTGGGCTTTTTGTGCGCCCGGTAGCATGCCGTAACTGTTTTTGATGGCCCCGGTGATGACCGTGAGGCCATGGGTCTTGAATTTGGGAAGACTGATCACAATATCCGCATCGAGAATGGCCTTCGATACGCTGACGTTTTCCCGGTATTCCGGGTTGAAAGGGACAGACAGCGCATCGGTACCGATATTCCGATAATAATTTCCGGCTGCCTGCATCAGCCCGGTTTGTCGGAAACTTTCTTCGTTCGCACCATAGCTGACCACGCCCGGATTGTCGCCGACGACAATGGATGCAGGCTGCAGGGATTCGACTATCCGGATGACTGCGGCCAACACGGCAGGATGGGTGACGATGGCCTCTTCGGCTTTGGATGCCCGTAGGACGTTGGGCTTGATGAATACGTTTTTGCCCTCCAACTCCAGCGGAAAGAGTTCGAAGGCCCTGCGAACAGCCGGTTCCACGTCCGTATAGGTTGCTGCCGGGTGAATCATGACAGTTGCCATGAGCGGTTCCTCCTGCATGGTATCTTCAAAAGGTATATCTGCAATCCGGGATGCCTGTTCCTAGGATGGCTACACTGCCATGAGCATGTATTGTGAAAATATTGACAGTGTGCGATCGGGAGTTAATTTCTGGCATGTTTTCATCTCCGGGGTAGGCGAAGGTCCATCATCATGTGGAGTTATCTTGGAAATAATGGGCGACGGGCCGCTCACCCCTGCATGAGCCCGGGATCGAGTACAGATCAATGTCTCGTTATGGTCGAAATGAATCCTGGTTTTGGCCGAACTAACGGCCGATGTTTCATTGCCGGGGTGATTACAGCGGTTCATGGTAGCGGTTTGTAAGATCGTCCTTCCATCGCGTGATGAATGGCATAGGCCAGCTCGAAGATTTCCTCCCCGATCCGCAAGCTCTCCGCAATGCCTCTGGAATAAATGAACTCGGGCCCTCGCATGTTCAGTAGGATGTCGAGATCCTGTACATACCTCATAAAACGTTCTGGATCCTTTCCATCATTTCGGGCCTGACCGGCCAGCGCTTCATTGATCCGTTTCCGGATCCGATCCTGCTCCTTTTCAGCTACACGAGCAAGGATGCTATTCACCAACCCCTCATGTTCCATCATGTCGCACACTTTTCCATAGCGATTTCGTCAGTTAAGTTCAACCCTTTCGGAAGCATTCCGTATCGATGTTCATGCGCTTGATGATCTTTTGCAACGTGAATCGTTCAATGCCGCTGATGCGGGCGGCCTCGGAGATGTTCCCCTGGGTATGTTCCAGCATGCGCCGTACATAACTGCTCGTAAATTCGGCCAATACCGCCTGTTTGATTTCCTTGTAGGGAGAAAACGTCGTGCAGCCGTCATGTTCCAGGGATGTGCCGCTTTCCACCAGCCGAACGTGAGCCATCTCGATTCGGTCGTCGGGGCAGAACACCGCTAGGCGCCGAACAAAATTCAGCAGTTCCCGGACGTTGCCCGGCCATTGGCGGCACATCAGGTAGCTCAGCACTTCCGGAGAAATTTCCTTCGGTGACGACGGCAGTTCCCGACATATTTTGATCAGGAAATGGCTTGCGATCAGGGGGATGTCTTCGGTGCGCTCCCGCAGCGGTGGAACGTGGATGGTCAGTACGTTGAGCCGGAAATACAGATCTTCTCGAAAGCTCTGATCGGTGATTTTGGCCTCTAGATTGCGGTTGGTGGATGCGAGAATGCGCAGATTGACCCTTGCTGAGGTGTCAGCACCGACGGGGCGGACCTCTCCATCCTGAAGAACCCGCAGGAGTTTGGCCTGAACGTCTGCCGGAATGTCGCCGATTTCATCGAGCAGGATGGTGCCCCGGTCTGCTGCGACGAACAAGCCTTTGCGATTTCGATCGGCTCCGGTGAAGGCGCCCTTGACATGTCCGAAGAGTTCGCTTTCCAGCAATGTATCCGGAATGGACGGGCAGTTGAAGATCACGAAGGGGGCGCTGGACCGTCTGCTAAGCGCCTGAATGGATCGGGCGACCAGCTCCTTGCCGGTGCCGGATTCCCCCCGGATCAGCACAGTGTAATCGGATGCCGCCACCGCAGCGATGGTCCTTCGCAGCCGCCTCAGAGCCGGGCTTTCGCCGATGAGCATGTCGCTACAGGCACACTCGGCTGCCTCCTCTCGCAGCCGGGCGTTTTCCTGCAACAGCCGGCTTCTCTCCAGCGCTTTTCCCACGATCCGGAACAGATGGTCCTGATCGATCGGTTTGGTGAGGAAGTCGTATGCCCCTTCTTTGAGTGCTGCCACTGCGGTTTCGACGGTGCCGTAAGCCGTGAGTATGATCACCGTCAGAGACGGTTGCAATGAAAGGGCAGCGGTCAGCAGGTCTTGGCCGGAAATTTTCGGCATGCGCAAATCTGTGATCAGCACATCGAGATCGGTTCGTTCCAATTCCTGAAGGGCATCTTCTGCCGAAGAGCAGAAATGACAATTCAGATTTGGAAAATGACTTAGGATCAACCGGGTGAGTCCGACGGCAAAATCCTGATGGTCATCGACAATCAAGACGTTCTGCTGTGCTTTGTCACAACATTCGGAGGCACGTGGGTGTCGGTTCATGTCATGAGTCCTCCATCTAACATGGTATCGGGCAAATCTCTGCCAGGGGTGACAATCGGGAATCGCAATTCGAACGTGGCTCCTGGGCCGGCCTGAACGTCGATGGATCCACCGATTTCCGTCATGAGCTCATAGACAACCGTCAATCCCAATCCGGTGCCTTTGCCGATTTCCTTGGTGGTGAAGAATGGATCGAAAATCTGTTGCAGATGTTCGGCTGGAATTCCCGGTCCGTTATCGGAAACCTGCAGCAGAGCATCATGATGGTTCCGGTCTATGTCGGTTCGGATGACGATCCGCCCCGTTCGATCCTGGACAGCATCCATAGCGTTGACCAGCAGGTTGGTCAGGATCTGCTCGATGATGGATGGGGCGGCTGCAACGGCTGGAAGATCCTGAGCCAGATGGAGGTTCAAGGTTATACCGGATACTTCGGTTTGAACACGAAAAATTTAGACAATCCCACGAATCACTTCGTTCATATCTGCATTTCCCGAAGCACTGTTGTTGTTCCGTCTGGCCATACCGAGCAGACCCTTCAGGATGGCTTGCGCTTTTTGGGTATGGTTGAGGATGATGTCAAGATCGGCTTTGGCCTGGGGTTCCAATTGGCTTTTCTGAAGCAATTGTGCATAGCACTGAATGACTCCGAGAGGATTGTTGATTTCATGGGCAAGACCGGATGCCAATCGTCCTATGGATGCCAGTTTTTCGCTCTGCTGCATCCGTGTCAGAAGACGCTTTTCGGAGGTCGTTTCCCGGATATATACTACAGCCCGGTCGTTGTCTTCGCTGTCTCGAAGGGGATAGACATTCACCGAAAAATGGCGCGGGCCTGGGAGTTCGAATTCGAGATTGGACGGGGTTTGGGCGCAAAGGGCTGTAGTCAAGCGCTCATCCGGTTCCTGAAAACCGGTAAGGGCCTGGGACCAGGTGCCAAGAGGAGCTTTCAGTTGGATGCTTTCGGAAAGGTTTATGGCGGATGAATTGGCCAGAAGGATGGTGCCTGTGGAGTCCACAAGGAGCATCGGATCAGAGATACCTTCGAAAATACGTTCGAGCAGCTTGTTCTGGGTGAGCAGCGCGTCGACGGCTTCCAGGTTTTCGAGAGCAATCCCCACCTGATGTCCTAGCGCCGCCAGGATTTCCGGATCGAGTTCGGGTTTTGGCCGACCGTCCCAAGCCAAGGCGAGAATTCCCCGGTTCCATTCCAGAGAGCTCACTGGAACGTAGATGCTGTCGTTTTCCATGCAGACCCGACCTTCCTGGATTAGGTCGAGCCAATTTTTCGGAAGCAGGGCTTCAGCCTCTGGACCTGGCCAGACGAAACGGGAGCGGCCCAGCGGCGCACACAGATACGCCGATCGGGTGGCACCGAACCGATGAGCGATTCGGGGCAGGGTGGCTTGCAGCAAATCATGCGGGCGTTCGCTTTTGCTCAGATCCCCCAGCAGTTCGACAAAGAGGCGCACATCGGCTCGGTGTTCCGCCGCTTCCCGGCTGAGGTCCGTTGTTCGGCGACGGACCTTGTCTTCCAGATTGGCCGCGTAGTCTTCCAATTGCATCCTTGCTTCCTTCAGGTGAAAGGCGAAGGCTTCGAAGGCTTCGAGCAGGGAACGGATTTCATCACCTTCGTTGAGTCGGGCGAGAATGATCTGGTCCTTTGGATGTTGAAACGTTTCCCGAAAAATGCCCGAAAGCCGGCGGAGGTTGGTCACGACCAACCGGTTGAAAAAGAAGCAAATGAGCAAGAACATGCCCAGGGCAACCACGAAAAAGAATCCGCCGAACAGGGCGATGGCCTCACGGATATGTTGGAGAGACTTGTCCACCGGCATGGCGACCAGGTCCAAACCGGCTAGCTCGCCTTCCCTTCTTCCGAACCCATTCGTTGGGCCGTATCGCTCGATCAGCACCCGGGGGGCATCCTTCGGATCGCCGTGGCACATCAGGCATTCCTGCTCGAAATGGACAGGTCTGGCCATAACATAGTATTCCCGTGTTCCGATCATGCGATAATCGGTACGCGTGCTCTTTTCCGGATTTTCCTGAAAATATCGGATGAGCTCCTGCTCCATTTCGTTGGCCGCACTGAGAGGATTCCTTGGGAATACAGCAACGCGACGATAGACGTACTGATCTTTTTCGATGTTCAAGTCAACCAGCACCTTGCGTGTCACAAACGATGTGCTCATGGCTTCGAGCAGGAATTCATCAGGTGGAAGGACCTGGCGGACGGCAGGCCGCAGCATTGTACGGACATAATTCTGAAGGGCGGTCAAATGCGAAAATACGATTTCGGCGTTGGCCTCCGTTTCGATGTGAAGGATTTCCCGCAGATGGATATTCAGAGCAAAGAGGAACACCATACCCAACAATATGAAAATGAGGGCCAGTCCGATCAGAAATTTATGCTGAATGGTGGCATGATGCTTGGATGCTCGGGTGGAAGGGGAAGACGTCATGCTGGCCTTCGAGTCCCCAGATCGGATATGGTCCCGATCCGGGGTGATGCGTGGTGTGATCGAGGGTGATCCCCTCGAAATAAATAAGTCGGAAAACAGCCCCTTCGGTCATTTTGGTAAAAGCGGAAATCCATCAAAATCGGGCTGTTGGCATTTTTCTGGATCCCAGCT
>JBFMBE010000197.1:0-5999 GCA_040755275.1 Thermodesulfobacteriota bacterium | reverse complement strand
AAAAGCAATCCGTTGCGATTCAACCAGTTCCTATTTGCTGTTTGGCCATCCGTCCGATCCTACGAGCTCGGGCGGCTGAGTTTTTTCGCAGCATCGAAAAAGGTTCCCCAGTCACCCCGCGACTCGATAGCAACTCCCTGACTTTTTGCGGGGCCATCATCCATAGCCTGTCGAATATTGTCCAAAGCCATGGTTTTCACCCTTATCCAAAGGTACCATCCATGAACCGGTTTTTCGATCCTTCATCCATTGCCGTCATCGGCGCAAGCCCCGATCCCATAAAAGGGGGCCATTCAATTCTCTTCAACCTGCTTCAGGGATATCGGGGGACGATTTACCCCGTCAATCCCAAATACGACAAGATTCTCGACCTGCCGTGTTATCCGTCTATTTCGGACATTCCCGGTCCCGTCGATCTGGCCATTGTCTTCGTTCCGGCAAGACAGGTGCCTGCAATCGTGAGGGCCTGTGCACAGAGAGGTATACCAGGAGTCATCGTCGAATCCGGTGGATTCGCCGAAACGGGGGCCGAGGGTCGGGCGCTTCAGCAGCAACTGGTGGATATCGTCCGGACGACCGGCATTCGCATCTGGGGTCCCAATTGTATGGGCCTGGTGGATGCGCGACGCAGACATGTGTTTTCGTTTCTCACGCCCTCTGTTTGGAATTTCGGCCTGACTCCAGGAACGGTGTCTCTGATCGTTCAGAGCGGAATGTTGGCCGGTGGTTTTCTGATCGATATCATGAGTCATGGCCGAATGGGCATTTCCAAGGCGCTTTCCATAGGCAACAAGGCCGACGTCAACGAAACGGAGCTTCTCGAGTATCTGATTCAGGATCCGGAAACCGAAGCCATCGGCATGTATCTGGAATCGATCGTGGATGGTAGACGGTTTCTCGAATTGTGTTCATCGAGTCCGAAACCCATCGCCATTTTGAAAGGTGGAAAGAGTCGGGGCGGGGCCAAAGCTGCCCTGAGCCATACGGCCAGCATGGCCGGAGACCATGCCGTTGTCCGCAGCGGGCTCCTGCAGGCTGGTGTGGTGGAAGTGGATGATTTCCGTCAACTTCTGGACGTCAGTCGGGCGCTTTCGATGTTTCCGAACGCCTCGAAGGCTTCTCGAGGCAGAACGGCCATCTTGACCTTCAGTGGTGGAGCGGGCATCGTGTCCGCCGACTTTCTCGAGGCCAACGGGCTCGAGTTGGCCGAGCTTTCGAATACCACCGTGGAGGCCCTACGGCGTATTTTCCCCGAATGGATGCCTGTCGCAAATCCGGTGGATCTATGGCCTGCAGTGGAACGAAACGGCGGGCAGATTGCCTATGAAACGGCCATGATGGCTGTTGCAGACGATCCGAACGTCGATATGGTCCTCATCCATCTGTATTCGGGGGGATTCGCCCTGAATTTCGATATGAAACGGGCGGTCGATGCCTTGCACCGGGCGGAAAAGCCCGTCTTCGCCTGGCTGCTAGGGGACCGGGACCATGCACAGCGGACCCTGCAGGAAATTCAGGCGTTGGGGGTTCCGGTGCTGCGGGAGCTGCAGCGTGCGGCGGATGTCATGAAGGCTGTCGTCGAGCGGGGTAGATGGGTTTCTCAGATGGGCTATCGAAGGCCGGAGACGGATTTTATCGAATTGCCGAAGCATATGGCTGGACTGCTCGGCACCGGCCGGGGCGTGCTGAATGAATACATATCCAAACAGATTCTGGTCGAGGCCGGTATCCCCGTCGTGATGGAGCAGGCGGTGAATTCGCCCGAGGATGCCGTACGAGCGGCTCACAGCTTCGGCTTTCCCGTCGTTGTCAAGGGATTGGTCCGGAATGTTCTGCACAAGAGCGAACAGGGGCTTGTCCGGATGAATCTTCGAACCGAATCGGAGGTAAGATCCGCTTTCGAGCAGATGGCCGGCCGCATCGACAACCAAGACACGATCGTCGTTCAGCAGCAGATCGAAGGTCGTACGGAGCTCATTGCCGGTGTCGTGCGGGATCCACAGTTCGGCGTGTGTGTGATGGCCGGAATGGGGGGTGTCTGGACAGAGGTGTTGAACGACAAGGTGTTTCTCGTGGCGCCCTTCGATGAAGTTCAGGCGCGGTACATGATCGGTCGTCTGCGTTCCCGAAAGGTTCTGGATGGATTCCGAGGGGAGCAGCCGCTGGAGGTGGACGGTTTCGCCCGGATCCTCGTCCGAATGGGAAATCTCGCCCTCTCGTATCCCTGCATTCAGGAGATGGACATCAATCCGTTCATCGTGAAGGACGGAAAACCGATTGCCGTCGATGCCAACATCGTTCTGGCGTGAACAAACGCAGACGGGGCGGCCAGTGGGCCGCCCCTTCTGCGTTTGGATCACTTCTTGACTTCTTCGAAATCCGCATCTACGACGTCGTCGCCTCCGCCGGTGTGGGACTGCGGACCGGCGCTTCCAGCCGATGCTCCTCCGGGACCACCCCCAGGGTTCTGATGTGCCGAAGCCTTTTGGTACATGGTTTCGGCAAGTTTGTGGGATGCATTCATCAGCTCTTCACTCAACCGCTTGATTTCCTGAGTGTTGTCTCCTTCCATGGCCTTCTTGAGAGAGGCAATCGCCGATTCGATCGTGCTCTTCGTTGCGGCATCGACCTTGTCTCCCAAGTCCTTGATAGATTTTTCGGTGGTATAGATCAAGGTATCGGCCTGGTTGCGGGCTTCGACCAGCTCTTTCTTCTTCCGGTCTTCTTCTGCGTGCCGTTCGGCATCCTTGATGAGCCGTTCGATTTCTTCCTTGTTCAGACCGCTCGATGCCGTGATCCGGATGGACTGCTCCTTGTTGGTGGCCAGATCTTTGGCTGACACGTTCACGATGCCGTTGGCATCGATGTCGAAGGTGACCTCGATCTGAGGAACCCCGCGGGGTGCCGGTGGGATCCCGACCAAGTCGAACCGGCCCAAGGTCTTGTTGTCTGCCGCCATTTCGCGCTCACCCTGCAGCACGTGGATGGAGACGGCCGGTTGGTTGTCTGCGGCGGTCGAAAAGATCTGGCTCTTTCGGGTCGGGATCGTGGTGTTCTTCTCGATCAACTTGGTCATCACACCGCCTAGGGTTTCAATACCGAGAGACAGCGGTGTCACGTCGAGCAGCAGAACATCCTTCACGTCTCCGCCCAACACGCCACCCTGGATGGCTGCACCGATAGCGACCACTTCATCCGGGTTCACACCCTTGTGCGGTTCCTTTCCGAAAATCTTTCGAACCCGATCTTGAACGGCAGGCATTCGGGTCATACCGCCGACCAGAACGACCTCGTTGATATCGTTCGGTGTGAGATTCGCATCCTTGAGCGCGATCCGGCAGGGGCCTTCCAGCTTGTCCAGTAGATCGGCGACAAGGGCTTCGAGTTTTGCCCGGGTGATTCGCATGTTCAGGTGCTTGGGGCCGTTTTGATCGGCCGTGATGAAGGGCAGGTTCACTTCCGTTTCCATGGAAGCGGACAGCTCCATCTTGGCTTTTTCGGCGGCTTCCTTCAGCCGCTGCAGGGCCATCTTGTCGTTTCGCAGATCGATGCCCGTGTCCTTCCGGAATTCGGATGCCAGATAGTCGATGAGTCGAAGATCGAAGTCTTCACCGCCCAGATGGGTATCGCCGTTGGTGGATTTGACTTCGAAGACTCCTTCACCGATTTCGAGAATCGACACGTCAAATGTACCACCGCCGAGGTCGAACACTGCGATTTTTTCGTCTTTCTTCTTGTCGAGACCGTAGGCCAGCGATGCAGCGGTCGGCTCGTTGATGATCCGAAGGACGTTGAGACCTGCGATTTTTCCGGCGTCTTTGGTGGCCTGGCGCTGGCTGTCATCGAAATACGCAGGCACCGTGATGACGGCGTCCGTGATGGTTTCGCCCAGATAATCTTCCGCGGCCTTCTTGATGGTAGACAGGATGTAGGACGAAATTTCGGCCGGACTGTAGGTTTTTCCCCGCAGGTTGATCCGGACATCTCCATTGGGGGCTTCTTCGAGCTTGTAGGGCAGAATCTTGATGTCCCGTTGTACTTCAGCGGATCGGAATTTTCGGCCGATCAACCGTTTGACGGCAAAAACCGTGTTTTCAGGGTTGGTAATGGCCTGTCGTTTGGCGATTTGGCCGACAAGTCGTTCTCCACTTTCCGTAATTGCGACAATGGAAGGGGTGGTTCGCCCGCCTTCCGCATTGGTGATGACTTTGGCTTCTCCACCTTCCATGATGGCGACACAGGAATTGGTCGTTCCCAAATCGATGCCAATGATTTTTCCCATGGATATTTCCTCCTGATGGTTAATGGGTGTCAATATGGTAAAACGCTGTTTGAAACGTTTGCAGAATCATGATTTCGATCCGCAGGAAACCGCCACCATGGCGGGTCGCAGCAGTCGGTCATGTAGTAAATAACCTTTTTGGAATTCTTTAACGACTGTATTTTCCGGAAACTGCTCGGATGGTTCCTGCATTACCGCCTGATGAAACGCCGGATCGAAGGCTTTCCCTACGGATTCGACGGGTCTCACCGAAAACTTCTCGAAAATCCGCATCAATTCCTTCAATGTCATTTCGACACCCTTGAGCAGTTCGTGATCTTTGCCGACGGATCGCTCTCCTGCATCGATCGCCCGCTCCAGGTTGTCGACAACAAAAAGAAGCTCGCTCAGGATGGTTTCATTGGCGTATTTCCGAAATTCTTCCATTTCCCGTGCGTTTCGTTTCTTGTAGTTGTCAAACTCGGCAGACACGCGCAGCAGTCGATCGAACAAGCTCTTGGCTTCTTCCTCCGCTTTCTGGCAACGTTGCTCGAGGTCCAGCCCTTCGGATGTTTCGATGATCTGTGTTTGTGAGCAGGCTTCCGGTTCACCGGCGGCTTGCTGCAGAACTGCTTCGGGTTTGTCATTTGCAATGTTGGTTTCTGGTGCGGTTGTCATCCAATACGTTCTCCTTCGATCCATCGGCTTTGTTGCATACAAACGCTCATGGGTCCTCGGATATGCCGGGAACGGTGGAATCGGCACATCCGCAGGCCGCAAGCTACCCAAAAATAATGCGCAAGGGATCAATGTCAAGGAAAATCAAGGAAAGCTGTGGAGAGAAAGGATGAAAGGAAATCGGGATGTTAATTGATGAATGGAGAGATCATTTTGTTTTGACGTTTCAGGTTGTCCAGCAGCAGTGCGTCGTTTCGGATTTTCAACAGAGAATGAACGGTCATATACATTCCGAGAATTCCAAGGCCGGTGCAGACAATGAGTAGGGGGATCAGCAGGAAGAGATTGTTCTGAAAGCTGTAGAAACGGCTGGTAGCGACAAGAAAGCTGACGATGCTCATGGGCAGAGCCATGATGGCGATACCGGTTCGCAGCATGGCCAAGTGGGTGCGTTTTTCGGCGAGTATGAGCTGGGCTTCGTTGAAAATGATCGGATCTGTATCTGTCATGGAATGAGTACCATCCTCATGGGTTTTCCAATTATCGGCAATTCGGTAGGTTGACAGAAACCTTGTTTTACATCGCGATCCGGTGAGCTATCCGATCAGATCATGCAATGAACGGAATCTTTTGGTCGATCCCTATTGACTTGTCAAGCCATTTCCCCTAAATCGATTCAAGTCATTGAAATGGGTTAATCGTCCGATGTGACATCGCTCATCTCTGACGGCTTCGCAAAAAGGCCGGATGCTGTGTCGTGCTGCATCCCTCGTCGTTGCGGCGTACGTTTCAGTACGCCTCACAGACGGGATTTGCACTCCTTGCCTGCGGCCTTTTTTCGAAGCCGTCCATATGATGAACTTTTTGCGACTCCATCATCTCTGATGGAGTCGCAAAAAGTCGCTTTTCCCGTGCTTTTGGGAAATGCCGGGCATAAGCGGGGTGGCTGGGGAAGCCTTTTGAGACTGCTGCGAAAACGTGTTTGAAGCCGCCGGATATCGTTGGATCGGACGGACGCGCTTGAACGAATGGACATTGAAAAGCAAGCCGTTGCGATTCC
>JBFMBE010000196.1:0-6106 GCA_040755275.1 Thermodesulfobacteriota bacterium | reverse complement strand
GATCCAACGATATCCGGCGGCTTCAAACACGTTTTCGCAGCAGTCTCAAAAGGCTTCCCCAGCCACCCCGCTTATGCCCGACATTTACGAAAAGCACGGGAAAATCGACTTTTTGCGGGGCCATCAATGAATGGCCGGACCTTCAGCAGGAGGACGGGGATCAGTAGAGAGCATCTGACCCTTTACGAAGCCGGCCCCGATTGACTCACCAACATTCAGGAGGTACCCTCATGCCCGAACCCTTTTCCCCCGGTCAAATTCGGCTCGGCGATCCCAAGGAAGGCGATCCGGCGGATAAAGACTATTCCGCCGAGTCGGCCTATGCTTACACCAAAGACCGTTCGGAGACGCTTCTCTCCGCAGCGGGCAAGAACACCGGTCTGTTTTACGGCCTGATCGGAACGGTTCTCTTCGCCATCATCGCCCTGATCATCGTACTGCCCATGCTGATGAAAGGATCGAATACGCAGACCGGCAAGGACCTCGAAAACCGAATCAAGGCCCTTGAGACGAAACTGGGTGAAATCGAGGCCAAGACCGTCAAACTGGGACAATTGACCCACCAGGATGAACGGATCGATCAGATCGTCAACCGCGTCAACAGTATGGATCTGGCCATCGCTCAGAAACTCGATCAGCTCAACCGGGATATCAACGATTTACGGCGATCCGGAGGTGCGAAGGCCGATGCATCCGCAGGAAAACATGAAGCGGCAGCCGGAAAGCCTACCCCACAAGCTGCCGAAAAACCGGGACCAGCGCCCGTCAAACCGGCTGCACCACCCGAAAAAGCGGCATCCACCGAAACAAAGCCCGCCCCGAACAGTGGAGCATCGGCCGTGTACCATACCGTACAACCCCAGGAAACCATCTTTCGGATCAGCAAACAATACGGCCTTTCACAGGACGAGCTTCGCAAATTGAACAACCTCGGCCCGAACGATTCCATCAAGGTGGGCCAAAAGCTGCGCGTGAAATAGGAACGACTTCATCATCCTTTTCGCAATACCTTTTCACATCTATTGGGAGATTCCCATGATCGTCGGTATTTTAAAAGAAATCAAGGCATTGGAAAACCGTGTCGCCATGACCCCGTCGGGTGTGGAAATGATGCGGATACGGCAACACACCATTCTGGTAGAACGGGGGGCAGGCATCGGAAGCGGATTCGATGACGAGGCCTACCGCATGGCTGGAGCGGAAATCGTTCCGACGGCTGCGGAAATTTACGCCCGCGCGGACATGGTCATGCACGTCAAGGAACCGCTTCCCCAGGAATACGGCCTGATTCGTCCCGGCCAAGTGGTGTTCACCTATCTCCATTTAGCGGCATCCGAAGAGCTGACCCGTGCGCTGATCGCTTCCAAGGGTGTCTGCATCGCCTATGAAACCATCCAAAAGGCCGACGGTTCCCTGCCGCTGCTGACTCCGATGAGCGAGGTGGCCGGACGAATGGCGATTCAGGAAGGCGCAAAATACCTCGAAATGGCCCAAGGCGGTCAAGGTGTGCTGTTGGGCGGTGTGCCAGGGGTCGAACCGGCGACTGTGGTGATCATCGGCGGAGGGGTCGTTGGAACGAATGCGGCCAAGATGGCTTGCGGATTGGGTGCCAAGGTCTTCCTGCTCGACAGCAATCTGGACCGCCTGCGGTATCTGAGCGACGTCATGCCGAAGAACTGCTTCCTGCTCATGTCCAAGCCCGCAACGATCCGCAGACTGCTGAAGGATGCCGATGTGGTCATCGGGGCCGTTCTCATCCCGGGCGCCAAGGCTCCGAAACTGATCACCCGGGATATGCTTTCCCTGATGAAACCGGGATCCGTGCTCGTGGATGTGGCCATCGATCAGGGCGGGTGCTTCGAGACCTCGAAACCCACTTCCCACGATCATCCGACCTATGTCGTCGACGGCGTGATCCATTATTGTGTCGCCAACATGCCGGGAGCCGTCGCCAAGACATCGACCCAGGCCCTGACAAACGCCACCCTGCCCTATGCCATGACCCTGGCGGACAAAGGCTGGAAGCAGGCCATGCGGGACCATGCCGACATTCGCGCCGGTGCCAACATCGTCGAAGGCAGGGTAACCTATGCCGCTGTCGCAGAGGCCTTCGGCCTGGAGCCGACAGCCATCGAGACCATCCTTGCCGAGACCGATTGACACTTCTTTGAATCGACCCCATCATGAAAACCTTTGCAGTCAATGAACGTATCCGGAACGTGGCCATCATCGCCCATGTCGATCACGGGAAAACCACCCTCGTGGACGCCATGTTCCGCCGCTGCGGCCTGTTCCGGGACAACCAGGACGTGGCCGATCGCATCCTCGACCGAATGGACCTCGAGCGCGAGCGCGGGATCACCATTGCAGCCAAAAACTGCTCGGTCATTTGGAAGGATGTCAAGATCAACATCGTGGACACCCCGGGGCACGCCGATTTCGGCGGTGAAGTCGAACGAGCCCTGTCCATGACCGACGGTGCCCTGCTGCTGGTGGACGCCTCCGAAGGCCCCCTGCCCCAGACCCGCTTCGTTCTCAAAAAAACCCTCGATCGAGGCTTGAAGGTCATCGTCGTCATCAACAAGATCGACCGAAAGGACGCCCGACCGGCCGCAGTCCTCGATGAAATCTACGATCTCTTCATCGATCTGGACGCAAGCGAGCAACAGCTCGATTTTCCGCTGCTCTATGCCGTGGGAAGAGACGGGCTTGTCTGGAAAAATCCCGACGAAGAGCCACAGGAACTCGCCCTGTTGCTCGATACCATCCTCGGCGAAATTCCGCCCCCGTCTTACGATCCGTCGGCTCCCTTCCAGATGATGGTATCCGACCTGAGCTACTCGGATTACCTCGGAAGGCTTGCCATCGGCAAGATCGTCCACGGAACGGCCCGCTTTCACGACAGCCTGATCTGCATCGATACCGAAGAACGTCAGATTCCGCTCAAGATCTCCCGCTTGCAGACCTACGATGGGCTTGTTCTGAAGGAAGTGGAAAGCGCCGATCCGGGAGACATCATCGTGCTGTCGGGCATCGACGATGTCAAGATCGGGGATACCATCTGTAACCGCGTCGCTCCCGCCCGACTGCCTCGTCTTCGGGTGGATGAGCCGACCGTCTCGATGATGTTCCGGATCAACGATTCCCCCTTCGGCGGAAAGGAAGGACGATTCGTTCAGTCGAGCAAGATCCGGGAGCGTCTGTTCAAAGAAACCCTCATGAACGTCGGCATCCGGCTCGAAGAAACGGCGGACAAGGAAACCTTTCTCGTCAAGGGACGCGGCGAATTCCAGATGGCCATCCTCATCGAAACGATGCGGCGGGAGGGCTTCGAGCTCTGCGTGGGCAGACCGCAGGTGATCCTGCGGGAAGAAAACGGCGTAAAGCTCGAGCCGATCGAACGTCTGTTGGTGGACTGCGACGAAACCTTTCTCGGCATCGTCACGGAAAAGCTCTCCATTCGGAAGGGCAAGATGCTCAACCTCGTCAACCACAACCGCGGACGCGTCCGCATCGAATTCAGCATCCCCTCCCGATCCCTCATCGGTTACAGAGACGAGTTCCTCACGGACACCAAGGGTACGGGCATCATGAACAGCTATTTCAGTGGATACGAACCCTACCGAGGCGATTTCCCGACCCGGTTCACCGGCTCCATCGTATCCGACCGCAGGGGGGAGGCCGTCGCATACGCCCTCTTCAATCTGGAACCCCGGGGACAGCTCTTCATCACCCCGGGAACCCCGGTTTACGAAGGCATGATCATCGGGGAGCACAATCGGGAAAACGACATCAACGTCAATCCCTGCAAGGAAAAGAAGCTGACGAACATGCGGGCCGCCGGAAGGGACGAGAACATCATCCTCTCCCCGGTCAAGGCCATGACCCTCGAACGGGCCATCCACTTCATTCTGGACGACGAATACGTGGAGGTAACCCCGAAAAACATCCGGATGCGCAAGGCCGTTCTCGACGCCCAGAAGCGGCACGCCCTGCGTTCGGCCAAGCTGAAGGCGGAGAATTGATCCGATGGGTACGATCGAGCGATTGATCGAACGAGGTGTCACCATCCCCTGTCCACAGAGTGTCGAAATCGGAGACGATGTCGATCCCGATCGGATCGCTTCAGGTGTGGTGATCCATGCCGGAACCCGGATTCATGGAGCCGATACCCTGATTCTGAAAGGAAGCCGTCTCGGCGCCGAGGCACCGGTGACGGTCTCCAACTGCTGGATCGGTAAGGCGGTGGACCTTCGGGGCGGCTATTTCGCCGGATCGGTCTTTCTCGACGGGGTGAGCTTCAACAGCGGAGCCCATGTCCGGGAAGGGTGCATCCTCGAAGAACAGTGTGTCGCTGGACACACCGTGGCACTCAAGCAGACGATTCTGTTTCCCTTCGTCACCCTGGGAAGCCTCATCAATTTCTGCGATTGTTTCATGGCGGGCGGCACTTCCCGCAGGAATCACAGCGAGGTCGGCAGCGCCTACATTCACTTCAATTTCACCCCGAACCAGGACAAGGCCACCGCATCGTTGATCGGAGACGTTCCCCGAGGGGTGATGCTTCGAGAGCGCCCGATCTTCCTGGGGGGACAGGGTGGGATGGTCGGCCCCTGTGTGCTGAACTACGGAACGGTTGTTGCCGCCGGCAGTATTCTACGAAAGGATGAACCCAAACCCAACCGGCTCATCCAGGAGGGAGCGGGCAGAAGCATCAACGTCGAATTCATCGCCGGCATGCACACGACCCTCAAGCGGATCGTTCTGAACAATGCCCGCTATATCGCCAACCTGCTCGCCCTGCGGCAGTGGTACCTCCACGTCCGATCCCTGTTCGTCGGGCCGCTGTTTCCCGAACCCCTGTTTGCGGGATTGTGCACCACATTGGATCGGGCCATCGACGAACGGACCAAACGACTCGCCGAGTACGGCCTCCGGATGACCTTCACCCCATCCCCCCCATCCATCCATGCCGTCCGTCAGAACGAGTTGCACCAGAACGCCCAAAAGCTTTCCGACATGATTGCCATGCTCCGGTTTCAGGAAGGTGATACCGGGATTCGGGACCGGTTGACGGCAACGATCCAACAGGTGATCGATCGATCGGAGGGAACGTATATCGACGTCATTCAGAGACTCGACCCGTCGACGGTCGAAGCTGGAACGGGTTGGCTTCAGGGAATCGTCGACGGATGCACCCTTGAAATCGTTCGAAGACTGTGTCCGTCTCTGATGGAATCTCAGGAGCAGGCGTCATGAGCCAGTGGTTCGGCACGGACGGCATCCGCAGCGCCGTTCATGAATATCCGATGACAGCCGATACCGTGCTGCTGATCGGCATGGCGATCGGCCGTCATGTCCGAACATCGAAGTCCGCAGCACCGATTCTCATCGGCACCGACACCCGGCAGTCGAAGGACATGTTCGCCCATGCCCTGGCAGCCGGTATATCGGCTGTCGGCACCGATGTCGTTCTGCTCGGTGTCGTACCCACTCCGGGAGTGGCCTTTCTGGTACGGCACATGGGTGCAGCCGCAGGTGTCGTCGTCTCGGCTTCCCACAACCCGCACACGGACAACGGGATCAAGATCTTCGATGCCTCCGGCTTCAAAATCTCCCGCAAGCAGGAGGAAGCCATCGAAGCGCTCATCATCGAGGCGGCGCCGGTTCCCCGCGGCACCGAACCCGGCACGATCCGCTTCGAACCGCAGGCCGTCGCGGCCTATCGAGACTTTCTCCTGAACACCGTCGCGTCGGACTTCCTGCTTCCGGGCATCCAGATCGTCCTCGACTGCGCCAACGGAGCCGCGTCGGATCTCGCAAAAGAAGTCATCAAAGGAACCGGGGCACAAGTCGACTGCATCCATGATCGTCCGGACGGAAAGAACATCAATGAAACCTGTGGATCGGAGCACCCGCAGACCCTTGTCGAACGGGTTTTGCAGCGCCGGGCTGCCGTCGGTTTCGCCTTCGATGGAGATGCGGACCGGGTCGTTGCCGTCGACGATACGGGAACCGTTCTCACGGGAGACCAGCTCATCGCCATTTGTGCGGATCATTTTCGAAAAACCGGTCGTCTGCGTGCCAAACCGGTCGTCACCACGGT
>JBFMBE010000195.1:0-6133 GCA_040755275.1 Thermodesulfobacteriota bacterium | reverse complement strand
CTTAGATGTCTTTGGGGCATTTCTTCAGACACATGAACCAGTCGAGACAGGTCACATCGGGATCGGGTTTCTCTGTTCGGTCCTTGGCAACACCACACGACCCCGGAGGTGGAACGATGACATCATCGCCCGGCTGCCAGTTCGCCGGAGTGGCGACGCCATATTGATCGGACGTCTGCATGGCGATCAGCAGCCGCATGACTTCATCCATGTTCCGACCGTTCGACAACGGATAGTACAGAATAGCCCGGACGACACTCTTCGGATCGATGATGAAGACGGCACGCACTGCCTGGGTGGAGCTGGCTCCAGGTTGCAGCATTCCGAAGGCCCTGGCGACATCCATTTTCAAGTCTTCAATCACCGGAAAGGTCACCTCGATATCCGTCATCCCCTTGTAGGCGATTTTTTCTTTGATCGTTCGCAGCCAGGCGATATGCGCATAAATGCTGTCGATCGAAAGCCCGAGCAACTTGCAGTTCCGCCTGGCGAATGCCTCCTGCATCGAGGCGAATGTCATGAATTCCGTTGTACACACCGGAGTAAAATCAGCCGGATGGGAAAAGAACACGACCCAGCTTCCCTCGAAATCCTTTGGGAAGTGGATTTCCCCCTGCGTTGTCCTGGCGGTGAATTCCGGTGCCTTGTCTCCAATCAGCGGCATTCGTACGTGTTCATGACTCATGCTACGTTCCTCCTTTTCAATGGTATTCATTCAGGTGTTCGTCTATGATGGCAAACGGTTTCCCCAGTTCTCCGTTATCAGTCATCATCTCCCTTCCACATGGATCGTCATTCTCGTTTCGATCGAAATCGATCATCGGATTGCCATTTGCCAACAGTCTTCCGAACGTTTTCCAGCCAACCAGTGCGGACTTGTGGTGGACTGTCAAAATCCGGCACATAAGGTTTGATATCCAGCAAGGGGGTACCGTCCAGGATGTCGAGGTGACGAACGTAAAGCGTGCAGCCATCGATCCCGTCCAGTTGAACGACCGACAGGCCGATCGGGTTGGGTCTCTTGGGGGCACGCGTCGCAAAGAGCCCCCGAGGCTCCGTGTCCATGAAGGGCACTACCTGCAGATCGAATCCATGGCTGCGATGGAACACATAGAGCAGCAGGATATGGGAAAAACCGTCAAGGTCCTTCAGACCGGGTTCGTATTCCGGAAAAATCTCCACGGTTCCCTCCACATCGGCTGCACCCGCAGGTTGAATCGGCATACCCGCCGGATCCGTAAAGGGCGTGTGGATGACGCCGATAGGTTTCACTTCCATTCTCTCCTCCTCATTGCATGTGGCGACTCTGGATACCTTCCATACGGCATCATACCGCCGACCATCGACCTGCCCAGGGCATCCAACCAGCCAGCAGGAGCGATGCATCACCCCATGACACTGTTTCTGTCCAGCTCCTTCCGTACGGCCTGAGCCAGAACTTGGATGACATAGGGCTTTCGGATGTAGGCTCCAGCCCCCAATCGCTGCACCTCGCGTACCCGTTCCGTTTCGGCAAATCCACTGGCGATGATGGCCTTCTGGCCGGGATGGAGCTCGATGATACGACGGTAGGTATCCAGCCCGTCCATTCCAGGATCCATGATCATATCCAAAATCACCAAATCCACGACCTGCTTCTCAAGGAACGTCACGGCCTCTTCTCCAGAGGATGCACAGATCACCTCGTATCCAAGACGTTCGAGAATCGTGCTCACAATCTGCCGCTGTTCCGGCACATCGTCCACCACCAGGATACGTTCACAGCCCCGAGGGCAAACCATATCCCCTTCTGCCGACTGGTTGACCACTACTTTTCGGGTAACCGGGAAATAGAGACTGCACACGGTACCCCTGCCCTGCGTGCTCTGGATATCGATATATCCCTGATGATCTTTCACCGTTCCCCAGACAACGGCCATTCCGAGCCCCGTTCCACTTCTTCCCATCACCTTCTTCGTATAGAACGGTTCAAAGATCCGAGCCATATCCTCCGAGGAGATCCCGACCCCCGTATCGATCACCTGCAGCACAACGTAGTCCCCTTCCCGAACGTCTTCGTAGCCTGCAATGGGGCGATCGATATACTCGTTCCGGGTTGAAATGGTGATAGTCCCTGATCCCGATATGGCTTCTGCTGCGTTGGAGACGAGGTTCATCACGGTTTTGAGCAGGTGAACGGGAGATCCCAATATCGAGAGCAGGCGTTCATCCAGCTGTATGTCGAAACGCACCTGTGGATGTGCCGCCTGAAGGCTCCGGAATTCGAGACTGCTGAAATATTCCGAGATGACATCGTTCAGCTGGACGACCTGTGTCGCGAGAACCCCTCTTCGCGCCAGCGTGAGCAGATCCTGAACGATGTCCGCCGCCTTCTGCCCCGATTTCTTGATCGTCAGCAGGGGGGTTTTCAGCGGACTTTCCGGAGGAAGGTCCATCAGCAGCAGATCTGGATAGGCCACCAATGGAGAAAGGATATTGTTCAGATCGTGAGCGACTCCTCCCGCCAGGGTACCCAGCGCCTCCATCTTCCGGGAACGATGCAGCCTTTCCTGGAGTTCCCGTTTCTCCCGTTCGAGACGTTCCCGCTGGGAAACATCCCGAATGACGGCAAAGCAGACGGGTTCACCGTCCCGTTCCGAAAAGCTCACGGAAATTTCGGTCGGAATGGTCTCTCCGTTTCGATTTCGATGAAGCTGCCGTGGAATCCAGGTTGTATTCGGATCGGAAGTGAGAAAGGATCCATCCGGCTCAGCCGAAACATCTTCGTGCTTCAGCTGTCTCATTTCACTCCGGCTGTACCCGTACAGATCACAGGCAGCCTGATTGACCTCGAGTATGGAGCGATCCTTCGGATTGTACACGATCAGGGCATCTCGAACCGTTTCGAAAATCGATCGATATTGGGTTTCGCTTTGCAGACGGGCCTCGTCGCTCGCCCGCTTGGCTTTCAGGAAAGCGGCCAGGACAAGGCCTCCCATCAAGGCGCATACGGCGAAAAACACGCGAACAAAGAGAGAATGAACGGGAATCCGGAACAGAAGCGAGTCCAAGAAACTCTCCGGTCCCTCGAGCAGAAGAAAACGAAGGTTTTCATGAAAGAATTTGTACTCGAAGAAACTGTCGAGTACCCAGAAGGCGATCCCCGTCAACAACGACAGGGCGACAATGGACCGGGTTTCGTCTCGTTTCCGGATGGCCATCGATGCGTTCCTCATGGCTTCGGTTGCGGTTTTTGGATCCGGTCATACACAATGTCGGATACCTTCAGCACGTTCGGCGGTATCGTATACCCGATGAGGGCTGCCGTCTCCAGATTGACGGCAAGCCGGATTTTTTCGCGAACGACCTGGGGAATATTTCGAGGTTTTTCTCCATGGAAGATTCGAGCTACGACCCTGGCATAAAACGGGGCCAGAAAATCGAAACTTTCCTTCGCAACGCTCATAAGTGCCCCATGCTCGACGAGAACGGCCCCCCTGGCCGACCACACCGGCACCTTGTGACGTAGCAAGGGCTGGATGGTTTCCCACAGCAGATCGGGTTCCGTCCCCCGATGATCGGCTAGGTAAAAGGCCCCCACCTTCGGGGCGAGCCGCTCGACACAGGCTCGGTATTGTGAGATCGATTCTTGCATCGATGAGCCGTCATCCGTTATTTCGCAGACGATCACTTCGAAGCCCCGTTCTATTCCGACCGCTTCCAAATCGTCGAGATGGGCAAGCGTCCGTCCCTCTGCCATCCCTACATTCAAGATAGCACCGATCCGCCTGAAACCGAAGATGTCTTGGAACAGCTGAATCTGACGGCGATAGCGTCCGGGATCGCATCGGGCATGGACGTGGTCGAAGCCGGAATCTTCGGCTCCAAGAATGATGCCGGCACGAATCGGATCCGTTGTGGACATGACCATGGTCGGAACGGCATGCCGGTTGTTGGCGAGATCTTTCCCGGCCCAGGTTCCCATGGCGAACATCAAATCGACATGACCTTCCTGAAGACGACGAATACAGTCTTCCCGGTTTTTCTCCCGAAGCTCGTCCTTCCACTCCGATGTCCAGAAAGCCTCCGCTACGAATTCGATGGTTCGACTCCGTGTGGTGGAAGCCAGCCATTCCCACATCGGCCGGGTAGGTTCCCTGTCGGATTCCGACACGGCGGGAAGAGGCTGCCTTTCGATCCATCCCAGATCCATGAGCCCCTGTACCGTCACCCGGAGACTTTCCCGGTAATCCCGCCAGGGGCCCCCTTCATAGTAGCCGATCCGCCACTTCCGTCCGTTGTTCAACTTCGGTTCGATTTTCGGATCGGCCCCAAGGCCGGTTTGAGGGAACAGAAGAGAAAGCAGCAGAACGCACGGCAGGAAGATCGCAGCGGCACATCGCATGGAGGCATCCTTCGAATCGGGGAAAAAGGGAAGAGCAAACAGCGGTTGCTTACAGTCGGATAATTAGTGTATCCAACGAAAAAATCAACTGGAAAAGCGGTAGATGATTCGGAAGCGCATACAGTCCTTGAATCTGTGAACGCATTTCTTGTCAACATCAAAACATCAGGAGGGAAGACAAAGGAGGAAGCGAAACATGAATGAACCTGTTCAGCATACGACGGCATGGAAAGCGCTGGAAGCGGAAGCAATCGAGATGGGAAAACCGGATCGCCACCTGGCGCTTCTGTTGACGGATGAGACCCGCACGCAATGGGCCCGAATCGAAGCAGTCGGTATCCTCCTCGATATCACCCGACAACGGATCACCCGTACCACTCTGGATCGTTTGACTGCGCTTGCCCATCAACAGGATGCCCTTGGACGCCTGCGGGCCATGGCCGATGGGGAAATCGTCAACGCAACGGAGAAGAGAGCCGCCTTGCACATGGCCTGTCGGGATTATTCGGGACGGTCGATCCGTATCAACGGCGTGGATGTCATGCCTGAAATCGCAGCCGTTCGGGACAAGGTACGGAATTTCAGTGATGCCGTCCGTTCGGGACGCATCCGGGGCACCACCGGAAAACCCTTCCGGGACATTGTCGTGATCGGCATCGGAGGATCGTATTTGGGAACCGAATTTGTCGGAAAAGCACTCGAAGCGTATGCCGATCCGAGCTACCGCATCCATTATCTGGCCAATGTGGACGGCAACCAGTTCGGTGCGATCGCCCGGCTCATCGACCCGGAAGCCACCCTATGGATCGTCGTCTCGAAAAGTTACACAACCGCAGAAACCCTGGCAAACGAAGCCCTGGCTCGGCATTTCATGAAAGCGAGGGGGCTTGATCCGGCAAATCACATCGTCACCGTAACAGCCAAAGGAAGTCCTGGAGACGATCCGAACAATCCTGTTCTGGCCACCTTTCATATGTTCGACTTCATCGGAGGCCGCTACAGCGTGAGCTCGGCCGTGGGGGCCGTTCCGCTTTCCATCCTGCTGGGATACGACGTTTTCGAACGGTTTCTGAAGGGAGCCGAGGCAATGGACCGGCACGCTCTCGAAACCGAAGCACAGCACAATCTCCCCCTGATGGCAGCCCTTCTTTCGATCTGGAACACGAGTTTACTCGGTTACCCGGCCCAGGGAATCATCCCGTATGCGGCGCCACTCGCCAAGCTTGCCGCCCACATTCAGCAGCTCGACATGGAAAGCAACGGCAAGATGGTGGATATCCACGGAAAAGTCCTCGGCTTTGATACCGGCCCCATCCTTTTCGGTGAACCGGGGACAAACGCCCAACACAGCTTCTTCCAACTTGCCCATCAGGGAAGGGCCTTTCCCATCGATTTCATCGGCGTGGTCCAACCCCAGTACACCGTGGAACCGGTACTCACCAAGGGCGTAACCAACCACGAAGAACTCTGGGCGAATCTGCTCTCCCAGGTCATGGCCCTCGCTGTGGGCAAACAAGGGGGCGACCCCTTCCGCTACTTCCCGGGAAACCGGCCCTCTTCCCTCATCGTACTGCCCGATCTATCTCCGGAAAGCGTCGGCAAACTCCTGGCCTTCTACGAGGCCCGAACCGTATTTCAAGCCTTCATCTGGGGTACCAACCCCTTCGATCAATTCGGCGTGGAGCTTGGAAAGACCATGGCGGGTGCCATTCGAAAGGCCATGGTGCGGAAGAAGGAAGAGCCGTCTTA
>JBFMBE010000194.1:0-6186 GCA_040755275.1 Thermodesulfobacteriota bacterium | reverse complement strand
TCATTGTTTGGCCATCCGTCCGATCCTACGAGATCGGGCGGCTGAGTTTTTTCGCAGCAGCGAAAAAGGTTCCCCAGTCACCCCGCGACTCGACAGAGACTTCCTGACTTTTTGCGGGGCCATCAAGGTTGACGAAAGCTGGATAGGGAATCTTCCGTCCCCTATTCCAGCACCAGACACTCGGCCACCAATTCCCACAGATAGACCACGCGCAGATCGTCCATGCCATACGTCTTCTTGATGGCATTGAGCTGGCCGTGGCAGCTGTGACAGGGCACGACGACCATTTCCGCGCCTGTTTCCCGAATCTGGTCCATCTTTTTTCGGCCGTAGAACACGCGCTCGTCGTTGTATCCCGTTGTCAGGGTGCCGCCCCCGCCGCCGCAGCAGAACTGCCCCTTTCGGTTCGGGGTAAGATCCTCCCAATTTTCGATGCATTGAGACAGGATCCACCGGGGTTCTTCATAATAGCCGTGTCCAAACATCCGCTCGGCCTTCCTACCGTAGTTACAGGGATCGTGATAGGTGACTTTGGCCGTGATGCGCTGCTTGTCTAATCGAATCCTGCCGCTTTGAATGTAGTCGATCAGCAGATCGAAGACGGTAAAAAACCCATAGCGCTTCAGCGCCTCAGGATACCATTTTTCCAACCCGGACCGGGTTGCCAGATAGGCGTGCCCTCATTCTGGCCACATGAGGTTCCGGATCTCGAGCCGTTCCATCTGCTCTACGATCCGGCCCACCATGGTACGCATCCCCTCATCGTCTCCGGTGAAAAATCCCCAGTTGGTTCCTTCCCAGTTGATGGAGGACACGGTCCAATCTTCCTTGGCCGCATAAAAGATTTTCCACCAGTACTTTAAATCTTCGGTATGCGTGTTGACGAGTTTGTTGTGGATGGTGGTAAGCAGGTTGGCACCCGTCTTGTCGATCGGCACCTTGAAATCTTCAAATCCGGGCTCTTCGGCGATTTCGGATGCGACATCTTCGAGCACGTAGATGAAATCTTCCTGAGGCATGCCCAGGTTGTTACCCGTTTTCAGGGCGGCAGCAAGCCCTTTATGGAGAATACCGGGCACCAGGTCCCGCTCACGTTTTCCCCGGATCTTGCGGATCAGATCCGGAATGTGAATATCCATCGGGCATACGGCCTCACATTTCCCGCACATGGTGCAGATCCAGGGCCAGCGGGCATCGATCAGTTCTTCTAACAACCCAAGGCCCGCCATCCGAACCACTTTTCGAGGATCGAAGCCATCGATTCCCGCAACCGGGCAGGAACCGGAGCACATGGCGCAGGTCAGGCAATAGTCCTGCCCGAACGGCCAGTTTCTCAGGCAGGTATGATCCAACCGGTCGAGTCTTTTGCGACCGATCTCTTCCGTTTCTCTCATGGTATACTTCTCCTTCAGGACAGTAGGAGGGAATGGATGGTAGCTTCGAATTCCCGGCAGGCTGATGCAAACTCCACCGGCATGTTGGCTGCAAGGGTTTTGATCCGCAACCGATCGGGATTCATGCCGATGATGGACAGCATTTCCCGGAGGTAGGTGATTCTACGTCTGGCATGAAGGTTTCCCTGCCCGGAATGGCAATTACCCGCGTGGCAGGTCAGGACAAGAACCCCATCCGCACTCCGGTTGAAGGTACCCAAGATCCAATCGAGTGAAAGCCGCCCTGCACAGGGCACTTCAATAAAGCACAGACGCTCGGGAAGCGGAAGGCCCTGCTCCCTGGCAGCATCCCGACACAGTTTTGCCGATCGTTCGCAACCGAAGACAACGATCAGCGGAGACGGATGCGAATCGGTCATCCTGCGGAAGGAGTCGATCCTCTCGAAAAGGACTTCGTCTAAGACGTCTGCCAGAGAAATGGCCTTTCCGGGACATTCCGCTACACAAATGCCGCAGCGTTGGCAACTATCCGAAAGCACTTCCGGCCTGGCCTTCAGTCGAATCGCACCATAGGGGCATACCCGGTAGCAGGTGAGGCAACGCACGCAGCGGCCGGGTTGGATGGCAGCCGGAACCCCCGCTGCCGGCAAGGGCTCTTGAAGCATGCGTCGGGCTTCGAGGGCAACATGGGCGATATCTGCTTCCAGTTGATCCCACTGAAACGCCCCCCGGCTTGGACCGACGACGAATACTCCTTTGCGGTTGGTGAAAACAGGAAATCGATGGACATTGTCGGCCTGAAGGAAGCCTTCGGCGTCGGTCTCGATTCGGAACACAGATGCAAGGGCGGGAAGGGTTCCGGCGGGTTGGAAGCGTTCATCCACCACGATCCGATCGGCAAGGATCGAAAAGGATTCGCCGATCTGCTCGTCGGTCATATCGACGAGCATCCCTTCATCTGTCTGTCGGAAGATCGGACGGGTTTGGGTGAATTTGACGGGAATGACCCCTGCCGTGCGGCATTCCTGAACCAGAGCTTCCAGGCCCTGATCTGCAACCTTGAGGTTTCCGGTTAGCAAATAGGCCCTACCGCGTACGGCATGGGCCTTTGCCGCTTCCAACACCTCCCGGGTGACGACGGGATGACTTTCTCCCGCCAGTCCAAGCAGAAAGACCACAGTCTTTCCATCCGGCAACCGATCCAAGTGCTCCAATGCTTCGGAGAGGGAAATCACACCTTCCCCAGGCATCAGACCGTAGGCTGACCATGGGGGTCGTCGATCGGCCGGTTCCGCAATGACGACTGCATGGGACTCATAGACTGCAGTGGCACCCTTGAACCGACAGGAAAGAAGGAAACGCCCCGCCTCCGCTTCAACCTGAACCAGGTTGGCGACAATCGCGTCCGTGCTCCCGCCAGAAGTCGGTGGAGGCGGCATGGGCGTATCGGTCACTGGAACGATCCGAATCACTTCGATGTTTTCCGATGTCAATCGGGCGGCAGTCTGTTCTGCAGCCCGCCCGGTTCCCAGAACACAAAACGTCGGTTTCACGCTATTTCCTCTTCAAGAAGGCTTTGCGGTATAGGCTATGAACGATATGGAGAGATGGATCATATGCCTTTCGGTGGTTCATCGCATGCGCTTGGCCAGATATTCAAATGCCGAGTGTGCAGCTGCAGCACCGTTGGCCATGCTGTCTGCAATGCCCATCGGTTGAACGGCGGATCCTGCCACAAAAATGCCATCCGGAGCATGCCCCAGAAATCCGAAGCGATCGAGCGACACCCCGAAGATCCGGGCAAGATCCGGTGTATCGGGGTTCGGCCCCATCCCGACCGAAAGCACCGTAAGATCGAAGCACTCCTCGGTATATCGCCGTTCCACAGGATCGAAATATCCCACACGCAACCGATCGTCGGGCGTTTTGACCACATCCCCCGGAATGGCCCGAATCATGCGGATGTTCGACCTGAAATCCGCATAAACGACGTCGAAATTCCGACTAAAACTCTGCACATCGATGTAGAAGAACGTGGCTTTCACGGAGGGATTTTCCTGCTGGATGCGCCTGGCCATCCGCAACGCGGATCCGCAACATACGCAGGAACACCAGGGGCGACCCAATGCAAGGTCGCGGCTGCCCACACACTGGATGAAAGCAATCGTCTCGGGTGCGGCACCGTCCGAGGGCCTGCGGACCGTACCCCGCCTGTACAGCATGGCTTCGAGTTCGAGGTGGGTGATGACGTTTCCATTGCCCCCTTTCCGATATCCGTAAGGCTTTTCGGACGGATCGAACGGGGTGAAACCGGTGGCCAGAATGACGGCATCGGCATTGAGGCTCATATCGCCGTCCGCATTTCGAAGGTCGATATGAAACCCGCCGTTTTGTTGGCAGCCAAGGACAGACGCTTTCTCCATCCAGGTGACGGTAGAGCGCTTTCGGACCTTTTCCGCCCGCTGGGTCACCATGCAAGCACCGCAGCGGACACATTCGGGAGAGGCTTTGCAGGTGAAATCGGAAGCATGGCCGCCGGGCCGATCGTGTCTGTCGACAACCACGGTCCGAATCCCCAGATCATCGAGGTGCAGGGCGGCGCTCAACCCGGCCGGCCCCCCACCGACAATGAGCACCGTATGTTGAGACGTGGTCATAAATGTTCTCCTGATGCCGTGGACTGCCCCAAAGAGGAGGAGCTGGTGGTGGTGCATGCGTCCATGAGCTCTTGAATTTCGGATTGAATCGTTCGAGCCAATTCGATAGCCTTCTCCCGCGGCATCACACCGATGTCACGGGATAGTTCCTCAACTGTATCCTCCGGAATTCCGGCAATTTGATGGATCAAAAACGGGTCCACCTCGCCGTCTTCGAACCGCAATCCGCACGCCCCCACCGCACCGAGATATTCTCCCCGAAAAAAGATTGGAACCACCAGTTTGATCAGGCCCGCATCGCATTCCTCGATGACCGCCTGCTGTGTTCTGCGGGCTTCCCCGGAAATGTTCATGTGTGCGACTGCACAAATGAAGGCCTGGCCCTTGTCCGTTGCCTTGATGGCCGGGCAGAGTCGGTTGACCCAGGCCTTGTGATCGGTAATACGAATGCCTTCCGGATTGAAAACGTTGATGTCGATTCCAAAACGATCGTGCATGCGTTTTTCGAATGAGATCCATTGCGCGAATGGACAGATATCGGTCAACTGCATGGTTACTCCACAAAATGAAAAAATATCGTTGGTCGCGTTTACAGGGTCATGAGGATGACCCACTGATACACAGAACCTATAAAAAATGCCTGTTCCAAAGTCAAATCAAAAAGCCGATGCCTCGTCCGAATCTTCTGAGCCACAAGGAGCATTCTCGTGGTTCAGACCCTGCGCCTTCCGCTTTTGCACTTGCAGCAGGTTCAAAAAATCGTTATGGATGATGAGCCCGCAAAAAGTCAGGCCCTATAGATTGACCCGCAGGAAGGCGGGTGAATTTTGCTCAGCAGCGGAAAAACTCAGCAGCCCGAGCTCGTAGGATCGGGCGGATGGCCAGAATGAAAAGAACGCTTTGCTGGTTTCCAACATACTGTTTTTCAATCCAAAATAAATGAATTGCGTCCGCCCGACCCAACGATCTCCGGCTGCTTCAAACAGTTTCCGCTGCTTCGCAAAACACCACCCGCCCTCCTGCTGGAGGCCCGGCATTGAAGCAAAATCCGTGGATGGCGACTTTTTGCGAGCCCGTCATGCATATCTAAATACCTGGCAACAACTATCACCAACAGGAGGTTCCATCATGTCCAAAAAACGTTATTCCATTCAGGCGGTTTGCCCGAAATGCGGATGCACCCAACTGACCGTCATGACCCCTGAAGAAATCAAGGCCAAATATGGAAACGTCCCGAATATCGATCTCGAATGCGGGGAATGCATGCTGAAATATTCCAAGCCGATGAAGGAAGCATGCCCGGAATGGGATCAGGAATGCCATCTCCACCAAGGATGATGGCGTCGCAAAAAGTCGCTTTTCCCGTGCTTTTGGGAAATGCCGGGAATAAGCGGGGTGGCTGGGGAAGCCTTTTGAGACTGCTGCGAAAACGTGTTTGAAGCCGCCGGATATCGTTGGATCGGACGGACGCGCTTGAACGAATGGACATTGAAAAGCAAGCCGTTGCGATTCCACGAGCCTGTATTCATGGTTTGGCCATCCGTCCGATCCTACGAGATCGGGCGGCTGAGTTTTTTCGCAGCAGCGAAAAAGGTTCCCCAGTCACCCCGCGACTCGACAGAGACTTCCTGACTTTTTGCGACTCCATCAAGGATGATGGCCCCGCAAAAAGTCCATCATATGGGCGGCTTCGAAAAAAGGCCGCAGGCAAGGAGTGCAAATCCCGAGGAGTGAGGCGTACCGAAACGTACGCCGCTACGACGAGGAATACAGCACCACATAGCATCCGGCCTTTTTGCGAAGCCGGCAAGGATGATAGATTCGCCAGCCTTTCCTTCAATCTGGAATCTTTCTCCATTTTCCCTAAAACAGAAAGGCCGGAGCTAAAAGCTCCGGCCTTTCCTTTCATGCCATTTCTCTCACATCCGCATGGAACCGACAGCCATCAGAATTCGAGTGACAGCTGAACACCGAATTCATAGGGATTTGCGGAATTGCTCGCATAGATGGCCTTGTTGACGACATCGTCCGCCCACAGATAGGCACCCACCACGTCCAGCTTCAGCTCTTCGGTGATGGCATAGGTCACGACGATGTCCAACTCCGTACCGAGTTTGTCGCCGTATTGGCCATTG
>JBFMBE010000193.1:0-6241 GCA_040755275.1 Thermodesulfobacteriota bacterium | reverse complement strand
TGATGATCTCGACGAGGGGGTAGCGCAGGGAAATGGGCATGCCGCAGTGGCGGCATTTGGCCCGAAGCAGCAAAAAACCGATGACCGGCAGGTTGTCGTACCAGGCGAGGGGATGCCCGCACTTCGGACAGCGGGATTTGGGAAACGCAATCGATTCCTCCCGAGGCAGTCTGTGGATACAGACGTTTAGAAAGCTTCCGATACACAGGCCGGAGAGGATGATGACATACAGGATGAATGGTTCTTTCGTTACAGTCATACGATTTTCCGAATGCCGATGGTGGGCATGCGTGACGGTTCTTTTACGATACTCTCGGGGTGAATTTGGAGAACGACCGCCTGTTGATGGCCCCGCAAAAAGTCGGGCCCTCAGGATGGACCCGCAGGAAGGCGGGTGAATTTTGCTCAGCAGCGGAAAAACTCAGCAGCCCGAGCTCGTAGGATCGGGCGGATGGCCAACATGAAAAGAATGGGTTGCTGGTTTCCAACAAGTCGTTTTTCAAACCAATATCAATGAATTGCGTCCGCCCGATCCAACGATCTCCGGCTGCTTCAAACAGTTTTTGCTGCTTCGCAACACACCGCCCTCCTGCTGGAGGCACGGCTTTGAAGGAAAATCGGTGGTTAGCGACTTTTTGCGAGCGTATCATCTGCACCCGATAGCCCTTCGCCTTTTCTCCGTTTCCCTTACTTTCTATCTTACTTGACACCGAAAGGCAATTTGTTTAAAAATCCCTATTTTGAAATTCCCTATTCCTGCCGGGCAATTCACGTTTTCCCGGATGCGCCGACCCGCTGGCAGCCTTGATGCGGGTCGGCTCGTGAAACGATGTTTCCCAAGAGGATGTTCCCCGACACCCCAGTCAGGTGTCCGACGTTCCTGCCGAAATCCGGCGTTCCGATTGGACCATTCACTGAAAACCTTGTGACCGAACGGAGTCTTTCCATCAAACCGTACCGCCCCTCTGTTGATATTCATTTCCCATCTGTGGATATCGGATGGATACCGTCGCATCGGTTGCCCGTGGTGGGGCCAGAGGCGCTGTTGGAAGCGGCCCGCACCACCGAGGGACCCCTCACTGTCGTCAGTACCCCGGATGGGCCCGCCCTGGCAGAGGGAGGCACGTTCGTCGATGTGCGAACCGCGGTGCCGGATGAACCCGTCTTTCCGGTCATCCGGATAGTGTTTCCGATGTCGGCCGAGCAGTGGGGCAACCCGGCCTTCAAACGCGCCTGGAATCTGCACTATGCCTATGTCATGGGGTCGATGGCGCGGGGGATCAGCTCCCTCGATATGGTGCGTGCCGCAGCCGAAGCCGGGATGATGGGCTTTTTCGGTGCAGCCGGTATGACGCCCGATGAACTGAGCGGATGGGTGGATCGGGCGGTTCGGCTGATTCCGCCGAGACCCTTCGGCTTCAACCTGATTCACAGTCCCTTCGATCCGGAGCTCGAATCCCATGTCGTCGATCGCTACCTGCGCGCAGGCATCGATCGGATCGAAGCCTCCGCCTTCATGAACCTCACCCCGGCCCTGGTCCGATACCGCCTTTCGGGCATCCATGTCGATCCTTCCGGTCGCATCGTTTGTCCCAATCGGGTGATGGCCAAGGTTTCCCGGGAAGAAGTCGCCCGAAAATTTCTATCTCCTGCTCCCGACAAACTCGTCGCTTACCTGGTCGATTCCGGCCGTCTTACACGGGATCAGGCGGAGCTGGCCCGCCGGGTGCCCATGTGCGATGCCCTCACCGCGGAAGCCGATTCCGGTGGACACACCGACAACCGGCCCGCCATCGCCTTGTTCCCGACCATCTCGGCCCTGCGGGATCGGCTCCTTCGGCAACATGGCTACGATCGACCGGTGTTTCTCGGGCTTGCCGGGGGTATCGGAACTCCCCAGGCCGTTGCTGCAGCCTTCGCGATGGGGGCGGACTACATCCAGACCGGCTCCATCAACCAGTCTTGCGTCGAGGCCGGCGTCGCACCCGAAATCCGAAAGCTCCTGAGCGAAACCCGTCAGGCCGACGTAGCCATGGCGCCCAGCGCCGATATGTTCGAAATGGGCGTCAACGTGCAGGTGCTGAAGCGGGGCACCTGGTTCGCCCAGAAGGCCCAGAAACTCTACGATCTCTACCGGCGGTACGACAGCCTCGAAGCGCTTCCGGAGGCCGTCCGCCGTACCCTCGAGCAGGAGTATTTCCGCAGAAGCCTCGAGTCCGAATGGGAATCGACTCGGAAATACTTTCAGGTTCGCAAGCCCGATGAACTCCTCCGGGCGGAGCGCGATCCCAAACACCGCATGGCCCTCGTGTTCCGCTCCTATCTGGGGCAATCCTCCCTCTGGGCCAAGCAGGCGGTTGCCGAAAGGCGAATGGACTACCAGATATGGTGCGGGCCCGCCATGGGAGCATTCAATGCATGGGCCGAGGGCACCCCCTTCGAACATCCCGACAACCGAAACGTGGTGGATGTGGCCCTGACCCTGCTGCGGGAGGCGGCCGTACTGCAGCGGGTGAACGAAATGCATCGCGCGATTCAGGCCGAGGAGCGGTTTCGGTCGACCGTGGGCCTCGGAGTGTGGTTCAAGCCTGGATGCAGCGATCGGGTTCGAGGTGTTTCAGAAAAGCGGAGGTCTGCTGCGCCGATGGAGTGCCTGCAATGACGCGCCCTGCATGTCCCGTCGCCGTGATCGGTATCGGCTGCTTGTTTCCGGGTTCGAGAAATCCCCGGGAATTCTGGAACACGATCGTCAACGGTCTCGATTGCATCGACGAGGTTCCTCCGACCCACTGGTCGAGGGCCGATTATTTCGATGCCGACCCCAAGTCCCCCGATCGCGTATACTGCACCCGGGGAGGATTTCTTCCGGAAATCGACTTCGATCCTGCCGCCTTCGGTATTCCGCCGGCCAATCTCGAGGCCACCGATACCTCCCAGCTGTTGGGCCTTGTTGTGGCACGGGCCGCCCTCGAGGATGCCGGATATCTCGATCGACCTTTTGATCGGGACAAGGCAGCCGTCATCCTGGGGGTCACGGGCACGCAGGAACTCACCATTCCGTTGGCCTCCCGGCTGGGGCATCCGCACTGGCGACGGGCACTTGCCGATGTGGGTGTCGATCCGGCCACGGCCGAGACGGTCATCGAACGGATATCGGCCGGTTATGTGCGTTGGCAGGAAAACAGCTTTCCCGGTCTTCTCGGAAACGTGGTCGCCGGGCGTATCGCCAACCGACTCGATCTTCGAGGACCCAATTGTGTGGTGGATGCGGCATGTGCCAGTTCGCTGGCTGCGTTGAATCTCGCCCTTCAAGAGCTGGAAAGCGGCCGATCGGATCTGGTGATCACAGGCGGCGTGGATACCCTGAACGACATCTTCATGCACATGTGCTTCAGCCAGTCGGGCCTTCTGTCCAAAACCGGAGACATCCGCCCTTTTTCGGCCGAAGCAGACGGAACTCTTCTCGGCGAAGGAATCGGCATGGTGGTGCTCAAGCGTCTGGCCGACGCCGAGCGGGACGGCGACCGAATCTATGCCGTCATTCGGGGGTTGGGGGCTTCGAGCGACGGAAAGAGCCAGAGTATCTACGCCCCCCGGGTGGAAGGGCAGGTGCAGGCTCTGCGCAAGGCCTATGAAGCTGCAGGGATCGATCCGCAGACGGTCGGACTGATCGAAGCCCACGGTACGGGCACCCGCGTCGGTGACCGGGTGGAAGTGGAAGCTCTTCGCCGGGTGTATTCCGGAGCCGGCAGGGCCGGTTCCGCAAGGCGCCATGTCCTTGGTTCGGTCAAGTCTCAGATCGGGCACACCAAGGCCGCAGCAGGAGCGGCAGGCCTCATCAAGGCCGTTCTCAGCCTGCATCACAAGGTGCTGCCGCCCACGATCAAGGTCGATCGGCCGGACCCGGAGCTTGGGATCGAGGAAGGGCCGTTCGAGCTGAACGCAGAGGCGAGGGCCTGGCTCCGTCCGCCGGACGGACTACCCCGTAGGGCTGCTGTCAGCTCCTTCGGATTCGGCGGCAGCAATTTCCACGTCGTTCTGGAAGAAGCCGATCCACAGCGGACCGATGTCATCTGGGACGACGGCGTCCAGATTGTGGCGTTTTCGGCTGCGGATCGATCGGATCTCTCCGATGGCGTCGAGCGCTGGGTCGAGCGGGCGGCTTCCCGACCGGAACGGCTGCCGGTGCTGGCTGAAGAAACCCGGAGAAGTTTCCGGGCGGACGATCGGTTTCGGCTGCTGGCCGTCGTTCGGACAACTGCAATGGATGCCGAGGGGCAGGGGTGGCTGGCCGATTTGCGGGCCGCCCAGCGGATGATCCGAGAAGGCGGAGGCGATCGGGAACCGGTGATTGCCGAAACGGTGTACTTCGGCTCCGGCCCCAATCCGCCGAAGCTCGGTATTCTCTTTCCGGGGCAGGGCAGCCAGAAACCCGGCATGGCCAAGGACTGGTTCGTCCGCTTTCCGTCGGCCCTCTCGCTTCTCGAGGCCATGGGTGCCGCCCTGTCGGATCCGGCTGCATTCTACGATGTCCTGAATCCCGGCTCGGATGTCGATCCAACGGACCTGAGCAAGCGGCTTGGAACGACCGATATCGCCCAACCGGCCATCGGTGCCGTGTCGATCGGGATGTGGTCCGTGCTCCACGGATTCGGTGTCTCCGCGGATGTCTTCTGCGGTCACAGCTACGGAGAACTTTGTGCCCTGCATGCGGCGGGGCGGATCGAACGGGATGCCTTCATCCGTCTTTCCGTGGCCCGAGGCCGATGGATGGCCGAAGCGGCCTTGCAGTCACCGGGCGGCATGATCGCTGTCTTGGCCGAGGAGTCCGTTTCGAAGGACTTGTGCCGGGACGTCGCCTCCCTGGTTCTGGCGAACCGAAACACACCCCGCCAGCAGGTGTTCTCCGGCTCCCTCGATGCCATCGAACGGGCGAAGTTCTTTTGCGATGCCCGGGGCATTCGATCCGTCCGGCTGCCGGTATCCGCAGCCTTTCACAGCCCGGCCATGCGGCCGGCAGTCGATCGGTTCCTGGAGTCCCTGCGGCTGGAAACGATCCATCCGCCGGAACGGGTCGTGCTGTCGAATGCGGATGGAACACCGTTTCCGGATGAGGCCGATGCCCTGCGTCTTCGCCTGGCGGATCAGATCGCATCCACCGTCGATTTCGTCTCCTGCATCCAAGCCATGCGGGATCAAGGGATCGGCGTCTTTCTGGAGGTTGGACCGAAGACGGTCCTGAGCGGGCTGGTGCGGGAGATGACTGCAGGCTGCGGAACTCCGATGCCTGCAGTCAGGATCCTGTCGATGGATCGTGGGACAGGCAACGCTTGCATGGATCTTGCCCATGTGCTGTGCAGCCTTGCTGCAGCCGGACATCCGGTCGTCCTCGATCGATGGAACCCAGGCCATCCGAAGTCGGACGAGGCCCGCAAACCCGCCATGAGTGTGCGCATCTGCGGAGCCAATTACAGGCATCCGCAAACGCTTCCCGTAGCGAATGCGGTTGAGAAGCCGTTTTCTGAAACAACCAAATCCAAAACCCCATCCAATGCGGAACCGATATCCCGCTGGTTGACCGAGAATCCGATGCAACCCAAACCTGTTTCTTCTTCCTGTTCCGAAACCCCTTCCTGGCATGAGACCCTTCAACAGGGGATCCGATCCATCGAGGCGATCCAACGTCAGACGGCCGAACTCCATCAGCAGTTTCTCGCTACCCAAGCCGAAGCCATGCGCCTCGTTCAACAGATACTGAGTGGACCACCGGTGGCTGTTGCCGGGATGTCGGACCACGAGCTTCGGCTGACGGAGGTCCGTCGTCCGGTGATCGCCGAAAGCCCTGGAACAGACAGTCGCACCGTGGACACCAGCCTTTCCTCGGGCCATCGGATCCAAGCCGCAAACGGCTACCGGAGCCATGCCGTTCCAAAAGAAGCCCAAGAAGCCAACGATATGCATCCAGCCACATCCGGCACCCATCGGATGTCGATGCCACCTGAAGCAGATCGCTTCCGGGAGACCAGCCCGATGGCTGCGGCGCCGAATGCCTGCACGGAAACGGTTCCATCCATCGCATCCGTTCTTCTCGATGTCGTCAGCCGCCTCACCGGCTATCCGGTGGATGTATTGGGGCTCGACATGGACATCGAAGCCGACCTCGGGATCGACTCCATCAAGCGGGTGGAGATTCTGTCTGCGATGGAAGAGGCCGTTGCCGGCCTGGTGGTGCCTGCCCCGG
>JBFMBE010000192.1:0-6296 GCA_040755275.1 Thermodesulfobacteriota bacterium | reverse complement strand
TGATGATCTCGACGAGGGGGTAGCGCAGGGAAATGGGCATGCCGCAGTGGCGGCATTTGGCCCGAAGCAGCAAAAAACCGATGACCGGCAGGTTGTCGTACCAGGCGAGGGGATGCCCGCACTTCGGGCAGCGGGATTTGGGAAACACAATCGATTCCTCCCGAGGCAGTCTGTGAATACAAACGTTTAGAAAGCTTCCGATACACAGGCCGGAGAGGATGATGAAATACAGGATGAATGGTTCTTTCGTTACAGTCATACGATGTTCCGAATGCCGATGGTGGGCATGCGTGACGGTTCTTTTACGATACCCTCGGGTGAATCCGGGAAACGACCACCTCCACCAGGATCCATCGCCTCCAACCCATCACACTAATCCCTGGTCAATCATCTGTGATGGGCTCGCAAAAAGTCGCCAACCACCGCTTTTCCTTCAAAGCCGGGCCTCCAGCAGGAGGGCGGGTGGTGTTTTGCGAAGCAGCGGAAACTGTTTGAAGCAGCCGGAGATCGTTGGATCGGGCGGAGATGCTTTATCGATATTCGTTTGAAAAACATCCTGTTACAACTCAGCAACCCTATATCCCAAGTTTGGCCATCCGCCCGATCCTACGAGCTCGGGCTGCTGAGTTTTTCCGCTGCTGAGCAAAATTCACCCGCCTTCCTGCGGGTCAAATGAGAGTGCCTGACTTTTTGCAAGCGCATCATCTGCACCCGATAGCCCTTCGCCTTTTCTCCATTTCCCTTACTTTCTATCTTACTTGACACCGAAAGGCAATTTGTTTAAAAATCCCTATTTTGAAATTCCCTATTCCTGCCGGGCAATTCACGTTTTCCCGGATGCGCCGACCCGCTGGCAGCCTCGATGCGGGTCGGCTCGTGAAACGATGTTTCCCAAGAGGATGTTCCCCGACACCCCAGTCAGGTGTCCGACGTTCCTGCCGAAATCCGGCGTTCCGATTGGACCATTCACTGAAAACCTTGTGACCGAACGGAGTCTTTCCATCAAACCGTACCGCCCCTCTGTTGATATTCATTTCCCATCTGTGGATATCGGATGGATACCGTCGCATCGGTTGCCCGTGGTGGGGCCAGAGGCGCTGTTGGAAGCGGCCCGCACCACCGAGGGACCCCTCACTGTCGTCAGTACCCCGGATGGGCCCGCCCTGGCAGAGGGAGGCACGTTCGTCGATGTGCGAACCGCGGTGCCGGATGAACCCGTCTTTCCGGTCATCCGGATAGTGTTTCCGATGTCGGCCGAGCAGTGGGGCAACCCGGCCTTCAAACGCGCCTGGAATCTGCACTATGCCTATGTCATGGGGTCGATGGCGCGGGGGATCAGCTCCCTCGATATGGTGCGTGCCGCAGCCGAAGCCGGGATGATGGGCTTTTTCGGTGCAGCCGGTATGACGCCCGATGAACTGAGCGGATGGGTGGATCGGGCGGTTCGGCTGATTCCGCCGAGACCCTTCGGCTTCAACCTGATTCACAGTCCCTTCGATCCGGAGCTCGAATCCCATGTCGTCGATCGCTACCTGCGCGCAGGCATCGATCGAATCGAAGCCTCCGCCTTCATGAACCTCACCCCGGCCCTGGTCCGATACCGCCTTTCGGGCATCCATGTCGATCCTTCCGGCCGCATCGTTTGTCCCAATCGGGTGATGGCCAAGATTTCCCGGGAAGAAGTCGCCCGAAAATTTCTATCTCCCGCTCCCGACAAACTCGTCGCTTTCCTGGTCGATTCCGGCCGTCTTACACGGGATCAGGCGGAACTGGCCCGCCGGGTGCCCATGTGCGATGCCCTCACCGCGGAAGCCGATTCCGGTGGACATACCGACAACCGACCCGCCATCGCCTTGTTCCCGACCATCTCGGCCCTGCGGGATCGGCTCCTTCGGCAACATGGCTACGATCGACCGGTGTTTCTCGGGCTTGCCGGTGGCATCGGCACCCCCCAGGCGGTTGCCGCGGCCTTTGCGATGGGGGCGGACTACATCCAGACCGGCTCCATCAACCAGTCCTGCGTCGAGGCCGGTGTTGCACCCGAAATCCGAAAACTGCTGTGCGAAACCCGTCAGGCCGACGTGGCCATGGCGCCCAGCGCCGATATGTTCGAAATGGGCGTGAACGTGCAGGTGTTGAAGCGCGGCACCTGGTTTGCCCAGAAGGCCCAGAAACTCTACGATCTCTACCGGCGGTACGACAGCCTCGAAGCGCTTCCGGAAGCCGTTCGGAAAACGCTCGAACAGGATTATTTCCGCAGAAGCCTCGAGGCAGAATGGGAATCGACCCGGAAATACTTTCAGGCCCGCAAGCCCGATGAGCTCCTCAGGGCCGAACGCGATCCCAAACACCGCATGGCCCTCCTGTTCCGCTCCTATTTGGGGCAATCCTCCCTATGGGCCAAGCGGGCCGTTTCCGAAAGGCGCATGGACTATCAGATCTGGTGCGGGCCCGCCATGGGAGCTTTCAATGCGTGGGCCGAGGGTACCCCCTTCGAAGATCCCGACAACCGAAAAGTGGTGGATGTGGCCTTGGCCCTGTTGGGGGAGGCGGCCGTGCTGCAGCGGGAGAACGAAATGCAATCGGCGATTCAGGCCGAGGAGCGGTTTCGGTCGACCGTAGGCTTCGGGGCGTGGATTAAGCCTGGGCGTTGCGATCGAGTTCGAGGCATTTCAGAAAAGCTTACGCCCGCTGCTCCGATGGAGTGGCTGCAATGATGCAACCCGCTTGTCCCATCGCCGTGATCGGCATCGGCTGCCTGTTTCCGGGTTCGAGAAACGCCCGGGAATTCTGGAACACGATCGTCAACGGGGTCGATTGCATCGGCGAGGTTCCGCCAACCCACTGGTCCAGGGCCGACTATTTCGATGCCAACCCCAAGGCCCCCGATTGCGTGTACTGCACCCGGGGCGGCTTTCTTCCGGAAATCGACTTCGATCCCGCCGCTTTTGGCATTCCGCCCGCCAACCTCGATGCCACCGATACCTCCCAGCTGTTGGGTCTCGTTGTGGCCCGGGCTGCCCTCGAGGATGCCGGGTATCTCGATCGGCCCTTTGATCGGGACAAGGCAGCCGTCATCCTGGGAGTTACGGGAACCCAGGAACTCACCATTCCACTGGCTTCTCGTCTGGGGCATCCGCACTGGCGGCGGGCGCTTGCCGAAGCGGGCGTCGACCCGGCCACGGCCGAGACGGTCATCGAACGGATCGCGGCCTGCTATGTGCGCTGGCAGGAAAACAGCTTTCCCGGTCTTCTCGGAAACGTGGTCGCCGGGCGTATCGCCAACCGCCTCGATCTTCGAGGACCCAACTGTGTTGTGGATGCGGCATGCGCCAGTTCGCTGGCTGCGCTGAATCTCGCCCTTCAGGAACTCGAAGGCGGCCGCTCGGATCTTGTGATCACCGGCGGCGTGGATACCCTGAACGACATCTTCATGCACATGTGCTTCAGCCAGTCGGGCCTTCTGTCCAAAACGGGAGACATCCGTCCCTTTTCGGCCGAAGCAGACGGAACCCTTCTCGGCGAAGGGATCGGCATGGTGGTGCTCAAACGCTTGGCCGACGCGCAACGGGACGGCGACCGGGTGTATGCCGTCATTCGGGGGTTGGGGGCTTCGAGCGACGGAAAAAGCCAGAGCATTTACGCTCCTCGGGTGGAAGGGCAGGTCCAGGCGCTGCGCAAGGCCTATGAAGCTGCGGGGATCGATCCGACGACGGTCGGGCTGATCGAGGCTCACGGTACGGGCACCCGCGTCGGTGACCGGGTGGAAGTGGAGGCTCTTCGCCGGGTGTATTGCGGAGCCGGGAAGGCCGGTTCGGCAAAGCGCCATGTCCTTGGATCGGTCAAGTCTCAGATCGGGCATACCAAGGCCGCAGCAGGAGCGGCAGGCCTCATCAAGGCCGTCCTCAGTCTGCATCACAAAGTGCTGCCGCCCACGATCAAGGTCGATCGGCCGGATCCGGAGCTGGGGATCGACGAAGGGCCGTTCGAGCTGAACACAGCTACAAGAGCCTGGCTCCGTCCGCCGGACGGGCCACCCCGTAGGGCTGCCGTCAGCTCCTTCGGGTTCGGCGGCAGCAATTTTCATGTCGTTTTGGAGGAAGCCGATCCGAAGCGCACCGATGTCCTTTGGGACGAAGGTGTCCAGATTGTGGCGTTTTCGGCTGCGGATCGATCGGATCTCTCCGATGGCGTCGAGCGATGGGTCGAGCGGGCGGCTTCTTGTCCAGAACGGCTGCCGGTGTTGGCTGAAGAAACCCGGAGGAGTTTCCGGGCGGACGGTCGGTTTCGGCTGCTGGCCGTCGTTCGGACAACTGCAACGGATGCCGAGGGGCAGGGGTGGCTGGCCGATTTGCGGGCCGCCCAGCGGATGATCCGAGAAGGCGGGGGCGATCTGGAACCGGTGCTTGCCGAAACGGTGTACTTCGGCTCCGGCCCCAATCCGCCGAAGCTCGGTATTCTCTTTCCGGGGCAGGGCAGCCAGAAACCCGGCATGGCCAAGGACTGGTTCGTCCGCTTTCCATCGGCCTTCTCGCTTCTCGAGGCCATGGGTGCCGCCCTGTCGGATCCGGCTGCATTCTACGATGTCCTGAATTCCGGCTCGGATGTCTGTCCCGCAGACCTGAGCAAGCGGCTTGGAACGACCGATATCGCCCAACCGGCCATCGGTGCCGTGTCGATCGGGATGTGGTCCGTGCTCCACGGTTTCGGTGTCTCCGCGGATGTCTTCTGCGGTCACAGCTACGGAGAACTCTGTGCCCTGCATGCTGCGGGGCGGATCGAACGGGATGCCTTCATCCGCCTTTCCGTGGCCCGAGGCCGATGGATGGCAGAAGCGGCCTTGCAGTCATCGGGCGGTATGATCGCTGTCTTGGCCGAGGAATCCGTTTCGAAGGACCTGTGCCGGGACGTCGCCTCCCTGGTTCTGGCAAACCGAAACGCACCCCGACAGCAGGTGTTCTCCGGCCCCCTCGATGCCATCGAACGGGCGAAGCTCTTGTGCGATGCCCGGGGCGTTCGCTCCGTCCGGCTGCCGGTATCCGCAGCCTTTCACAGCCCGGCCATGCGGCCGGCAGTCGATCGGTTCCTGGAGGCCCTGCGGCTGGAAACGATCCATCCGTCGGAACGGGTCGTGCTGTCGAATGCGGATGGAAAACCGTTTCCGGATGAGGCCGATGCCCTTCGTCTTCGCCTGGCGGATCAGATCGCATCCACCGTCGATTTCGTCTCCTGCATCCAAGCCATGCGGGATCGGGGGATCGGCGTCTTTCTGGAGGTTGGACCGAAGACGGTCCTGAGCGGGCTGGTGCGGGAGATGACGGCAGGCTGCGGAACTCCGATGCCTGCCGTCAGGATCCTGTCGATGGATCGAGGGACAGGCAACGCTTGCATGGATCTTGCCCATGTGCTGTGCAGCCTTGCTGCAGCCGGATATCCGGTCGTCCTCGATCGATGGAACCCAGGCCATCCGAGGCCGGACGAGACCCGCAAACCCGCCATGAGTGTGCGCATCTGCGGAGCCAATTACAGACATCCGCAAACGTTTCCTGTAGCGAATGCGGTCGTGAAGCCGTTTTCTGAAACAACCAAACCCAAAACCCCATCCATTGCGGAACCGATGTCCCGCTGGTCGACCGAGAATCCGATGCAACCCAAACCTGTTTCTGCTTCCTGTTCCGAAACCCCTTCCTGGCATGAGACCCTTCAACAGGGAATCCGATCCATCGAGGCGATCCAACGTCAGACGGCCGAACTCCATCAGCAGTTTCTCGCTACCCAAGCCGAAGCCATGCGCCTCGTTCAACAGATACTGAGTGGACCGCCTGCGGCTGTTGTTGGGATGTCGGACAACGAGCTTCGGCTGACGGAGGTCCGTCGTCCGGTTATTCCCAACAGCCCTGGGACAGACAGTCGCACCGTGGACTCCAGCCTTCCCTCGGGCCATCGGGTCCAAGCCGCAAACGGCTATCGGAGTCATGCTGTTCCGAAAGAAGCTCAAGAAGCCAACGATAGGCATCCTGCCACATCCGGCACCCATCGGATGTCGATGCCACCTGAAGCAGATCGCTTCCGGGAGACCAGCCCGATGGCTGCAGCGCCGAATGCCTGCACGGAAACGGTTCCATCCATCGCATCCGTTCTTCTCGATGTCGTCAGCCGCCTCACCGGTTATCCGGTGGATGTATTGGGGCTCGACATGGACATCGAAGCCGACCTCGGGATCGACTCCATCAAGCGGGTGGAGATTCTGTCTGCGATGGAAGAGGCCGTTGCCGGCCTGGTGGTGCCTGCCCCGG
>JBFMBE010000191.1:0-6418 GCA_040755275.1 Thermodesulfobacteriota bacterium | reverse complement strand
TTTGACCCGCAGGAAGGCGGGTGAATTTTGCTCAGCAGCGGAAAAACTCAGCAGCCCGAGCTCGTAAGATCGGGCGGATGGCCAAACTTGGGATATAGGATTGCTGAGTTGCAACATGATGTTTTTCTAACGGATATCGATAAAGCATCTCCGCCCGATCCAACGATCTCCGGCTGCTTCAAACAGTTTCCGCTGCTTCGCAAAACACCGCCCTCCTGCTGGAGGCCCGGCTTTGAAGGAAAAGCGGTGGTTGGCGACTTTTTGCGAGGCCATCAGAAGTGATTACATCGTAACTCATCCAGATTCTTCACCCTTCGGTCTTGGCATTCCTGACTTCTGTCTTCTGACTTCTACCCTACGCACATCGTTCCGTGATGACGAGGTTGTCCCGATGAATGACTTCGTCGTAGGGTTTTTCCCCCAAGGTCTCCGCGATGCGGTGTGTCTGAAGCCCCTTGATTTTCCGAATGTCGGTTGCGCTGTAATTGACCAGGCCCACACCGAGGATTTCCCCCCGGAGGTCCTTGAACTGAACACCGGCCCCAACCCCGAAATCCCCTTCCACATCCAGAATACCGCTCGGCAGCAAACTCTTGCCACGTCGGACGATGGCCGTGACTGCGCCGTCATCGATCGTCAGGCTGCCCTCGGGTTTGATGGAATAGCCGATCCAGCATTTGCGCTTGGCCATGCGTTCTGTTCCAGGAACGAAAAACGTTCCGATGGCCTCGCCCTCGAAGAGTTTTTCCAATACATCCGGAATGTTGCCGTTTGCGATGACCATCGGGACGCCGCCCGAGGTCACCTTTCGTGCCGCCTTGACTTTGGTGAGCATGCCTCCGGTTCCGAGAGAGCCCGGAATGGCGCTCGCCTGTCTTTCGATGGTGCGGCTGAACTGGGTGATGACGGGAATCAGCCGGGCATCCGGATATTGTCTTGGATCCTTGTCGTAGAGGCCGTCGATGTCGCTGAGAACGATTAGCATGTCTGCGTCCATCATCAAGGTGATCTGAGCGGCGAGGTTGTCGTTGTCTCCGAACTTGATGGACTCGATGGCGACCGTGTCGTTCTCGTTGATGATGGGGACGACCTGCCATGCCAGAAGGGTATGCAAGGTATTGCGGGCGTTGAGATACATCTTGCGGTTGCTCAGATTGTCTCCGGTCAGCAGAATCTGGGCGACCTTGTTGCCGTAGCGTTCGAAGGCGTTCTCATATTCCATGATGAGACCCGCCTGACCGACGGCGGAAACGGCCTGGCGCTTGGGAATTTCATCCGGTCTTCTTGCAAGGCCGATCTTTCGGATTCCTGCGGCCATGGCGCCGGAGGAGACCAAAATGACTTCAAGTCCCCGGTCGATCAACCTGCAGATCTGACGACTGATGGACCGAACGACCTTGAGGTTCAGTCCGTCATCTTCCGTGAGGACATTGCTGCCGACCTTGACGACAATCCGTCGCGCATCATCGAAATAGGGTTTACGGTCGAGGCATTCCATGGTGATCCAATATCCGGGTCAGTTGGCGAATCAGGGTATCTGTTCCCATACCGGTCTTTGCCGATATCCGGAGCACTTCGGCCGGCGATACCGCCTCTTCGAAGCGATCCGCAAGGGCTTTGGCATGTTCGACATCCAGTTTGTTCAGAACGATCAGTCGGGGTCTTTCGCTCAGGGATGGATTGAACCGGTGGAGTTCGGCTTCAATCGTGCGGTAATCCCGCAGCGGGTCCTGCGGGTCGATGACGGAGGCGTCGAGCAGATGAACCAGAATTCGGGTCCGTTCGATGTGTCTGAGAAAGCGAGTACCCAGTCCGGCGCCTGTGTGCGCTCCTTCGATCAGACCTGGAATGTCGGCAGCGATGAACGGCTCGCTGTTCGGGGGGTAGACGACGGCAAGATTGGGAACGAGGGTTGTGAACGGGTAATCGGCGATTTTCGGGGTGGCTGCGGAAATGGCTGAAAGAAGTGTGGATTTTCCGGCATTGGGCAGACCGACGAGGCCCACATCGGCAATGAGTTTGAGAACCAGTTTGATTTCCAGGGATTTTCCGGGCTCTCCGGGCTGGGAGAATCGGGGGGTCTGGTGGGTGGCGGTTTTGAAATGGGCATTGCCTTTGCCCCCCCGCCCCCCGGTCAGCAGGACCACCTGCTCGTCATCCTGGGTGAAATCGTGGATCAGCTCCCCGGTCTGGGCGTTGAGCACCATGGTACCGGCCGGAATTTCGATGACCAGATCGTCACCGTCCCGGCCGGTCCGCATGTTTGCGGAACCGTTTGCGCCGTTTTCCGCCTTGAAGGATCGGCGATGGGTAAAATCGTACAGGGTTCTCTTGCGCAAAGAAGCCCTCAGAACGACATCTCCGCCTTTACCGCCGTTGCCGCCGTCCGGGCCGCCTTTCGGGACGAATTTCTCGCGTCGGAAACTCAACCCGCCTCGGCCGCCGTGCCCGGACTCTACCAGGATCACTGCTTCATCGATGAATTTCACCCGGCATGAACACTCACTTTTTTACGGATTCTGCCATCGCGCTCATAGGCCACGATCCCGTCGATCAGGGCAAAGAGCGTGTAGTCCTTACCAAGGCCGACATTCGCGCCCGGATGAATCTTGGTGCCTACCTGTCGAACCAGAATGGTTCCCGCCGTAACCCGTTCTCCACTGTATCGCTTGATCCCCCGATACTGTGGATTGCTGTCTCTGCCGTTTCTGGAGCTTCCGCCTGCTTTCTTGTGCGCCATGATGCCGACTCCTTCTTATGCCGCTTCGATGCCATCGATCTGAACAGCGGTGTAGTGCTGACGATGGCCGAATTTCTTGTGATAGCCTTTTCGACGCTTCGATTTGAAAACGATGATCTTGCGGTATTTGCCTTGCTCGAGGATCTTACCGCTGACCCGAATGTCGGAAAGGGTGGGTTGTCCGATCCGTAGCTGCTCGCCATCGTGATAGAGGAGCACCTGATCGAAGGATATCCGGTCCCCTTTGTTTCCCGGCAGCTTTTCCACACGCAACACCTGTTCCGGCTCGACCCGATATTGTTTTCCGCCGGTAGCCACTACAGCGTACATGGTTCCTCCTTGAATGAAAATCGAAAGGTTCAAAAAACTCTTTATTTTTATTTGAGATGGCGATTTTGTCAAGAACCATTTTGAATCTGACGTATTTCACGGCAAAGGGGGCGATTCTTCCAGACCGAGGTGTTCGATCAGATAGTCGATAATCGCCGACTTTTCGGGATCGTTCTGAAAGAGGGTGCGAAGATCGTAGAATGCATCGAAATCATCCGAAACCGTATTGAAAAAATATCCCTGCACCAGTTCAGCGAAGGCTTCGGGATCGGTTTCCAATCGGCAGGCCCTCCGATAACCTTCCGCAAGCTCTTCCAGCATAAAGGCATGTGCATGTACATGAGCCAGATCGTTCAGCAGGGCAGGATCCGACGGGTAACGCTCGATGCATGCCAGCAGCAACTTCTTCAGGTTGGGCGTCCCCTGTTGGAAATACCGGTAAAATAAATCGTAATTGGGGCTGTCGGCATTGGCTTCATCCAGATAGGCATCGATCATGCCGGGATGGAAATCGATGTGTCCATCGAAATAGGCACAAAGCCATTCCTGATTGAGCGTTTCAACGGAAGGCTTGGTGAAAACGCATCGATCCGCTTCGACAGGACCTAATTCCGAATGGGATTCATCGAACGCGATGGGATCGACGTCCAGGATCTGGTCGATCAATTCCGGTATGTTTTCTCCCGGGAAGTCTCGGTAATCCGGAAAAAACGATTTGCGATATTTTCTCATTCGAACATCCATGGATGTAGAAAGAAAGCGTTATCCATCCACTTGAAAGGGGTGGGGTCGCAAGAAGCAAGGAGATACGTGGTCTTCGGTCGGCGGGGGGGTGAAACCTGTGCCGACTCGGCGGGCATCTTTCTGCCATGCTCAGGCCCGAAACCAACAAAATAGGGATGAAGACAACGTTTTACAATTTTCTCCTAGATAACGGAATGCATCAGTTCTTGTCACCAACCCCGATGTTTCCCAACATCGACCCTGTCGTCAGAAAATTGCGATGCAGTTCATAGCAGGTTTCGAGGTTGTGGCGGATGTGCCCCTGGCGAGCCGTTTCCAGATACCGGTGCAGGTAATCCCGGTACATGGGATGGGCGCATGTATCGATGATGGTCTTGGCGCGTTGGACGGGGCCCAGGCCTCGCAGATCGGCAAGTCCCTGCTCGGTTACCAGAACCTGAACCGAATGCTCGTTGTTGTCGATATGGGGGCACATCGGCACAATGCAGGAAATGGCGCCGTTTTTCGCGATCGACGGCGTCATGAAGATGGCCAGATACCCATTGCGGGTGAACTCTCCGCTTCCGCCGATGCCGTTCATGATATCCATCCCGCAGATGTGGGTGGAGTTGACATTTCCGTAAATGTCCGCCTCGAGCGCCGTATTCATGGCGATGACCCCCAACCTGCGGATGATGCCGGGGTGGTTGGATATTTCCTGAGGGCGCAGGACGATTCGTTCGGCGAAGAAATCCATATTGTCCACGATCCGGTCCAGCTGTCTGCGGGAAACCGTGAGGGCGCATGCGCTTGCACCCAACAGCTTTCCCGATTCCATCAGGTCCACTTGGGAGTCCTGAAACACTTCCGTATACATCTTGAAAGCCGGAATGTCCGTTGCCTGCCCCAAGGCAGCCATGACACCGTTCGATAGAGACCCAACTCCTGCCTGAAGCGGCAGGAAGCTTTCCGGAATGCGACCACACCGGATTTCATTCACCAGAAAGCCGACGATATGTTCAGCGATTTGCTCGCTGATGGTATCCGAGGGCGGGAAATCGTCCAGCAGATCCGGTTCATTGTTTTCGACGATACCGATCACTTTTTCCGGGTCAACGGTAGCATAGGACCAGCCGATCTTGGACAGTGGGTCGAAGATGGGAATGGGGCTTCGGTGGGGGGGCCTTGGAACCCGGATGATATCCGCCATTTCGCGAAGCCGTTTGCTATGTCTTTGGTTGATCTCGATGATGACCTTGCGGGCCTCCTGCAGGTAGGTCGGCGACGCACCGATCGATGTGGTGAGAAACACCCGTCCGTCGGAGGTGATTTCAGTGGCTTCGATGACTGCCACATCGATCTTGCCGAGAAATCCAAAACTGATGAGTTGCGGCAGGTGCGACAAATGGATATCGACATATTCGACATTCCCGGCATTGATCCGTTTTCGCAGGGCAGCCTCTCCCATGTAGGGCGCCCGCCAGGCGATGGCATCCGCTTGGGCCAGTTCCTCATCGACGCTTTTCCCGCTCGATGCCCCGGTCAATACGCGAAGCTGAAAGGGACGTCCTTTGGTGTGCTCTTCTTTCGCCCGTCGAGCGATGGCTCGTGGAACGGCTTTTGCGGCACCAGCCGGCGAAAATCCACTGAAAGATACCGTATCTCCATGTTGGATGATGGAAACCGCCTCTTCCGCCGTCAAGATGGGATAGGATCTTCGGATCATGCCTGTTCTTCCTCCAATTCCTGTTTTTCCAGTGCCAATGTCATTTTTTCGAGCAATTCGTCGATACGTACCGGTTTCAACAAATAATCGAAGGCTCCCAATTTCACCCCTTCGATGCTCGTTTCAATGGAGCCATGACCGGTCAACAGGATTACTTCCGGGTCCGGCCACGTTTTCTTGATTTCCCGAAGGGTTTCGATCCCATCCATGCCGCCGGGCATCTTGATGTCGAGAACGATCACGTCAAAAGGCTGATGTTTCAAGGCCTCGATAGCCTTTTCCCCGCTTTCGACACCCACCGCTTCATACCCTCTTCTGTTCAATCGAATGACAAGGGTTTCGAGAAAATCCGCTTCATCATCGACAACCAACACGCGATACCGTTTCATGCCATCTCCTCGGGAATGCTTCCAGAACGTTGTGATGTCGTGCTCTTGTGGATCGGCTTTATCCTGGATGAAGTCTCCAAGAGTCAGTCGTTCTCGTAATCCTCATATGGCAGGACATAGGTCTGTTTCGCTGCGGGGGATGCACTCAGCCGCCCGAGCTCGTAAGGGCCGGGCATTGGGTCAGTCATTCGATACAGACCAGTAAGCTACAACAGTTAGATTTTCAAACAAATGTTTGTTGTTGAACGCCGCCCGGCCTAACGATCTCCGGCGGCTTTAAACAAGTATCCGCTGCAGCATCAAAAGGCATATGCACCGCCATGCTCAGGCCCGGCTTCGAATGGAAATCGGTGGTTAGCGACTTTTTGCGGGGCCATCATCATTGATGCCCCCGCAAAAAGTCAGGCACTCTTATTTGACCCGCAGGAAGGCGGGTGAATTTTGCTCAGCAGCGGAAAAACTCAGCAGCCCGAGCTCGTAAGATCGGGCGGATGGCCAAACTTGGGATAT
>JBFMBE010000190.1:0-6472 GCA_040755275.1 Thermodesulfobacteriota bacterium | reverse complement strand
AAGGGTATACCCAAACCTCACCCTATTCCAGATGAGGTTTGGATCAACAAACCTGCTTCTTCATCTACCGAAGAAGCACTACACTAAATTCGAACTATTGTTGTCCAAAAATCATTGACACATTCCGACCGATTAAATCAATGGCAGGTGTAAGGAGAGACTCACGTCTGTCAATCATAATTCGCTCCTGAGAAAATCAAGCGAAAATTCGATCCACTTACTCAATAACTCAAATGCGACAGAGTAATCGGATATGTCAAGGAATCTATCGTCAATCTCATTAAAGTCAACCAACTGGCGCGCTTGCAGATTCAGTACCTGCAATAAACTCCTGATACGCGCATTTGTGGAAGAATGTGGAACGCCTAAAAACGGTCTCCCAAGTATGATAGAAAGCGCTGTGCCGTGAAAAGAATTAGTTAGCACCAAACGCGCGCGGTCAATCAAACCAACAAACTCTTTAGGTCCCGCATCTAACCTCACCTTATCTGCCAAACGTAACCAGATATTCGAATATCCGTCAGGAAACACAAAAACGAACGGCAATTTGATTTTACTTTTTACCAATTCAACTAACCGAACGAACGACTGATTGAGTCCCGTTTCCATAGGATACACCAAAACAAAGTCACTATAAGGTGGGGCAACTGCTATTTGTTGATAGTCTTCTGGTGTTAATAAAAACGTGGGATCAACAACGTGCTTGGCATCTTTGCCAGTCAAAGATTTGACTATACTACATCCCACATCTTCACGAACAGATATAGCATCAAAACGGCATAGTAAATCCGCCATCTTCTGCCGATATTGTTCAGGTATCTCAGAAACACCAAAACTCGCTGCGTAAGAAACACGACGTTTACCTTCAGGCACAAAACTTAGCAAAAAAGGCAAGCCAAATTCTCTATTCAACAGCAATGGATGCCATACTTGATCGCTACCGCAAACATAAGTATCAAACAATGGGGGATTTTGCTCTAATTCTTTTGCAGTAGTATAGCAATGTTCGGTTAATGGTAAATGATTAGCTATAAATGCATCAAATCGCTTACGATAAAGCGAATTGTCTTGGGAAAACCACATCCTGACTAGCACACCGGGCCATCGGCGCGGATTTAACGAAAAAGCAATCTGACGCGAGAAATTAGGTTCAGGGCAAAAATCAATTATCTGACAGGAATGTCCCAATTGAGCAATAACAGAGCATAGCGCGTACGCTTGGAGAACGGCTCCATAGTTATGGAAATAATGGTATGTTATAACTCCAACTGTCTTGGCGATGGTGGAGCCGGGCATATTCTCTATCCTTATAATGTACCCGCAAAACTGGACAGCGCTATTGGGGTCGGTTGACAATACCGGTCATCAATTATTTATGCTGCCTTTTTGAATTGATAATACTGACGTTCAAAGGCTGCTGGTATAGTTATGCGGCAGGTTAAAAAAACGGACACCATTGTTTAAAATAGCTTCATGATAGGATGTGTCCTTGTGAAACAGATCCCGAATGCGAAGTACAGTAAAGAGTTTCGAGTTGAGGCGGTCCGGTTGGGAGCTGAACAGAGTGAGCTGGAATCAAGAGACGAAGAGCAGGGTGTCCAGCATCCTGTCGATTGGATGAGGCGCAACATCTTGTCGTGCTGGGTGACTTGAGCGAATCGGGGAGTTCGGTTTCTCGATCTGTGAAGGGGGGGTTTTAGGGCGAGCTACCGCCATTCGGGTGAAACGTTACCGTTCATCCGTTGAACCAGCAAATAGGGAAATGCACCTGGTTTGTCAACCCCTATTTTGGGGGAGGGTCGAGAGAGGCCAAGTGTTCGATCACCCGGGGAGTGCGGATTCTTCGGCCCCCATCGTTTCCCCCAATAGAGGCCCCCGGGGAAAGCTCCGGATTTCTGGGCATCTGCTTTAGCCTGGGGACGATTCATCGTCCGACCATCTGGCTCATTCGAGTCCTTTATCCCTGATTTCTGCCTTGAGCGCCTGGATCTCCCGTTTGAGCCGGTCGTATTCCTGCATCTTTCGTTGCAGAAAGCGCAACGTCAAAAGGGTCTTGGCCTCGATGCCCTGGGGGGTGAGCAGGTAGGCGTAACCCTTCTTGTCCGGGTTCCGGGAAAAATTCCCCATCTTGACCCACCCCTTGTCGATGAGCGCACGAAGGCAGTAGTTGAGCTTTCCCAGGGAAACGCCCAGGGCTTTGGCCAATTCGCGCTGGGTGATTTGGGGATTGGCCTCCAAGTGCTTGAGCAGCTGGTAGGGTGTTTCACTGGCGAGATGGATGGTGGATCTGTCGATCATGTAGGGCTCTTGTTGATGGACGCTTCAGAAGAGGTGTGCCGGTCCGTTCCTCGGTTGCAATGGAAGCATAGGAAGGTTCAACTTAATGGGCGCCGGGGTCGCTTGTCAATGCTTTTCTTCTGATGTCCCTGCCTTTTCGCAAACCACAAATACCTCGTACAAGGGCCGAAGTCCCTGGAGCAGGCGGCGCAGCATCCGGAAACCCATCTCCCCGAGGGAAAGCCTCTCGGCCCACACGGCTGCAAACCGATCGTAGCCATAGCGTTTGAGCGAGGCCTCGATGACCCGAAAGCCGGTGCTTTCCACGAGGTTCCCGAGGCTTTGAACGTTCCAGGAATACAGATGGCGGTTGGGTTCGAGCGGATCGTATCGTCTGTATTTGCGGCCGGTTTCGTAGGGGACGACCAGAACGAGACTCCCATTGTCCCGGAGCATCCGATGCATGTTCTCCAATGCTGCAAGGGGCTTGGCGATGTGTTCGAGGACGTGGTGGCAGATGACGACATCGATGGACCCGTCCGCAACGCGTGCCGGATCAGCGACGAATGCAATGCCGAGAGATTCGAGGGTGGATTCGAGGTGTTCGGCAACGTCGATTCCGATGCGTCGGCCGCAAGTCAACCCGGCGAGGTTCCATCCCATCCCGACCCCGTATTCCAGAACGACATCGGATGCCCGCACATGGGGCGACAATTTCTCCCGCCTCAAGTGCACCAGCCAGGGTATGGCCCGCTCGGGGATCCGGTGCACGGCATCGTGGTAGATCTTCCCCTGCTCTCCGGCATAGCGCCCCGCAATCTTCTGTGCCGCATTCATCGGATATCTCCTCTCGTTCGTCAAAATTGATGGCCTTGTTGCAAGGCCATCAGATGGTATCCGGTTTCCGCACGGGTCTTCCCACAAGCCGATCGCCTTCTGCCGCGACGATCCGCACCTCCACGAGCCGGTTTTCCGGAAGGCCAAAGCAGCCTTCGATCGCGACCCGCTGGTAATGGGGCGAAAGGCCCAGAGACCAGCCGGTCGTTGGATCGGTTTTGGATTCGATGAGGACTGTCGTCGTAGTGCCCAGAAGCGTTGCGGCAAAAGCGGCCTTCTTGCCTCTGCCGATGGCGCGCAGCACGCTGCAGCGGCCCTTGACGATGTCCGGATCGACCCGATTGGGCAATTGGAAGGCGGCTGTGCCCGGTCTCGGACTGAAGGGAAAGACATGAAGGTAGGTCAGCGGCAGGCTTTCGATCAGGGAGCGGGTGTTGGAAAAGGCCTCGGCCGTTTCACCCGGAAACCCGACCAGCACATCCGATCCGATGGCTGCATCCGGGATTCGGCTCCGCACCCGTTGCACCACATCGGCGAAGTGCCGGGCGCTGTATGGCCGGTTCATGGCCCGAAGGATTCCGTCGTCTCCACTCTGCAGCGGAATGTGGACATGCGGGCAGAGGCGGCCTTCGCTTTGCGCGATCAGATCCACGATGGCCTCGGTCAGTTCCGTCGGTTCGATGGAGCTCAGCCGGATCCGAAGGGAAAAGCGTTGTTCGAGGATTCTCGCCAGCAAGCCATGGATGTCGAGCCGGGGCGAGAGGTCCAACCCGTAGCGGCCGATGTGGATGCCGGTCAGCACCACTTCCTGAAAGCCTGCGGCTTCGTATGCCGATAGGGCCCGCAGGACGTCTTCGGCCGGAACGCTGCGGCTTTTGCCCCGCGCATAGGGCACGATGCAATAGGTGCAAAAGCTCTCACACCCATCCTGGATCTTCAGGAAGGGACGGGTGCGGTGCGCGGCCGATGCGGCCTCCGGAAGCGGCCCTGTATCTGTCGTCCGTAAGGATGCATCGCGGCGGATGGCTGCGGCATCGAGGGCCAGCACTTCGGCCACGACGGTGGCCGTGTCGGCCTTGCGGTCATTGCCGATGACCCGAACCACGCCCGGCAGCCCGGAAAGGACATCCGGTTCGGTGGTTGCGTAGCAGCCGGTGACGATCACCCGGATGCCGGGATGAAGGGCGCTCAAGTGGCGGATGGCCTGACGACACTGCATGGCGGCCCGGCCCGTGACGGCACACGTGTTCACGATGCAGATGTCGGGCCTCTCGCCGTCGGTTATCCGACGTAGACCGAGCGCTTCGATGGCTGCTGCGATTTGCTCGGATTCACACTGGTTGACCTTACAGCCGAGGGTCAGGATGTGGAAATAGTGGGCAGTGGGCAGTGGGCAGTCGGCGGAGAGCAGTCGGCAGTCGGCAGTCGGCAGTGGGCAGTGGTGGAATTGAGCGGTTGTATTTTCCATTCGCGTTGCTTCGGTTCTTCTGGTTGTCGTCATCACGGATGATGGAGTCGTAAAAATGTCGTTCTATGGACGTCTTAAAGGCCGCTGTCAAGGATGTGATGGTCCCGCAAAAAGTCGCTAACCACCGACTCTTCAAAGCCGTGCCTCCAGCAGGAGGGCGGTGTTTTGCGAAGCAGCGGAAACTGTTTGAAGCAGCCGGAGATCGTTGGATCGGGCGGCCGCAATTCATTGATAGCTGAGCAAAATTCACCCGCCTTCCTGCGGGTCCATCCATAGGGCCCGACTTTTTGCGGGGGCATCATGCATCTTGACTTTTCCAATACGATTTTTTATGTCCAATGAAGTTGGACCGATTGAACCGGCCTTTCGAGGAAACAAGATATGGCTTCAAACCCACCTGATCGACACCGCGTCCCCTGTGGCAGAATCGTTGCCTCATCATCCGATTCCGAGAAGTATGGTATACGCTTACTGGGGCAGGCAAGATCGGATCGGGTGGCTTTCCGATGGCACATCCACATGAAAGGAGGTCACGAATGATCAACCGGAGGGAATTCATCAAGAAATTGGCCGTCGGCGGTGCGGCCGCATCGATGTTGGGCCAAATCGGAACCGGGCCGGATTTTTTCGGCGTTCGCGAAGCACGCGCCTCGGAGCGAAATCGGCTGGTGTTCTTGAGTGACCTGCACCTCGGCGCCGTTGCGCAATACGCTTCCCTATCGGAACATGTGGTCGACCTGGCCTCCTTTCTGGAACGCCTCAACGACAGAACGGATGTGGCGGAACTGGTTCTCCTCGGGGACATTTTCGATGACTGGGTTTTCCCTGCAGAAGACACCCCCCTCGCCTTTGCCGACATTCTCGATGCCCCGCAAAACGCTTCCGTCATAGCCGCTCTTCAGGATATCTGCAACAACCCGAATATTCAGACAACGTATGTCACCGGCAACCATGACCTGCTGTCCTGGCAAGAGGAAAACCGTCTGGCGATTGCGCAAACATTTCCACAGATGACCATTCTGTCCGATGCTCCCGGTCTTGGCTCCTATTCCAAGGACGGTGTGATCTGGGCGGAGCACGGTCATCGGTATTGCCTGTTCAATGCCCCGGATATCTGGAGCCACCAGGGAAGCCACTTGCCGCTGGGCTATTTCATCACCCGTCTGGCCTCATCCAAGTCCGTCACAGACCACCGGATGTATCCTCCATCCGATGTCCTCAACACCCTCCTGAAGGAAACAGCGGCATCCCTCAACCGCTCCAGGAAAGGGTTGCCGCCGTACTGGGCCGGCCCGGACACGGAAGGCATCGTCGACGATGCGCTGATCGTCGCTCTGTTCAATGCAATGGCTCTTTGGGCGGGAAAACGTCCTCGAGATCGATTCATCCTGAACGGAATGGACGGCTTTCGAAGAAATCCGATGGTCGAAAGGGTGGCGTTTCTCTACGATACCATTTTCTCCCAATGGCCCGAACGACAGAACATCGTCACCAGGCTCATCGCATTGACGAACGATCTGGAAAAAATGTATGCAACAGCCGAACTCCTGCTGACCATGCCTGAAAGAATCCGTCCGCTGTATCCGTTTACCCCGCGGATCGTTCTTTTCGGCCATACCCATCAACCCTGTCTCTTCTATCATGCACACGGCAAAGGCACCGTCTATGCCAACACGGGAACGTGGGTCGACGACAAGCCGATGACCTGGGTCGAAATCGAGGTGACGGAACCAAGCCCCGGCCAACGATCCTATCGCATCGAGCTTTGGTATAACGATGAGGCCCAGCCGAGGCAGTTCGCCACAATCGTAGTGGACAATGGGGGCGGCTCCATCCCGACGGGTTCCCGCTAGGTCGTCTCTCCCGCCAGCACCGCCACGATACGCTCCG
>JBFMBE010000189.1:0-6513 GCA_040755275.1 Thermodesulfobacteriota bacterium | reverse complement strand
AAGCCGTTGCGATTCAACCAACCTCTGTTTGCTGTCTGGCCATCCGTCCGATCCTACGAGATCGGGCGGCTGAGTTTTTTCGCAGCAGCGAAAAAGGTTCCCCAGTCACCCCGCGACTCGACAGAGACTTCCTGACTTTTTGCGACTCCATCCTCTTTGATGGCCCCGCAAAAAGTCACCCTCCCCAACGCCTTAACGTCTTGGGCAAGGAGAAGGGCGTGAAAACATTCAGTTCTATCATCGGTTCCGTTCGAGAAATGAAACCGCATCAAGCAGTTCCCGAAACCGATAAATGACATAGTCCGGTTCGACACCTTCCATTTCCTGCCTTCCCTGATTCGATTGGAAAAACACCGTTTTCATTCCGACTCGTCTGGCGCCATAAACATCGCGATACATGTCGTTTCCAACAAAGATCACCTGTTCGGCCTTGAGGTGCATCCGATGCAGGGCCGCTTCAAAGAGCCTGCGATCCGGCTTGCGGTAGCCGAAATCTCCAGATACGATGATCGGATCGAAATACCGAGCAATTCCGGTTTCCTTCAATTCGGGAAGAGCCCAGGCGCTCTGGCCGTCCGACACGACCCCCAACCTGTATCGGACAGCCAGTTGATCGAGCACCCCCTGCACATCGGCATACAGCCCCAAATGAATCCGCGACAGCACCCGATACATTTCTGCCAAAATACGGGGAAGATGTGCACGTTTGGTTTTGGAAATGGGCATCGTATCGGCATAGGGTTCGAGAAGTTCACTCCAGATGCCTACGGCATCGAATTCCGGATGCGATCCACCACGCTTGCGACGTTGTGCGTCCATACGTCGGAAATAATCTTCCCGCAACATCGGCCAGGCGATATGGACCCCCTGGTAGGCCAAAAAGCACGCAATGGTCCGATAGACATCCTCTTTCCCCTCGTCAGTGAGGATATCGATCATCGTACCGTTGACGTCAAACAGGATGCCGCAGACGTTCATGCGATCGCCCGTAGAATCGTTGTGGCTTGCTGAATCAATCGGTTTCGGTACCCCGAAGATACCCAGTCGTTTCGGGCTATCCGAAGAAACGTAATGCCGAGATAAAAGGGGAATCTCCTGGTAATGGATCGAAAGGCAGCCTGCTGATCCGGAAAATACCGGGCATACTCCCAAAGGAAATGTCCGATGAAGGGTTCTGCATTCATGGGATCTTTTGTAGACCGGAAAAAGAAATGCTTGATCTCACCGCACAATCTGCCCAGATCAAAGACTCGATCCGCCCAGTGCATGCGCTCGAGATCAATGGCCGTCACATCGGCCCCATGCCCGATCAATAGGTTCGAGGGCGTTGGATCTCCGTGAACCAGAAGGCTTCGATCTTCCCACATGAAGGCCTGGTTCCGCCACAACTCTTTGACATACCGGAAATCCGCGGCTGCATCGGAACTGACAAATCCCCTCGATTGAAGCGTATGGATCAGTCCGTCGAAATAGGCGCAGACCCGGTCGAAATCGACCGGCCAATCTCCGACGGTCCGGTGGTGAAAATAGGCCATGAAGGCAGCAAGGGCGGAAAGCTTTTTGTAGAAGCGATCGGTTTTTCCCCGATGAATGGCGCTTTCGATGACTGAACCAAAGGATTCCGCCTGAACATATTCCGTCACGAGCACATGGTCCACATTCGGATTGAATCCGTATGGCCGCACGACGCGGCAGGGTGGATCGGAAAGGCCGATTCTTCGCAGAAACAGAAGGTTGTTGAATTCTGTCTGCCCAGTATACCGAGCCTGATTGGGGTCCGGCATCTTGAAGAATTTGCCGACCAGCTTAACGCCGATCACCTGATCCGAATACAGATAGACGTCCCGGTTTCCAGGAAATCGAAACACCCGAAAATCGGGTTCCTGACCGAAGTTCCCGATCTGAGGGAGAATGTCCGTACAAAAATAACCATACAGCGGATCGTTTCGATCCAGATGTCCCAGATATTGCATGGGAAGGAGCCTCTCCTTCGGAATTCTCGATGAACCGGTTGCCGTTCATAACGATGTCTTCCCGTTCGTCTTCATATCCGATTCAGGAAACGAATACAAGTAAAGGCGTTGGCAGTAGGATGGGGGCGTCGAGCAGTAGCAAGGACAGCCGGGTGCCAGCCCGTTTCATGGGATGGTGCTCCCCGAATCATGAATATTTTGTTTTCAAGAAAACACCGCTGCAGCCCGAAGCGCCTGGATTCGGTCCCGGAGCAAAATGGCCTTTTCGAAATCCAGTTCTTTGGCGGCCTGGCGCATTTCCTCTTCCAGTTTTTCAATCGATTTTTCGAGTGCTTCGATCGACCCGAACGCTGCTGTGTTTTCGGCAGCCTGAAGCCGTGTGGTCTCCGAGAAAGCCTTGCTCATGACCGCATCGAAGACAGGAGCAATGTTCTTAACAATCCCCTTGGGTTCGATGTGGTGATTGCGGTTGAATGCTTCCTGGATGGCGCGGCGCCGGTTGGTTTCATCGATGGCCTGCCGTATGGCAGGCGTGATTGTATCGGCATACAGAATGACTTTCCCGTGAAGGTTGCGTGCCGCCCGTCCGCAGGTCTGGATAAGGGATCTGGCCGATCTCAAAAATCCCTCCTTGTCGGCATCCAGGATGGCCACAAGAGATACTTCCGGTATGTCCAGCCCTTCGCGCAACAGATTGATTCCGACCAGAACGTCGAATTCGCCCATTCGCAGGTCCCGGATGATCTCCATCCGCTCGATGGTACTGATATCCGAATGCAGATATCGAATCGCTATGCCGATATCTGCGTAGTATTCCGTGAGGTCCTCGGCCATCCGTTTGGTCAACGTCGTGATGAGTACCCGCTCATCGGCTTCGATCCGCCGACGGATTTCCCCCAGAAGGTCATCGACTTGATGTCTGGCGGATCGAACCTCGATTTCCGGATCCAGGAGTCCGGTCGGCCGAACGATCAGTTCCACCACATGATCTCCCGCCTTACCGAGCTCTTCATCAGCCGGTGTCGCCGAAACATAGACGGCCTGAGCAATGCGCTGTTGGGCTTCTTCCCAGGTCAGCGGACGGTTGTCGAGTGCCGAAGGCAGACGGAACCCGTAATTCACCAGTGTCTCTTTTCGGGATCGGTCTCCGTGATACATGCCGCGCATTTGGGGAAGCCCGATGTGGCTTTCATCGAAGAACACGATCATGTCCTTCGGGAAATAATCGAGCAGAGTCGGTGGCGGCTCTCCAGGAGCCCTTCCCGTCAGATGTCGGGAATAATTTTCGATTCCGTTGCAGTAGCCCAATTCCATCATCATTTCCACATCGAAATGGGTGCGCTCTTCGATCCGTTGCGCCTCGATCCATTTGTTTTCCTGACGGAAAAAGGCGACCCGTTCCTTGAGTTCCTCCAGAATCGTATCGATGGCCCGTTTCAGAGTGGTTTTCTGCGTGACATAATGACTGGCCGGAAAAACAGCCACCCGGGACATGGAACGCAGCACGGTACCCCGAAGCGGATCGATTTCCGCAATGCGTTCGATCTCATCTCCGAAGAAATCGACCCGGACGGCCTTGTCCTCTTCATAGGCCGGAAAGATTTCCACCCGATCACCACGAACACGGAACACCCCACGGTGGAAGTCCATGTCGTTTCGCTCGTATTGAATTCCGACGAGCCTTCGGAGCAGGTGTTGCCGATCCATTTCCTGACCCACCTCCAGCTCGATTCGCATTTCGAGGTAGTCTTCGGGTGCACCCAGTCCATAGATACAGGAAACGCTCGCCACGACGATGACATCCCTGCGGGTGAGGACCGACATGGTGGCCGAGTGCCGCAACTTGTCGATGGCCTCGTTGATGGCCGAATCCTTCTGGATATAGGTATCGCTTGCCGGAATGTAGGCTTCAGGCTGATAGTAATCGTAATAACTGACGAAATACTCGACCGCATTTTCCGGAAACAAGGTCTTGAATTCGTAGTAGAGCTGGGCTGCAAGCGTCTTGTTCGGTGCTATGACAAGTGTCGGCCGGTTGACCCTGGCAATGATATGAGCCATCGTAAAGGTCTTTCCGGAACCCGTCACTCCGATCAAGACGTTGTGGGGGCTTCCGGAAAGCAGATAACGGCTCATCGTTTCGATGGCCTTCGGCTGATCCCCTCGGGGTATCATTTCGGAAATCAGTTTGAACATGGTGTCCTTATGAGATATGGACTATAGGCGATTGGTTATGGGTTATGGGAATTATCGTCAATACCTGCGTTGAACTCAGAAGAAAAAAGGATTTACAGTGTGTAAAGACACCCGACAATGGACCCTTCTCATCGATGATGGCGCCGCAAAAAGTCCATCATATGGACGGCTTCGAAAAAAGGCCGCAGGCAAGGAGTGCAAATCCCGAGGAATGAGGCGTACTGAAAAACGTACGCCGCAATGACGAGGGATGCAGCACGACACAGCATCCGGCCTTTTTGCGAAGCCGTCGTGGATGTCTTTATGGAAAACATGACATACGATATGTTATTGTCTCGACGGGGCCCGCATTCTACATCTCTATCCTGGTATGCTTATTGCTGCCCAGTGATATAGTGTCTTCTGTCCGGTAAAAGCCCTCTGCCCTGTTTGCGGCCGGTTGGAATGACCGTCAAGATTCGACGACAACTCGGAGCGTGCATCATGCGGCATCCCCTTTATCACGGTCTGAAGCAGAAACTGATTGCCATTATCCTCGCCGTTTCCCTGACACCACTCATCGTACTGGGTTTCACCCTTTATGTCCAGTTCGAGCGGATGTACCGCGACAAGATCATTGAGCAGATCCGCTACAGAGCGCAGGCCCAGGCGGAAATGCTCGACCTGTTCCTGAAAAAGCGGGTGGCGTTATTGGGGATCATGGTCGATACCGGAAGTTATACCCAACTTTCCGACGAAACCCACTTGGCGCGTCTGTTTCGGGTGATGAATTTCCGACAGGGCAATTTCGTCGATCTGGGAGTCATCGATTATGCCGGAATTCATCAGGCCTATATCGGACCCTATGCGCTCAAAGGACTCAACTACGAAGAACAGCCGTGGTTCAACGAAACCATGGCCAAGGGCGTCTATATCAGTGATGTGTACATGGGCTTTCGAAAGCTGCCCCATTTCACCATTTCCGTTCGCGGTCAGGACCATTTCCAGAACTGGATTCTGCGTGCCACCATCGATCTCGAAGTTTTCGCATCTCTGGTTCGATCGGCCCAGGTTGGAAAGACGGGAGATGCCTTTATCGTAAATGCAGCAGGCGTTTATCAAACCAAACCGCGATTCAGAGGAGACATTTTGGCCGTTTCCGGCATCCAGACCGATCGCTTCGGCTCGACGACAACGGTCTGGGAAGAACGCTCGCCCGATGGAAAAACGATTTATTACGCCGGAAACTGGTTGAAAAGTACCGGTTGGCTCTTTATTGTGAGCCAGGAAGCCGTCGAAGAGATGGAAAGCCTGTTTTCCACCCAGCATATGGAAATCGTGGTCATTGTGCTCGGCGTAGTCGCCATCGTTTTAATGACCTTCTGGACAACCCGGGTCATGATCGGAAGACTCGAAGAGAACGATCAACGCATGAAGGAGATGAACGCTCGGCTCATCCAATCCGATAAACTGGCAGCCATCGGCAAAATGGCTGCGGGTGTCGCCCATGAAATCAACAACCCCCTTGCCGTCATCCTGCAGAAAACCGGCTGGATGGAAGACCTGCTAGAGGAAGAGGAATTCAAGAACTCGAAGAATATCGAGGAATTCCGTCTGGCGATTCGGAAGATCGAGCACCATGTGGAACGGGCCAGGAAAGTTGTCCATGGTATGCTCGGATATGCCCGCAAAATGGAGCCGAGACTGGAAGATATCGATGTCAACGATACGCTGGTGCAGACCATCGGACTGCTGGACAATTATGCCAAGAACAATTCCATAGTCATCGAAACCCACTTTCAGCCGGATCTGCCCATTACATCCGGAGATCAGGCCCAGCTGCAGCAGGTATTCCTGAACCTCATCTCCAATGCCATCGATGCCATCGGAAAGGACGGTAAAATTGATGTCTCTACGGAAGCCAAAGGAGACCGTATTTTCGTGAAAATTCTGGACAACGGCCCTGGAATACCTCCGGACAAATTGAATCGTATTTTCGACCCCTTCTTTACGACAAAAGAAAACGGCAAAGGGACGGGGCTTGGCCTCTGGGTGAGTTACAACATCATGGAAAAAATGGGCGGCGGCATTTCGGTTCAAAGCTGGGTAGGACAAGGTACGTTGTTTACGGTGGACATTCCGCTGCAACCGCCGGCCCATAAATGATGATGGCCCCGCAAAAAGTCGCCAACCACCGCTTTTCCTTCAAAGCCGGGCCTCCAGCAGGAGGGCGGGTGATGTTTTGCGAAGCAGCGGAAACTGTTTGAAGCAGCCGGAGATCGTTGGATCGGGCGGAGATGCTTTATCGATATTCGTTTGAAAAACATCATGTTGCAACTCAGCAATCCTATATCCCAAGTTTGGC
>JBFMBE010000188.1:0-6618 GCA_040755275.1 Thermodesulfobacteriota bacterium | reverse complement strand
TTTATTTAATCTAAAATTTTGGCACTACATTTACGATTTGATAACCCCACCCTTGAAATTATTGAATATTTTGACCGATGCCCCGTCAAAAGTAGTAATTTTGGGGGTAAAAACCATGAAGTTGGGTGAAGGAGCTCACTGAGGCGGTATTTTCGTTGGGCGAGGGTTCCAATGAATACGGTCATTGAAAGGACCATGTAAGGGGCGAAGAGCAAGAGGTAGACATCGGGTCGTGCGAAATAGCTGGGAACATTTCCGAACAGGTAAAGAATCGGACAGTAGATCATGACGAGAAAAACCCACCCAATGAAGTAATGGGATCCGGAAAGAAAGTATTCCCACCATTTCATGGGCGGAAGCATCCGCGGATGTCGGATGAATTCCTGGAGAATGTTCCGGAATAACCCTACCGTTCCCAATGCCCAGCGAAACTGTTGTTTGAAATATCCTCCCAGATCCTCCGGCCCGAGACCGAAAGCACATACCTTGTTCAGGTAGCGAGAGGACCAGCCTGCCTGATGAAATTTCAAGGAAGTGGCAAAATCCTCCGTGACCGAGCTCTCGTCAAATCCTCCGACTGCCACAAGTGCTTCCCGCCGAAAAATCACGTTGGTACCGCAGCAGAACATGGCATCCTGAAGGCTCTTCCCCTCGCAGATGTATTCGTAGAAAACGGCTTGTTGCAGCCCCGCAGCCCGGGCGACGCGATTCTTTTCGAAATTGGAGTAATACTGGGGGGTCTGGATAAAGGCCAAACGGGGATTGCTTTCCATCATGGCAACAAGTGGCTCGACGAAATCGGGAAAAGGGTTCATGTCTGCATCGAACACAATGATGTATTTCTCCGATTCTGCAGAGCGGCCGAAACCGTAGGGGAAGAATTGGAAGCCCTCCCGCTGCTTACCCTCGATGAAATCCAGAAAATCGTTGATCATGCCTGCCTTGGCCCCGTGCCATTTGCGTCGGAACAGATACACGCCGATTTCTTTGCATAAGGCATCGATTTCTTGACGGTAGGCCTGCATCCGTTCCGGAGTGTCCCACGGCACATCGTAGCGGGTGTCATCGAGGAAATACAGCCGCTTGTTCGGATAGGTCAGGTTGTAAAAACAAATGAGCGTATCCCGGACGACATCGATCGGTTCTTTGTAGGAGGAGACGATGATCGCAACGGGAGGGTAGGATTCGGGCTCCGAGGGAAAGACGGTAGGCTGAACAGTGGTATGTTTGGCTGTTTCGACATGATAAATGTTCAGGAAATACCCGAATCCGTGAACGAGGATAAAAATTTCGGCCATCAGGAGCATGGCTGCGGCGATCTTGTCGTACCAGGCATAGGGCGCGGTGAAAAACAGGATGGTTCTGCCGATCAGGTATAGGAAAATGACCAGCATGGCCGCCATGCTGAGCAGCGGAATCCATCCAAAAGGTGTCTTATGGCGTTGTGTGGTCATCTTCTGTGATGAACTCGCAAACAGTCAGATGTCGGAAATATGGCAGTCGATCGCGTCAAGGCTGTGGCCAACCGTCTAAAATCGATACCGGATTTCCGCCCAGATGCCTCGTGCATCCCACTGCCTCGATTCGTGAATGACGCCTCGCAGCACCAGAAGCCAATGATCCGCAATCTCCACCTTCCAATCGGCTTCAAGTCGGGCCATTGCATTGTCTTCCGTATCCGTTCCGAAGGACAGCCGCACATCATAGACATGTTCCGGGGCGCCGCAGAAGAATTCTTCCGCTAGATCGTGATTCCATTCCAGGGTGATCACACTTTCGGTAAGGGATTGAGGCGTCCAATAAGGATGGACGATATCGACAATTCGGCCGTCTTCGAAGAGAAAACGGTTGAATGCTTCCGTATCCCGCCAGGTTTCGGTGATCGTGACCTTGAAAATTCTGGGATGGTCACTGAAGGCGTACCCCAATGAACCCGAAACCATCTTTCCGGTGTTGTCGTCTGAATAATCCATGAATTCCGCTTTGATGCCTGCGTCCCACCGTCGGGAAATCTGGGAATGAAGGCCGAGTTTCCAATGATCCGAGCGAATTTGTTGCTTCAGAGCAAAGGCGTTTGCAATGTCGTCGGTCCGCTCCCATCCGAGATCGACCCAGAGCCGGTCATGCATCCTGAAACGTACCGAGACGTCGAAAAAATCGGATGTACCGAGGTCCGTATCCTGGTACACCTTGTGCGTCCAACGGAAATTTCCGGAAAGCCACGGCAGAATGACACCACGGGTTTGAAGGGTATATCCCAGGGCTTCGATCGTTCGGTTTTCGGATTTCGGAAACTCGTACCAGAGATCCATGCCTGCAGAAACGGCATACCGATCTTGGCGAATCGGTATTTCCGCCAATCCTCGGAACGAATACACGCCATAATCCGAGAGATCCCCTCGGCCTTTTTCCATCCAACCACGGCCATCCACGCCGATCCGAACGTGGCTGCGGATATTGTTTCGTTCCAAACCGCGCCTTGCCTGCATATGGGTTGGATCCATCCTCAGCAGTGCACGGTACGGCTCGTCCTCCTCGTTGCTGAGCCCAAGGCTGCACTTGACTTGGGCATCGTCGAAAAGGGCTTCTGCATTCCCGGGGTCAAAGTCAATCAGTCGTTCATAGGCGTCTTTGGCTGCCAAAAACCGTTTGTTCCATGCCTCCAGCTTTGCCGTACGTTCCAAATCCGCCCCTTTTTGGATCTGGTAACGGGGAAGCAGGGCGATACGGATTCGCTGCAACGCCTCTTCCATAGAAAGCGCGGGATCCAGGCTCAGTCGTTTGAGGAATGATTCATAGGCCGAATACCCGGATGAATCCCGGGGGGAATCATTCGACCCGAACAGATCTCGGTGCAGTTGACGTGCCGATGTGGATGGTTCTTGCAGCAAGGCTTGGTGCAGCAGCATGTCTACAGCCGGATCCATCAGGGAGCCGTATCGGTCCATGGCCTCGTTCATGCGCTTTCCCCAAACGGCCACCCGAGCGCTTTCCCGCACCGGCGTGGGATCTTCCGGAAGAATGGCGTGGACGTGGTCATAGGTATCGATGGCCTTTTCATATTGTTTGTCCCAGGAAAGTACGCGGCCATAGGTGATCCATATCTTGCCATGTTCAGGTTCTTCCTGAGCCAGAGCTTCCAGAACCTTTAAGGAATCGTCGTAACGTTGATTGTAGGCCAGGTTTTCGGCAAGCCCCAATCGCGCCGGAAAGCAGTCCGGGTCTTGTTGCGCGGCTCGGGCGTGCAACCGCCAGGCAATGTCTGGCCTGCCATTTTCGGTGTATTGATCGGCCCATGTGCACCAGTTGAGGGGGGTCAGGGAGGGATCGTTCAACAGGCCATCGACAAAGCGATCCGAAAGGACTTCTTTTCCGAGACGAATATACAGCATGGGGATGAGCACGCGTGGGACGGAATGTCCAGCTGTTGATATCAGAATCAATGGGTTGAAGGAAATGTTCGGATGATGGATAGGCCGTTGAGGGGGCACGTCTTGGGTGTTGAATGAGTTGGAAAGCTCCGGTCGATCTCGAATGGCGAGTTGTATGGCTTGGTTGGCAGCCATGGAAGCCTTCTCCCACATCGATTCATCGAAAGCCGCCCTCCTTCGATAATGCCGAGCGGCTGCCTTCCATCCGATCATTTCGGTATGGGGGTTTCGAATCATCCCATCGATACAGCGTTCGGAATCTTCGATTCTTCCGAGTCGTTCCAAGACATCGGCTTCCAGTGCAAGTGCCTGCCCGATCCACTCCTCCGATGCGTGCGCTGCAGCCTCGCCTCGGTTTTCTCCATCTGCCGCCGTGTGCTGGGAAGAAGAGGCGTGGACACAGGCAAGGGCATCGAGTGCTTGACCATAATCTTTCCTGATGTACTGTAACCGGGCCATATTCAGGCAGAAGGAACGTCGATCCAAACCCATCCATCGGAGTCGTTCGTAAATGCCTTCGGCTTCTTCGTATCGTTGTGCACTCACGAGAACTTCGGCCAGTTTCAACCACAGTTCCACATCCTCCGGTGTGCGTTGCAGCAGGCTTCGGTAGATCCGCTCGATTCCGTAAAAATCCCCCCAGATCTGCATGGCTTGTGCATATGCCAACTGGAGTGTTCGGTTGGCGGGGTCGAGGGCGATGGCCTGCTGGAACCGGCTGCGGCTTGTCTTCGCATGCCCGAGGGATGCTTCCAGTTCCGCGATTTTGATCAGGGCCCCCACATGGTTCGGATGACGCAAAACGATTGTTTCCAAGTGCTTTCGGGCTTCGTCCAGGTCTTGGAGTCGAATCAATACATCTGCGAGCTCGATGCCGGCATCGAGACGATCTGGATTTTCAGCGAGTATCCGCTCATATTCGGCTCTGGCCTCGAGCAGGGTGTGCGACCGGTAGGAAAGCACACGGGCGAGGGCGAGGCGGGCCTCTTCGTCCGTGATGAAGGGTTCTTCCGCCGGTGCGAACACCGATTCGCCTCCATATCCCGAAGCCGCATCGAAAGGAGTGTAAGAAACAAGCACCATCAGCACAGCTATCGATGCAAGGGTAATCCAAAGACTGTCGATAGGTTTTCGAGAACGGTTCAAAGGGTTCGTTGACTCCATCGGGAAATCATCCGTCCGCATGTTCAGACCGGCCAATTCTACATCAACGGCTCGGGACAAGATATGGACTTCATTCGGTTCATGGAGGCAAGGTTTTTCTGAGCTCTATAATAGCGTCATCGTAGCGTTTGCTCCAGATCAAAACAAAGGCATAACGCCGACGAAGTTGAATGTCCTCCGGTTGACGGGAAATGGCCATTTTGTATTGCTCGATGGCTAACGGATACTGACCCGTCCAACTGTAAACGTCTGCCAGCCGCGCACGAATCCGAACATCATCCGGATGGGTCTCGATATAGGCTTTGTAGATGGAAACCGCCTGCAGATATTGTTTTTTCATCACATAGATGTCTGCCGCAAGCAGTTTCGTTGCATCATCCCGTTGTTCTTCCGTCAAAGATTCCAAGACTTCTAAGGCCTTATCCGGTTGTCCCGACCACTGCAGAACATGGACCATTTCTCGTTTGGCTTCCCATAGATCGGGACGCTCGCTCAACAAGCGTTCGTATTCCCGTATGGAGTCCGGATACTTGCGGACATAGCTCAGGATTCGGGCCAATTCCCATCGTGCTTGCCAATCGGGGATCAGGGCGTTTTCCGTTTGATGTGTCTGCTTGAGGTAAGCAGGATCGATGGTTCTGGAAGGATCGGGTGTCGATGAGGCTTCGCTACCAAAGGCGAAGAGCCTCATCACAACCATTCCCCACAGAACCGACTGGAGGATCGGTTTCATTGCGGATCTCCCAAGGCTCGAAGATATTCAACGGCTGCTTCTTCCGGATTTCCACCCCAGAAGAGCGCTCTGGCAATCCAGAAGCGAATCTGGGTGTCGGAGGGGGAGTTCAATAGAGCGTATCGGAGCCGTTCGATCGCTTTCGGATACTCTTGTTTCCAGATATGGATTTGGGCAAGCTCTACAGCGATTCTGGCAGGGGCGGACGGATCGGATAACACGCGATCATAACATGCAGCGGCATCATCCCATAGGCCGAGGTATTTCAGAAGTCTTGCAGTCCGTAAAAGGACTGCTGGATCGTTCGGACGAACAAGGTGAAGTTGCCGGACTTTTTGGAGGGATTCGTCGAATCTGCCAAATTGTTCGTACAATCCAGCGGCCTTCCAGGTTCCTTGAACGTTGTCGGGATCGATTCGAAGCAATCCTTCGTAGACGTCGAGTGCGTCTTCAAATCTCTGGGTCGCCATGTAGCTGTCACCAAGACTCATCCACGCATCGATCCGGGAAATGCCGTTACGGATGGCGGAGTTCAGGGCAGGGATGGCCTCCTGGAAACGATTTTCCGAAAAATGGTTCAATCCTTGTCTGTAAATAATCCAGGGAAAGTGGGTGCTGCGGTAAACAACCACGCTCACCCACCCGGAGCACGCGAGAAGGAGTACAAAGAAAAGAAGTTGTTTGCTACGTATGGTCATGGACAGTTCCTGCGGGATGGGGTTGGCGGTGAACCAATAAATTCACCGAACATCGAAGATCCATCCCATACGGAAACGACTAACGATGGCAAACGATTGGCGATGAGCCCCCCGACAGTCTTGAGGTATATCGAATCGCAGTACAGTTGATGGCGTCGCAAAAAGTCGCTTTTCCCGTGCTTTTTGGAAATGCCGGGCATCAGCGGGGTGGCTGGGGAAGCCTTTTGAGACTGCTGCGAAAACGTGTTTGAAGCCGCCGGATATCGTTGGATCGGACGGACGCGCTTGAACGAATGGACATTGAAAAGCAAGCCGTTGCGATTCCACGAGCCTGTATTTACTGTTTGGCCATCCGTCCGATCCTACGAGATCGGGCGGCTGAGTTTTTTCGCAGCAGCGAAAAAGGTTCCCCAGTCACCCCGCGACTCGACAGAGACTTCCTGACTTTTTGCGACCTCATCACAGTTGATGGAGTCGCAAAAAGTCGAAACACTAACTCATTGAAAAAACTATATGGTAATAATTAATTATGTTGACATCTATCTAATCAAATGGTATATTCTGGCTATATTCTAAAGCTATTAGATAGGAT
>JBFMBE010000187.1:0-6720 GCA_040755275.1 Thermodesulfobacteriota bacterium | reverse complement strand
CCCGGCCCAACGATCTCCGGCGGCTTCAAACAAGTATCCGCTGCAGCATCAAAAGGCATATGCCCCGCCATGCTCAGGCCCGGCAATCGACAAAATCTGGGTAGCGGCGACTTTTTGCGGCGCCATCATCCATTGAATCGAAAACGCAGGAGACAGGCATGCGGTCGATTTCCGGACGATTCTACTCCATTGTGTTGCTGTTGATCCTGATCTTCGGCTTCAGTTACGCCGCCATCGCCTATCATCTGCGGATTGAATCCGAGATTCAAATCACCAACCGCAAAGTCGTCCAGGTCAAAATCCACCTCTCCGACCTGCAGAACCGGTTCCACCGCCTGGTTCAGTACTGGTCTCCGGCCGAAGAGAACGCGCTCCCCATCGACTCGGTCGTCCATGCCCTTCGCCATACGATCGGGGATGTTGGATCCATCTGGATTTCCTCCGATGAAATCGATATCTTTTTGAAAACCTTTGAACGCCTTACCGAGAGCGTTCAATCCTGTCGACGCCTTCAAGCCGAGAGCAAACAAGCCGAAGCCGAACTCCTGGCCGCTCGAAACACCTGGTTTGAATCTCAGGTTTCGTCGGCGACCCCCCCACCGGCTGCATCCATCGCATCGTGGTCCATGGCCTTTGATGCCGCTTTTCACGAACCGCAGAATGCCGCCCTTCTGGAGACAGCCCGAAACGGGGTCGAACGGCTGGCCAAATCCTCGACCGATCCCGAGGTTCATGCAGCCGCACGACAGTTTCAGCAGCAGATGGACCGGAGCTGGTCGCTTCGACAAGCATCTTCCGAAGCCTGTTTGCAGTGGCGGGAAACCGAACGGGTTGTCTTCGAACATTTCAATACCATCGACGGCCGTATCACTGCTCTCATCGATGATCTCGACCATCAGGCAACACGCAGTCAGGAAAAACTTCAAAACGTCCTGTTTTATGCAACAGCCGTTGGAGTTTGCGCCCTGCTGCTGACCGTTTCCGCCATCTCCAAGAAAATCGTCCGTCCCGTCCGAATCCTTGCCGCGGCCATGCGAAGCGTCAAGAGCGGAAAACTCGAGGCCCGCTTTCACCATCCGGGCCACCCCCAGGATGAAATCATCCAGTTGGGTCGCTCCTTCAACGAGATGATCGACATTCTCGCCCAAAACAATCAAAAGCTCATCGACTACCAGAAAGATCTCGAAATCAAGGTCGGGGAACTGGCATCCCGGGAAAAGGAACTCGAGGAACACCGAACCCGACTCGAAGAGCTTGTCGACTCCCGGACCCGGGAGCTGCGGGAAGCCGTCAATCAGCTGCAGGAAGAAATCTACCAGCGGCAAAAAATTGAGGCCGAGCTCAAGCAGGCGAAGGAAGCCGCAGAAAAGGCCAATTTGGCCAAAAGCGAATTTCTGGCCAACATGAGCCATGAAATCCGTACACCTCTGAATGGCGTGATCGGCTTCACCGCGATGATGCTCGATACCTCGATGAACGAACAGCAACGGGATTACGTGGCCATCATCCGAAAAAGCGCAGAAGCGCTGCTGTCGCTGGTCAACGATATCCTCGATTTTTCGAAAATCGAAACCGGAAACATTGATCTCGAGAAAATCGTCTTCGATCCGGAAGAAATTGCGATGGAAATCTGTGACATCATTCAACCACAGTTGGCAAACAAGCCGGTGGAGTTGATGTTCTCGATTTCCCAATCGTTTCCCTCCCGGCTGATCGGAGACCCGCTGCGGTTTCGGCAAGTGGTCACCAATCTGATGGCCAATTCCGCAAAATTTACGGAAAGCGGGGAAATCGAGCTTGCCCTTGATATCGATCGGATGGAGGAGAACAAGGCCAAAATCCATATTTCCGTCCGGGATACCGGTACCGGCATCCCGAAAAAACTCCTCTCCGAGGTCTTCAAGCCCTTCCAGCAGGCCGATGGTTCCACAACCCGCCGCTTCGGTGGAACCGGACTCGGTCTGACCATCTGCCGAAAACTCGCTCAGATCATGGAAGGCAACACCTGGGCCGAAAGCAGTCCGGGGGTGGGGAGCACGTTTCACTTCACCGGATGGTTCGATCTGCCCATCGACGCAGCCCCTCTGCGCCTCGATTCCGAATTTCTTTCCGGGAAGCGGATCCTTGTCGTCGATGCTCACCCGAGCGTTCGCAGCCATTTGGAGCGGCTCTGCAGCGGCATGGGCATGCGGGTCACAGCCGATGAGCGGATTGATGCCTACCTGGATCGGTTGGACCGACCATCATCCGATCCGGCGGCAACCGACTGGGATGTTCTGCTGATCGACACCGATGCGGCCGGCATCCTGACAGCCCGATTGAAGGATCGTGCATCCCCCGATGTCTTCGCCGTTCCCACCGTGATTCTGCACAGACAACGCAAGACAGAGATATCGGATATCGGGCCCATCCGGTTGAGCGCCCATCTGTTCAAACCCGTCGACCGCAGAAAACTCTGGGATCTCCTGCGCGGGTTTTTCGGCCGGATACCGAGCGATTCCGTTCCGAAAGCCGATGTCCCTCTTTCCGAAACGTCTGTACCATGGTGGAAGGATCTCCGTCGTCCGATTCGGGTGTTGCTGGTCGAGGACCATCCGGTCAACCAGAAGTTGGTCCTGGCCATGCTCAAGAAAAGCCCTGTTAGGATCGATACGGCGGAAAACGGTCAGGAGGCCGTTCAACGGGTGTTGGCCCACCCATACGATCTCGTGTTCATGGACATTCAAATGCCCGTCATGGACGGCATTCAGGCGACCAAGGAAATTCGAAGAGCCGGTTTCTGTAATTTGCCCATCATCGCCATGACGGCGCATGCACTCAAGGGAGATCGGGAAATCTGCCTCGAGGCTGGCATGGACGATTATTTGTCCAAACCCATCCGGCGGGAACACATCATCGGGATGATCGAGAAGTGGTGTTTTCCGAAAACGGGAACAGAGGAGCAGGAGAAAGCGGTGTAACAAGGGTCCGAGGGATTGGCTACGGCCCGCCGATCAGCCGGTCCCGAACCTCCTGCGGGGGAAGAGGGAATACCGACAGGGTCTGCTTGTACCCAGCGCCGCTTGCCAGCACCGACACAACTTGATTGCGATCGGCTTTGGTGTAGCCGACACAGATGGATGCCGCAAGTTGCAGCATGGCCGCATCTTCCGAAAATCCCGGCATAACGGCCGTAGGACCGGGAATGCCGTGGGTCTTGAGAACGACGTCGAGCGACGGATCGACATACCGGATGAGCTCTCCGTTTTCATCCCGCGTTCTGCCGACGATGAGCCGGGTTGAGGCGCTCAGGCGAAAATGCCTTCCATACCGCAACAGATGAAGCTCCGACTCCCGATAGACCTTCTGGTGGGCAAAAACGTCCCGTAATCGATCGGAATACACCTTGTCCGTCAGCAGGCATCCGCCTGCTGGAGAGGGATAATGGTGAATGCCAAATCGTTCGGCAAGGGCCATCTGCTCCTTGCGGCTTCTTCCCGAGATCGCCATCAGGCGGCTGCGATCGATCCAGCCGTTCTTTTCGGGAATGCTTTCATCCAGAAGCCGGGCGCTCAGGGGTCGGACGATGTAGCCGTCTCGTCCGGAATGTTTTTCGACATAGCGCAGGGAGGGACGGGTCTGGGAAAACGGACGCTGCCCGAGCACTTCTCCGCTGAACAGAAAATCGAAGTCGTTTGCGTCCATCCATTCTCCTGCAATGCGAAACATTAGGGCATGACAGTCCATGCAAGGATTCATGTGCTGCCCGTACCCGCAGGGAGGGGCCATGAGCATCGGAAGGTAACGATCCGTAATGTTGAGAACCGTCAGATCGATCCCCATCCGGTCCGCCGCCTTGACGGCCTTGTCTGCCGAAAAGAAGGGGGTTTCGAAACTGATCCATTCCACGTCGATGCCTTGATCTCGGAGGATGGCCGCAGCCAACATGCTGTCCAGACCACCCGAGCACAATCCAAGGCCGCGGACTTTATTTTTTTTCGGGTTCATGATAGGCTTTCACAGATGCTTACAGGAGGTTTTGCGGATGGGAGGCAATCGAACCGGTGCTTGAAACGAGTGAAAGACGTGTAGAGCAAATCTTAGAAATTCTACGGACATGCTATCCGGATGTCAAGACGCAACTGGATCATGCCGATGCCTTCCAATTGTTGATCGCCACCATTCTCTCGGCCCAATGCACCGATCGTCAGGTGAATCAGGTCACCCCGAAGCTCTTTCGGACCTTTCCCGATCCTCAAGCCTTTGCACAAGCCGACCTGGAGCTGTTGGAACGGCTGATTCGGCCGACTGGATATTTTCGCAGCAAGGCCAGGCATATCCGCGAATGCGCCCGGGCCATCGTCGAGCGGTACGGCGGTCGTGTCCCCGATTCGATCGAGGCACTCGTCGAGCTTCCCGGTGTCGGACGGAAAACGGCCAACGTCGTGTTGGGAGCAGTCTTCGGCCGGCCCACCATCGTGGTGGACACCCATGTCAAGCGCATCGCCAAACGGCTCGGATTGACAGAAAGCGACAATCCCGCCCGGATCGAAATCGATCTGATGGCCGTCATCCCGAAAGCGGACTGGAGCGATTTTTCCCTGCAGCTCATTTACTTCGGACGGGAAACCTGCATCGCCAGAAGGCCCAGATGTGCCGTTTGCCCCTTGCGGCTGCTCTGCCCCTCGAGCCATCGAACCGGATGAAGTTGCCAACCGTCGAAAGAGGAAGATCATGGATTTCAAGACCATCGCCGGAAATCTCGGCTTGGATGAGGAAGACATCGTCGAAGTCGCCCAACTGTTCATCCAGACAGCTCCTGGAGAACTCGAAAAACTCGCTCAGGCCCAACGGAGCATGGATGCCAGACTCGCCGCGGAAGCGGCCCACTCCATCAAGGGCTCTTCCAGCACGCTCGGCCTGGATGAAACGGCCAAATTGGCACAAATCGTCGTCAAACATGGGCGGGAAAAGGATCTGGAAGGCCTGAAATCTTCCCTGCCCCGGCTCATTCAACAACTACAGCATACGGTAGCCTCGTTGAACGAACAGATACGAGGCCGGACCCATCGATCCTGAAGACTGGAAGGATACCGCTTTTCCGATGAAACACCGACTGAAGGGCCTGATTCAACACGCATTGGACCAGGCTGGTCGGGAAGGGGTCGTTGCAGCCCCCCCGGCTTGGCCTGACATCGATATCGACATTCCCAAAATCGAAGCGCATGGCGATTTTGCCAGCAACATCGCCATGGTGCTGGCAAAATCGCTGAAAATGGCACCGAGAGCCGTCGCTCAGCTGATCCTGGATCGACTCGGCACAGACGACGGGCTGCTCGCATCCGCCGAGGTCGCAGGACCGGGATTTTTGAATTTCCGGATTTCCGCAAGGGCATGGATCGAAGTCCTGCGAGATATTCATCGAAACGGTGAGCACTACGGCAAAAGCGATATGGGGAAGGGCCGCCGCGTCCAAGTCGAATTCGTTTCCTCCAATCCGACAGGTCCGCTGCATATCGGACACGGCCGAGGGGCTGCGGTCGGCGACAGCATCGCCAACATTCTGGCAGCCAGCGGCTACGACGTTCAGAAGGAATACTACATCAACGATTCGGGAAGGCAGATCCAGACGCTCGGAAAATCCGTCTTTCTTCGATATCGGCAATTGACCGGAGATCCGGTGCCCTTTCCGGAAGATTGTTATCAGGGAGCCTACATTCGGGATATCGCATCGAACATTCTTGAAGAACGGGGGGATTCCCTCCTCGAGCAAACCGATGAAGCGGCTGTTTCCTTCTGTGCCCGTTACGCCGCAGCCCTCATTCTGGAAGACATGCGGCAGGATCTCGAGCGCTTCGGTGTACGCTACGACTGCTGGTTCAGCGAACAGAGTCTCTATGACGAAGGGAAAGTTGACGCCATCATCGATCATTTCCGGCAATCGGGAATCATTTACGAACACGAAGGCGCGCTATGGTTTCGGACATCGGCCTATGGAGACGAAAAGGATCGGGTCGTCGTTCGGAACAACGGTCAGACGACTTATTTTGCATCGGATATCGCTTACCATATTGACAAGTTCGAACGAGGTTTCGAAACCGTCATCGATGTATGGGGAGCGGACCATCATGGATACATCCCCCGCATTGCGGCCGCCATCCAGGCCTCGGGTCGGGACAGCTCCCGGTTTAACGTCATTCTGGTCCAGCTGGTCAATCTGCTTCGGGGAGGACGGCCGGTGGCCATGAGTACCCGGGCCGGAGAGTTCGTGACCCTGAAAGAAGTCATGGAAGAAGTTGGAACGGATGCCGCTCGGTTCCTCTTTCTGATGCGCAATTCCAACAGCCCGCTCGACTTCGATCTGGAAGTGGCCAAACAGCAGTCGAACGAGAACCCGGTCTATTACGTTCAGTACGTTCATGCCCGGATCTGCAGCATGATCCGAAAGGCCGCGGAGGCAGGAATCGACCGGATCGAATGGAACGAGGGCATTTATACCGTTCTCGACACGGCGGAGGATATTCAATTGATCCGGTCGCTGGTCCGCTATCCGGAAGTGATCGAAATGACGGCGCGACATCTTGAGCCCCATCGACTCGCTCACTATCTGATGGACCTGGCGGGACAGTTTCATGCCTATTACAACAAGCGGCGCGTCATCACAGACGACATCGAGGAAAGCCGCATGCGGCTCTATCTAATGGCTGCCGTCCGGCTCGTCATCCGAAACGGCCTCGGTCT
>JBFMBE010000186.1:0-6858 GCA_040755275.1 Thermodesulfobacteriota bacterium | reverse complement strand
TCGCGGGGTGACTGGGGAACCTTTTTCGCTGCTGCGAAAAAACTCAGCCGCCCGATCTCGTAGGATCGGACGGATGGCCATACAGCAAACAGAGGCTGGTTGAATCGCAACGGCTTGCTTTTCAATCTCAATTTCGATCCAGTACGTCCGTCCGATCCTACGATATCCGGCGGCTTCAAACAGGTTTTCGCAGCAGTCTCAAAAGGCTTCCCCAGCCACCCCGCTTATGCCCGGCATTTCCCAAAAGCACGGGAAAAGCGACTTTTTGCGACTCCATCAATTCTAGACGATTCGACAAAATGCACAAGGCCGCTTCCGGATCACCGGAAGCGGCCTTGCTTGTTCTACGCCTACAGAGCAGCGAACTTATTTGCCGAAGAGTTTTGCGATGGCTGCTGCCTGCGGATGGGCATAAATCAGAATCAGAGCGATGACGAGCGCATAAATACAAAGCGACTCGATCATGGCCAGACCGATCAGCAGGGTAACGGTGACTTTACCGGAAGATTCGGGATTGCGGGCAATCCCTTCCACAGCGGCGCGAAGGCCGAGACCCTGGGCGATACCGCACCCGAAAGCCGCCACTGCGATACCAAAACCGGCTGCCGTTACACAGGCGATGAAGAACTGTAGTGCTTGAGCTTCCATGTACCTCTCCTCCTTTAGATGAGTGATGATAAGATTCGGCTTCTTCCATTGTCCCCCAACAAGGAAAACCGAACGGGTTGACACACTTGTTTGACTACCTTCATGGGAATCACTCCTGCCGATCCGCCTCGCCCGCTACATCGGCTGAAAGCCGCCGGATCTCGATCTCCCGAGAGGATCAGGAGTTGTCCCCTTTTCTACTGACTTACTCCCGCTTTCTTCAGATGTTTTCCGTAATCAGTGCGCATGCTCCATGGCACCGGTGAAGTACATGATCGAGAGCAGGAAGAAAACGAAGGCTTGAACCAGAGCGACGAAAATACCCAGCGCCATGATCGGAAGCGGTGCAAAGAACGCTCCTGCGAGAAAGAACAGAATCCCCAGAACGAGTTCGTGCCCCATCATGTTTCCGAAAAGACGGAAAGACAGGGAGAGAATTCTGGCCAGATGACCGATCACCTCGATGGGAAAGATGATCGGAATCATCCACCAAACGGGCCCGAGGAAATGCTTGATGTATTTGGCGCCATGGTATTTCACCCCGATGATGTGGGTGAAGACGACGACGGTAAGCGCACAGGAAAGGGTCGTGTTCAGGCTGGCGGTTGGCGGAAAGAACCCTGGAATCAGGCCGATCAAGTTGCAGGAGAAGATATAAATGAAGATGGTTGCAATCAACGGAAACAACCATCGTCCTTCTTCTCCCGTGATATCGACCATGAAGTCCTCGATCCCGGAAATGACGATTTCAAAGAAATTCTGACCCTTGCCCGGAATCAGACTGACGCCTTTTGCGGCGAGCGAGCCGAACACGATCAGAAGCAGCATGACTACCCAGGAGTAGATGACATGCGGGTAGTGATGGGCAAACCCACCCAAACCGATCGCCTCGAAAAGCTTTACGAAAAACAGATAGGGATGTTCCATCCTTACACAGCCTCCTTGCAGCAAAAAAGTTTGGTGATCTCACGGACGGTTGCAAGCATGATGCTGGCTACGACAACCGACAACCCAATGAACAGTCCAAGTGGATGAACGATGTGCTCGGAGATGAGAATAAAAATGATGATACCGCTGATGCTGAAGCGGACATAATATTTAGCCAGGATGCTGTTGTGGGACTTCAGATAGGGGGGGGTGAGGGAATGCCTGAGTGTTCGGGCAAGCAGGTGAAAATTGACTGTGACGATAAGACCGCCGAAAAGAATCCCCAGAAACATCTGCTTCCCAGCCAAGAAGATGCCGCCAACGATGAGGGCTGCAAACAACACCCAGTTTGCCATGTTGACAAAACCGAGAATGCGTTTTTGAATTTCCGTTTTTTCCGGATGCAAAGGCATATCCTGCTGGTTGATGTTCCGGCTACTCATTGCGTGTTTTCCGAATGGCCAACCCGATATTCCGATATCCCGCCGCAATGCCCAAGCCCAAGAAAATCAGGGTAAGCCATGGGGACGAGTCGAATTTGCCATCGAGATACACCCCAATGCCAAGCCCGATAAAGATAGACAAAGCAACCGTAAGCCCCAGGCTGGCATAGGAGGCCAATTCCCGAATCATCCGCCTGGTTTCACGCTTCACGACGACAACACTCACTTCCTCGAAAAGTTCAACAAAGCGCTCCTCACCTAACACAGGCTGCGGAAACAGTCAACGTGAATTTTTCAGCCGGAGAGGATGGATGGCCCCGTAAACAATCAGGCCCTCTGGATCGACCCGCGGGAAGGCGGGTGAATGTTGATGGAATCCTATAATATCAGGCCCCCACATCAACGCTCATCCCTGAGCCCCATCTTCCGTTCGATATCCTGAATCTCCAGCTGCAGCTTCTCCCGCTCTTCGGGGTCGATGTCTTCATTGTTCACCCTGCGGATCAGGCCAAGCAAGATCATTTCCAACCGATAATCGGTGCATGTATACGGTTGCATCGAGGATCTTCCCTGCGCGACACTTCAGCTGGATTTTCCCAGCTTGGTCATACAGTCGAAAAATACACTGTAGAAGGCTTCGTGATCGGCAGTCGCCCGTTTGAGAATTTTGGTGAATTCCCCGACATTGCGGTCGTTGATGACGAGGTTGACGCTCTGATGAAAAGCCGCCATGTCATCCATCGTTCGAAACCGATCCGACAGAAGCACGACAAACATGGTACGTCGGATATCCATCGCCAATCGGTGAATGTGATCAAGAATTGGATGCATCTCGCCCGGATCGGCATCGAACCGCTCATCGACAATCACCAGGTTGAAAACATGAAAGCGCATCCGCTTCAGACCTTCTTCACAGCTTTGCGGCATGATCGGATAATAACCCAAAGCCATGAGTTCGGCACTGATCATCGAGCGCACCTCCATGTCCGAAGAACAAATCATGGCGGTTTTGGCTCCGGGTGCAATAAAATCGAAGGGCCTGTCTGCCGAATCATAGGCTTCCGATTCGTCCGGTACCGATGAACGGACAGGATGCTGCACATCGATCGGCTCCAGCTCCCGAACAGGCTGTCGTTTTTGCCGTTCGATCGGTATCCGGTTCCTGCATTTGGGACAGGCCAATACCACGGTCTGATGTTCCGGTATCTTCTCATCCGGAATACGTAATTTGGTCTGACATTGAGAGCAAAGGACCTCCATTCCCCTCATCCCTTCCGTCTGATTGCAGTCAGCACCTTGATCGTCGACACGTGTCGTTGCACCATCGCACAGGAATCATCTTCTCGTTTTCTGACCATATGAACGATCCACTTCGAGGTGTTCGATATCGGTCGTGGCCTCTCCACGACCGGCCTTGATCATGTCGATTCCCCTGCCGGTGATGCCTTTTCGGGAGGCATAGGCCATCGCCGTTTCTTCCGTGATCAGGCCTTTTTCGTAGAGCCCGACGATATAGTCGTCAAACGTCGTCCATCCGAAGGCCTTTCCCGCCTGAATGATTTCGTAGAAGGTTTTTCCTTCGGACTCTCCGTGCAAAATCGTATCCTTCACCCGCAGGTTCGTTCCCATGATTTCAAAAGCCGCCACCCGTCCGCCACCCACCTTGGGCAGCAACCGCTGACAGACGATCCATCGAACCGTATCGGCCAGGCGAATGCGGATCTGGTTTTCCTCTTCCGTCGAAAACATGCCCAGAATTCGGTTGATCGTTTGTCCGGCATCCACCGTATGCAGGGTGCTCAGAACCAGATGTCCCGTCTCGGCAGCGCTCAATCCGATTTCGACCGTTTCCCTATCCCGCATTTCACCGACCAGAATCACCTTGGGCGCCTGCCGTAGCGCAGCCCGAATGCCGCTGGCAAACGTATCGAAGTCAGCCCCCATTTCCCGCTGGTTGAACGTGGCTTTCTTGTGCGGATGCTGGTACTCCACCGGGTCTTCCAGCGTTACGATATGAACGGACTGGGTTTCGTTGATTTCATCCAATACAGCGGCAAGCGAGGTGGACTTGCCGCTTCCAGTGGCACCCGTCACGAGTATGATGCCGTTCTTTTCTTTGGCCATCTGGAGAAATGGGGGAGGAAGATTCAACTGAGCACAGGTGGGAATCCGAGTTTCGAGTTTTCGAAGTACGATACTGTATTTACGTTGCTGCGAAAAAATATTCACCCGGAAGCGGGCCTTTCCAGGCAGTTCATAGGACAGGTCACAGGAACCCTCCCGTAGCAGCGTCTCGGTGAGGCGCCGATCCCGATTGATGAGATTGAGAGCGAAAATTTCCGTCTGAAACGGAGTCAAGCGTTCAAAATCAGGGGTCATCTTCACGGGGACCAGTTGTCCGGAGCTTTCGACCTGAAACGGCTTTCCAGGAGTGACATTGAGGTCGGACACAATGGAATGGCTACTCAGCATCCGTTCGAGGATGAAATCGCATTCCGGCTTTCGCATGGCGGAATCCTCCGTTTGGAAACGAAGCCCGCTCGGATCAGGCTTCGGTAAAATCCGTGGGCGGGCTCTTCAACAGGGGCCTGAATTTATTTTTATCGTTCGCCTTGGCATAGGCCTCTTCCACAGAGATCATCCCCTTGTTCAACAACTCCATGATGGCATCATCAAGAAGCTGCATACCGTATCGTTTCCCGACCTGAATGGAAGAGGGAATTTGAAAGGTTTTCCCTTCTCGGATGAGATTTCGGATCGCTGGGGTGGCGATCATGATTTCAAGGGCGGCACATCGGCCCTTCTTGTCAATCCGCTTGAAAAGCACCTGTGCGATGACAGCCCGAAGACCATCAGCAAGGGTAGAGCGGATCTGCTCTTGCTGGTTGGCTGGAAACACTTCGATCACCCGGTCCACGGTCTTTGCAGCGCTGGATGTGTGCAGGGTTCCGAATACGAGATGACCCGTAGAAGCCGCTTCGATGGCCAGCGATATCGTCTCCAGATCCCGCATTTCACCGACCAGAATGATGTCCGGGTCTTCCCGCAGCGCCCCCCGAAGGGCTGCGCTGAAGGACTTGGTGTGCAAACCGACCTCTCGGTGGTTGACAATACAACCCTGGCTCTGATGCACGAATTCGATCGGATCTTCGACCGTAATGATGTGGTCTTTGCGGCTTTGGTTCGCATGATCGATGATTGCAGCCAACGTCGTCGATTTGCCGCTTCCGGTCGGTCCAGTCACCAGAACCAGTCCCCGAGGAAGCAGTGCTAGTTTGGGAATGACCGGCGGCAAGCCCAACTGCTCGGCCGTAAGGATTTTGCTGGGAATCTCCCGAAACACGGCTGCGATTCCGTACTTCTGCATAAAAAAATTGGCCCTGTATCGGGCAACCCCTGGAATTTCATATCCGAAATCGATATCCCCGGTTTCCTCGAACACCTTGACCTTGTCCTCGGGGGCAATTTCATAGAGCATGGCCTTCAGACTGTCGTTGTCAAGAACCTTATATTTGATCCGTTCCATTTCGCCGTGAATCCGCATGGCGGGCGGCTGCCCGGATACCATATGCAGGTCCGACCCTCCCTGGTCGTGCAGGAGCTTGAAGAACGCATCGATTTTGGCCATTGTTCCCTCCCGTTCCCTTTCATCCCAATGGGTTGACAACGTCGTACAAGATCGGCACTCCCCGAACTGTGGTTGGATCCAGGTAAAGGACGCCGGCCCGTTAATTGGATGGATTCGCAACAAGCCGCCATCATGCTTTCCTTTCAGCCTGGCCCGGATCGACAGGCGGTTCGAAGGTTTCGACCGGTTTGGTCATAACGAAAGGATCTCCTTCGACAGTGGCAATTCGTCTCAATTTCTCATACTCTTCCTCTACCCGTTTGTTCTGCATGGCTTCCATATCGAGCAATTTCAGATGAGATTCGATGACGGCCCGGATCTGGGCTTCGATCTGCATGCGCTGGGTCTTCAACCGGATGATGTCTTCATGGACCTGAGCCATCCGGTTGTAGGCCCGGTTAACGATGGCCTCAGCCTTTTGTTCGGCTTCTGCCAGCATGCTTTCTGCAATCCGTTTGGCGTTGGCGTTCATCTGGTCAAGCTCCAGCTTCGCCGTTTCATACTTGCCGCGATACCCGGCAACCTGTTCCGTAAGCTGCTCGTTCTGCGATTTGAGATCCCGATTTTCCATCCGCAGCCGCTCGATATCCTTATATAATGCATCCAGGGATTGGGCGATTCGATCCAAAAAAGCATCTACCTCTCGGATGTCGAAGCCCCGAAACCGGACATTGAATTGATGCTGCTGGATATCGAGAGGGGTGATGTTCAGATAATCTCGCACGAAAGCCTCCTATCGCAGAAACGTAATGGCGAGTCGGTGCAGGGTGTTGACCACGAAATTCTGTAGAAATAGGATAACCAGAAACACGACGATGGGTGAAAAATCAATGCCGCCGAAATAAATGGGCAATTTGGAACGGATTCGTCCCAAAACCGGCTCCGTAACGGAATCAATGAAACGAACGATCGGATTATGGCGATCCGGATTCACCCAAGAGAGAACCGCCCGTGCAACAACGATCCACAGATAGATGTTCAATACCACATCCAGCACCTTGGCACAGGCTTCCAGAAGATATCCGAAGGCAAACATTTGAAAACACCTTTCTTGATCGGAAATGAATCCCTATAGAGATGATGGCCTCGCAAAAAGTCAGGAAGTCTCTGTCGAGTCGCGGGGTGACTGGGGAACCTTTTTCGATGCTGCGAAAAAACTCAGCCGCCCGATCTCGTAGGATCGGACGGATGGCCAAACAGTGAATACAGGCT
>JBFMBE010000185.1:0-6965 GCA_040755275.1 Thermodesulfobacteriota bacterium | reverse complement strand
AACTGACGATCGAGGTAAGCCTCCTCATATTTCCGGATAAAATGACGGAGCAGGGTGATGGGAACGATCAGCGGCAGAAATCCCTGCCTGTATTGTTCGATCAATGCCAGAGCCTCCTCTTTTTCTTTCGACGTGATGTGCTTCTTGAAATACCCCAGCGCATGCTGCAGCACGTTGACATGCTTCCGGGGTGTGGCTTTAACCCGCAGGGCCGTCATAAGAAGCTCGACATAGTCGTCAAATAGCTGCCGAAGCGCGTAGTGGCTCGCCTCAGCGACCAGTTTTCCCATTTTTCGGTAATGATCGGGACTGTGAGCCAGCAGCAGCAATTTGTGTTGGGTATGAAAAGATACAAGCCCTCCGATGGTCGGATTGCCCGCACACAGGTCTCGCCACCGTTGCATCACGAAGATGCGCTCGATGAAATTCTCCCGAAGCACCGGATCGTGAAGTCTGCCCTCTTCCTCCACCGGAAGCAGTGGAAACCGTTCCATGAACATGCGGGCAAAAATGCCGGAACCTTTTTTAACAGGCATCCCGTTTGGCAAATACACCCTTACCCGTTCCATACCGCTGCTGGGCGAATCGCTCTTGAAAATGAAGCCGCACAGCCGTTCCCGCTCGAGTTCATCCAGCCTGCGCCCAGCCCACCGCTGCATCTGATCCGTGAAATCCCTTCCGGTTTTGGTGGTGACAAGCCTCGGAGACGCGATATCTCCGACGAGCCGAAGCGACTCTCTCGGAACGGGCATGCCGCACTCCACTTCCGGGCACACCGGCACATAATCCACATAAACCCCGAGGGTTTTCGTCAGATACGGATCGTGTTTATGCCCACCGTCGTATCTCACGTTTTGCCCCAGCAGGCAGGTGCTGATCCCCAAGCGGATTTTCGGTAATGTTGTATTCATCGATCTTCCTTCCCCATCCGTCGAAGGACTTTGTGGGTGAGTTTGGACAACGGATATGGATCCATTCGGTTTCGGTCCACCCAATCCCAGATTTCCGACTTCTTTCTACCAGTCGGATCCCCAGTCAGATCCATCTGAAAGACTTCCGCAACCACCTTGAAATGGGTGTAAGCATGGCGGACGACGCCGATCGGTCGGCAGCAGGAAGAGGCCGAAGCATTCGCCGCCCAGCCCTCACAGAGCAGCCGCACGCCGTCCTCAAAACTCATGGCTTCATCGATTTCGACATTCGGAAATTCCCACAACCCACCAAGAAGCCCTTCGGATGGTCGTTTCATGAGGAGAATCCTGCCATCGTCTCGTACGAAGACGGCGATCACCATTCTGCGGGTGGGAACCGTTCGACGTGGTTCCCGGATGGGATAGCGATCGACCCGGCCCGCCCGCAGGCTTGCGCAGAAGCGATCGGCCGGGCATTCCAGACATCGCGGATGATGGGGCGTGCATACGAGGGCCCCCAGCTCCATCATGGCCTGGTTGTGCAGATCGCCGTTTACGGGAGGGAGAAGGCTTTGTGCCGTCTGCTGAAAAAGGGGGTTTGCTTTTGCGTCGTTTACGGCCCGCTCGATCGCAAACAGCCTCGCCAGAACCCTCTTGACGTTTCCATCGAGTACGGCGAACGGTTTTTTGAAGGCGAAACTCAGCACAGCGGCAACGATGTAATCGCCGATGCCGGGAAGGCTTCGCAGCAATGACTCGCTGTTCGGAAGGCTTCCACCGTATTTCTCGCACAGGATTTTCGCTGTTCGATGGAGATTTCTCGCCCGCCCGTAATATCCCAAACCTTCCCATGCCTTCAATACCCAGGATTCGGGAGCAACCGCCAAAGAGTGGACATTCGGAAAGATCTCGAGAAAACGCTGGTAGTAGGGCAGGACGGTATCTACCCGGGTTTGCTGCAGCATGACTTCCGAAATCCAGATGGCATAAGGATCCGACGTACGACGCCAGGGAAGAGATCGGGCATGAAACCGGTACCAGTCGAGGAGGGCTTGATGAAAGCCCGCCGGATCGAACTGACTCTCAGAAGCGATCATCCGGAAGAGGATTTCGGATCGATTGGATCCAGCAGTGGAATATTGACAGATGCCGACGGACCGGGAAGCTGCTGCTGCATCCGAAATTTTTCGAGTTGAAGCTGGTTCTCCATGTAGGTTTTGGAAAGTCGGTATCGCAAGTAGATGATCCAGAGGACGACAAGAGCCAGAAAAACGGCGGCTCCCAGAAAAAACCACTTGAATTCCCGCACCGCCTGGATGCCGATCACGGCCAGTTGACCGATGGCATCGGGAACCATCCAAAGGACGAGAACCGCAAGCACGACGAGAAATCCCAGGGAAAACACGGAAAATCGTTGCATGGAGCGAAAATACCCTAGGACGCGGACCAGCCCTCCATGACCGGCATCTGCCGGGTTTTCCGTCGGTTCCTCGTGATCTTCCCCGTACATCAGTGCCATATACACTCGAACGAGGTAGGAAATGAGCAGGATCAACCCGATGGGAATACCGATGGCCGCAGCCAGCCATGCCCGAAAGGGAAACGGCCGACGATCCATCCGAACACTGACCTGGTAGTTTTCAACAGGACCGAAGGTTTTTTCGAAAGCCTGTTTGTCGTATCCGGAAAGAACCTGCCCTTCGGCTTCATAGAGAACCTTGCCTTCCCGATCGGCGATGACGATAACGGACTTGCCGCCCGTCTGATTCACCGCTGCAATGCAGATGACAAGCTCCAGAACGAGCAGCAGAGCAACGGCTGTCATCAGGATCGTTTTCTGATGCGGACTGGCCTCGATGAGGTCGATGAGTTTGGATTTGGATCGATTGGGCATGACGGCTTCAACTGGCATTGCGTTGGTGTTGGAGGAAACGCTACCGGAAGACCCGGCTTTTGTCAATGACTCGGAAGGTATCGGACATACGAAAAAGAAAGGCGGCGAGCTGCGGCTCGCCGCCGTCAATTCTGAGGAAACCAGCCTTCAAGAGCGGGGTTCCGACATCCCTTCAGTCGCGGAACGGCTTGTTCATCGCATCCTATCGTTCCAAGTCCCGCAACACATCTTCGTACCAATCGCTTCTCTCCTTCAGCATGATCATCATCTGATTTTTTTCGATGGCGATCCCCATATGGAGAGCCAGATGCTCCATCCACAGGATATAGTCGGCATCCGGTTCGAATTCGAAGGAATAGTAGAGTCGCAATACCGCGCCGATGCCATCTCCGATCTTGACGGGAAGGCCCAAAATGGCCTGGATGTTTTCGGCCTTTGCCGCATCTTTGTATTGAATGCGCGGATCGGTGGCCACCTTGGAAACGACTACGGGTCTTCCGGTGACGACTTCGCCCAGACTGAGACCTGCCAGAATCGGTCCTTTCTGGATATACTGATCGCTCAAGCCATATCGAACGACATTGGTCAAGGTGTTCGTTTTCCGATCCACCATCAGGATCCCGCTTCCCTTAGCCATACCATAGGTAGCCACGATTTTCAGCAAGGTGTTCAGCGCCTCTTTCGATGAGCTCAACGGCATGGACTGAATCTCTGTGAGTGCAACCTTCATGGAATCGAAGTAGAAGGTCTTCTTCAGGGCGAGTCCTGCCTGCGTGCCAAACGCCTGCATGGCAGTCAGCGTGTCGAGATCGAAGTCGCGGGATTTCGGGAAATAGATCCGTAACGATCCAACCAGCGCACTTCCTGCAGTCAGCGGAATGCCGACAATGGCCCCGATACCTTCCCGCGCGGCAGCTTCGGGAAACTGGATGCGGGGGTCTGTAGCCACATTCCGTACGATGACCGGCGTTTTGTCGAGGGTTTCACCGAGACTTTTCCGAGGATCGATATCTCCCTTGTTGCGATAGGATTCGCTCAGACCGAAACTGGCCGAAATCAGCAGTCGCTCCAAATTGGCGCTCGTCATCAGAAGGCTTGCACCCCGTCCTTCGAACAGGGAAGTAGCGTGACGGACAACAGCGTTCTGGGTTGTATCCATGTCGAAGGAGGCATGAATGTCTTTGAGCGCCTGCGAATACCGTTGGAAGAAATCTAATTGACTCATGGGGAATTCCTTTCTTCCTGAATGTTCAATGCTGTTGTCATGATCCGTTTCACCAATTTGGACCGGGCATAGTCCTGTCGGACCCTTCGAACGACGGCATTGGGAACGGAAAACGAAAGCGCGTGGGTCGTACATGCGGCAACACAGGCCGGAAGGCTTCCGGCTCGCACCCGATCGGCACAACCATCGCATTTGACGGCCTTACCCGTTGTGGCATCATACTGGGGGACCCCCCACGGACAGGCCTCCACGCAGGCCCGGCATCCGACGCATTTGGCGGCATCGATCCTAACCAGCCCGTCCTGCGGATCCGTGACAATGGCACGTGTGGGGCATACAGCCACGCACCAGGGATTTTCGCAATGAAAACATGGACGAAAAGCGACATGACATCGCTCTTCCCCGCTTGGCCCGGCCGTGTCTTCCACCAGCAGCACCCCGGGCTTGACATCAGGGCTAAGACCGTGACTGCTCTGACAATGCAGCTCACAGGCACGACAGGCGATGCATCGCTGAGGTTCGTGTCGGATACAGTATCGGCTCATGAGCGGGATCCTTCCGATTCGGCTTTTCCGGACAACGAAACGGTGACAAAGGATTCGGCCCAGCACGGAGCACCAGAGATCGATGCCTTCGTTTTCCAGCCGTCCGTCATCAGACCGACGGCCGACACCCCCTTACCAAAAGCCCTGGATTCAGCCGGAATGCCTCTCCCGAAGCCTCTGACGAGAAAAACGGCCCCAGGCGCCATGAACTCGCTGAGGCGGACGGCGATGACCGCCTCTGTGGTCTCCGTTCCAATCCGCACCCTGTCTCCATTGGAAATACCGAGGCTTTCGGCTGCAGATCGGTTCATCCAGAGGACATTTTCCGGCATTTGACGGTTCAGCAGGGGGACGTTGATCGTGTTCCCTTCGTGGTGAATCCCGCAGCCTCCGACAATCAGGCGAAACCGCCCGGCTTCCGGCTCGGGTTTTGTCGCGAAGGCTGCAAGCGGCGCAATTCCCCGGCTTTTGAGCGCAGGATCGAAGACGGACACCCTGCAGTCAACGGTTCGCAACCGCGAGGTTTGCGGGATGGAACCGGAAGAAGGCCCGGCAATGTCGATGAAACCCGTTCGATCGAAGTCACGCATCCGAATGCCGGTTCCCTCGAGTTGGCGGCTCCAGATGGCATCGATTCCGTCAACCGCAAAATCGGAACGACCGAGCCGTCTCGCCAGACCAGCCACGATTTCCCAGTCGGCTTTCGTGTCGTTGGAAGGTGCCATGCATCGCTTGCGAACGACCCACAGGGGATGGGGTAGATCGAGCCTTCCGATGATACTCTCCCGTTCCAGATAGGTGGATAGGGGCAACACAAGATCGGCCATCCATGCCGTCTCCGTCCAGAAATCGGTGATGCAGACGATGGTTTCGAGCCGATGCAGCAATTCCCGAGTATGGGATGGATCGGGAAAGATGGCAAGCGGATCGCTTCGATAACAGACGAGGGTACGGATCGAAGCCCCGCTCGGATCGGCCAGAGAGGTGAGCAATTCCCATGGTTTCGGCTTGTCGGAACTTGGGACGGGTTCGGCTGAGGTGCTATCGGCCGTAAAACCGTTCAGCGATCTTTCGCCATATGCCTCCTCCGGAAAAGCGATCAGCATCCCCCCCACCGTACCGATGGCACCCAGCAAGGCGTTGATGATCCAGGCCGATCGGCAGATATAGAAGGAATCGGCATATCCCCAGACCCCTCTTCCGGTCATCCAGACAATCTTGGGCGCGGCTTTCGCCAGATCCCGGACCAGGGAAACGATGTCTGCTGCCGGAATACCGGTCAATTCCTGCGCCCACGATGCCGTACAATCCTGAACGGCGTTTTCGAGTTGATCGATGTCGCCGATCGCATCGAGGGCGAGCATCGACCGGTGGTCCTTCAGCAGCAGGTGGATGACTGCCAGATTGAGGGCGTAATCGGTTCCAGGACGAACGGCAAGTCGTCGACTGGCCTTGGAAGTCGTTGGATTCGACCGGATATCGACAACCGTCAGCGCCCCCCCCGTTTCGAGATTGTCCAGCAGATCGTTGGCCTGCTGAATGTGGACCGTTTCAAGAAGATTCCTTCCCTGAAGAACGACATGCCGAGCGTTCCTGAAATCGGGTACCAATCGGGAGGCATCGAAGCCGAAGAGAGATCGGGCCGCTTCGTTCACTGGGGCTCCAACGATGGCGTCTTCCGTATGGACATGGGGGGTGAGGGTCTGGGCGAAGGCCCTGCGAAATCCACTGAAGCATCCCCCGCTGTCGAGCCACATCATCTCTGAAGAACCGGAAGTGGAGGTATAGGATCGAAGCCTGTCTGCAGCGATATCGAAGGCTTCATCCCAGTCGATCCGTTTCCAACCGCCCTGCCCTCGCACCCCGCTTCGAAGCATCGGAAAGGCCGGTCGATCGCTGTCGTTCCAGAAAGAAATGCCTGCAGCCCCTTTGGTGCACAGCGCCCCCCGAATGCCCGGAATCCGTCGGTTACCGTGGATAAAACGGCAGACGCCGTTTTCCACCTCCACCTCGATCGGGCATTGCACGGGACACATCCCGCAGACACTGGCTACGGTATCGATGGGCATGAAATCCTCCTTCAGACGTTCTTCTACGCGTCAAGTCAAGATGCGTGGAGCAAAACTGCCACGGGCATTGGGGACGGGTTCGCAAAAAGGCCGAATGCTGTGTCGTTCAGCATCTCTCTGTGTTGCAGCAAAGGTTTCTGTGCGTTTCAATCCTTGATGGCCCCGCAAAAAGTCAGGCCCTTTGGATGGACCCGCAGGAAGGCGGGTGAATTTTGCTCAGCAGCGGAAAAACTCAGCAGCCCGAGCTCGTAGGATCGGGCGGATAGCCAAAACGAAAAGAAGGGTTTGCTGGTTTTCAACATACTGTTTTTCTAACCAAAA
>JBFMBE010000184.1:0-6994 GCA_040755275.1 Thermodesulfobacteriota bacterium | reverse complement strand
TGTTTGAAAAACATCATCTTGCAACTCAGCATTTCTGTATTCCAAGTTTGGCTATCCGCCCGATCCTACGAGATCGGGCGGCTGAGTTTTTTCGCAGCATCGAAAAAGGTTCCCCAGTCACCCCGCGGCTCGACAGAGACTTCCTGACTTTTTGCGAGGCCATCATTTTTGAATGGCCTTGTACTTCTCGTTGGCTTCCTGAATCAGCTTCTGAACGATTTCATCCGCCTTTCCTCCGACCTTGGCTTCAGCGGATGCCGCCCCCTGGAGAGCCTTGTCCACCCATTCCTTACCGATTTTTTCAGTGATGAACTGCAGCCCTGCAGGCTGTGCCACACTCCGGAATCGACCCAGCTCCTCTTTCGTCGGTTGATAGATATCCATCCCTTTGGCCTTGAGTTCTGCAACCCCCTTGATGTTGGCTTCCTGACTAAAACCGTTGTGTACGGCTGCAAGCTCGATGGCTGCATCCTGAATGACTTTCTGCTGGGCCGGGGTCAGCTTTTCCTTGAAAAACTTGTCGTTGATGAAGATGAACAGCGGGTTGTAGAGATGGCCATCCAATACCAAATACTTCTGGACTTCGTAGAATTTCATGTCGTTGATCAGGACGATCGGACATTCCATGCCGTCCACCACCTTCTGCTGCAGGGCCATGTACAATTCGCCGAAGGCGATGGGGGTCGGATCCCCACCCAGGGCCTTGACCATGGCGATATGTGCCGGATTCTGCATGGTGCGGATCTTCAACCCTTTCATATCCTCGGGTCCCTTGACCATCCGAGTGTTGTTCGTGAAATGGCGGTACCCGTTTTCGGTTGTGGCCAGAATGCGTACACCGGTCTTTTTCAGAAAGCCGTCCACAAATTCCTTCCCCGTTTCGCTCTCGAAGAACTCCCAGGCCGCAGGCGCACTGCTGAACAGATACGGGATGTCATAAATCATCACTTCCGGGTAAAAACCGGGGACCGGGCCTCCGGAAAGGGTGCCCATTTGAATGGTACCCATGCGGATGCCTTCGAGCGCCTCTCTCTCGTCGCCCAGTTTGCTGGCATGATAGGCCTGGACTTCCACCTCGCCTGCAGTGCCTTTCTCGACACGATATTTGAAAAGAGCCACGGCTTTCACCGTGCGGTTGTCCGGATTGTCCGGCCCGGCATTGGCGAGTTTGATGACGGTTTTTGCCAGGGCCGTGCTGAAGGGCATCAATAGGAACAGACATACGAGCAACCAACCGAAACACTTCTTCGCTTTCATGATCCATCCTTTCAAGAAACGGGTTATAGGAATTGGTTGACAAACGACCGAATCAAAACGAAAAAAAATGATCGTACATTCTTTCCGGAATTCCGCCGGAGGAAATCGCACCCCAGATGAATGGAGGACAAACTTACGATAAGAAACGGCCAAAAGGCAAGACAAAAGGCGGGATGGTTTGAAGGTCCGGTAATCGACAAAGTCGTCTCTACCCCGATTAGGTTGATTGCCGGGCCTCCAGCAGGAGGGCGGTCTTTTAAAGAAGATGGCGCTGCAAACAGTCAGGAAGTCTTTCTCGAGTCGCGGGGTGACCGGGGAACCTTTTTCGATACTGCGAAAAAGGCTTCCCCAGCCACCCCGCTGATGCCCGACATTCCCGAAAAGCACGGGAAAATCGACTTTTTGCGAAGCCGTCAAGCATGGGCGGGTTGCTGTCGCCCCGAATTTCCCTTGATTTTCGTTGACATCCCCAGCCGAAATTCCTATATCGTCAGCCATCGAAGCGAACCCGAAGGGCCGTATCCTGCTGCATGGACATCATTCTGAACAACCTGCCCAAGTTTTTCAACGGCACACTCATCACGATCGAGCTGACGGCACTTAGTGTGGCGATCGGACTACTGATCGCCGTGCCATGTGCCCTCATGCGGGTGAGCAAAAACCCGCTGTGGTGGATGCCCGCCTATGGCTTCATTTTCTATTTCCGGGGAACCCCTCTTCTCGTTCAGCTCTTTCTGGTGTATTACGGGAGCGGCCAGTTTCAGGAAGTCCTTTCTCAATGGGGGTTGTGGAGGTTTTTCAAGGATGCCCATTTCTGCGCCGTTCTCACCCTGACATTGAACACAGCCGCATACACGGCGGAAATCCTCCGAGGTGCCATCGAAGCCGTGCCGTTCGGAGAAATCGAGGCCGCCCGAGCCTGTGGCATGTCGGGAAGCCTGCTCTATCGCCGGATCATCCTCCCGAAAGCTTTCCGCCTGGCCTGGCCGGCCTACACGAACGAGGTGGTTTTCCTGCTCCAGGCCACATCCCTCGTCTCCATCATCACGATCATGGACATCACCGGTGTCGCCCGCGTCATCGCATCCAGAAGTTTCGCCTTCTACGAGCTCTATTTCACGGCGGCGGTCCTTTATCTCTGCCTCGTCTATGGAGTCATCTGGGTCTTTCGCAAAATCGAATTCCGCATTTCCGGATATCTTCTCGATCCTTCCCTAAAATCATGAACAAAACCTTGAAAGCCGACTGGCTGCTGCTCCTGACCGCAGTCATCTGGGGATGTGCCTTTGTCGCTCAGAGGGAGGGGATGAAGCATGTCGGACCGTTCACGTTCAACGGCATCCGGTTCTTCCTCGGAGCCTTCTCCCTTATGCCCCTCATCCTGTACCGCAATCGGCTGTGGCAACGGCGGACGGGCAGCACGGACCGGGTTAGGCTGTTTTCCGCAGTCACGCCCGCCCAGGGACTGTCGATCGGAGTGGTTCTTTTTTGCGGCGCAAGCCTTCAGCAAATCGGCATGGTCTATACGACTGCAGCCAAGGGAGGATTCATCACCGGCTTGTACGTGATTCTCGTGCCGTTCATCGGAAGATTTTTCGGGCAACGCATCGGTGTCAGCGGCTGGATTGGATCGGTGTTTGCAACGGTCGGACTCTATCTGTTGAGCATCAACGAGGAGCTGCGCTTTGCCCCGGGAGATCTCTGGGTGCTGGTGGGCGCGTTCTTCTGGGCGGTGCACGTTCTTGCCATCGGATGGCTCTCCCCCCGAACGGATCCGGTTCAGCTCGCCTGCGCACAGTTTCTGGTCTGCGCATCCCTGAGCCTCGCCATTGCGGGATGGACCGAAACGATCACCTGGACCATGATCCGATCGGGAATCGTTCCCATCCTCTATGGCGGGTTGTTTTCCGTCGGCATCGCTTACACCCTTCAGGTCGTCGCCCAGCAGGACGCCCCCCCGACACACGCAGCCGTCATCCTGAGCATGGAGACGGTGATTGCAGCCATCGCGGGCTGGATCCTTCTCGACGAACGACTCGGCCTTCGGGCCATCGGCGGATGTATTCTGATGCTCTTGGGCATGCTCGTGGTCCAGCTGGCCCCGATGATCACCGGCAGACGCTCATCCGGAAACCTCGGTTGATACGACCCGTTCGAATACGATGTGCCAACGATCCTCCCAGAAAAAAAACGGCGCAACTGCGACATATTCGGCCTGAAATTCCGGATCCCGGAAAAAAGCCCGGGAATGTCGGGCCATGTCCCGCTGCATCGTATCCGGACCCAGACGGCGTTCGTTGGAATACAGAACAATGAATCGCGGCTTGTGTCTCAGAACCGTCCGGGGATCGATCCTTCCCCTGGCCTGACCGGACCGGGCCACTTCCTCCGTTGCAAGCCCCCACCAGTCATATACCCGGCCCCGATAGTAATATCCCATCCGCCCCACATCGCTGCACGCCACCATGTCCTCGGAGCTCTTCCGCCAGGATTCGAGCAGCAAAGCCGTCCCCTTCAGCACCCGCTCCTCAGCGGCCTCCAGGCGTTCGGCCCAGGCATGACCGGTTATCCCCGCCTGAATTTGGTATACGAGATACACAAGCAGGAACACCACCTGAAACCCGGGATGGCTGACCAGCCCCCCGGGAAAGCGCACGGCATTCCAACGCTTGGATCCTTCATCGACCGCATCGAACGGATGGCAGTCCGTTCGATCTACGTCATCGATTCCACCCGGAAACGTCATCCGTACCCACAGGAGGGCGATCAGGGGAGCGATGTGGCTGAGAAACCGGAAATTGATCATCCAATCCCCACCCACCAGAACGATGAAGACGATCTGGGTCAGAACGAGTGCGTAGATCAAAAGATCCAGGATCATGGAATGGGAGAGGGACTGCCGGTTCTTCCAGGCAGCGGCGCCCAGCAGCCGACATCCCATCCAAAGCCCCAGGATGCCGCTCATCCCGAGGTACATCCGACCCGCAGTCGTCGAAAAATAATAGATGCCTTCGTGGACGATCTCCCAGGAGAGGGTTCCCGCCTTGGCCGAAACCGTATTCGGAAAGAGATGACCGAAATGGAGGAACCCGAAAAGCTCGTAACCGAAGAAGAGCACCATCACCGCGCCGACCCAGTTCAGCCATAGCTCATCCTTCCAGCACTTCCAGGAGCCCGTTCGCTTGAAGGCCAATAGCGTTCGAAACACCCCAAACACCGCCATCGCCATAAACCCCTCCGGACGGATCGTTTCGAGCAGAAAAACGGGGATGGCAGAGAACCATCCACTGCCCGAACGTATTTCCCGACGGAAGAGAAGGAGGCTGATCATCAGCAGGGATGCTACACCTCCGTGTTCCATGCCGTAGAAAGACCATTGAACGAAGGGAGCCGAAAGCACGCAGAGGGTGGCGAAGAAAAGTCGGGCGACCCATGCTTCTCGCGATACCGAAGATCGCGGGACACGGACGGCTCGACGATCCTCCCGGACCAGCAGCGCCCCAATCCCGATGGCCGTCGCCATGCCGATGCCACCCAGGATTTTGCTGCCGATCACCGCTCCGTCCTTCAACCAGGCTTCGAAGGGCACCAACAGCAGGGCCCACAACAGGGAGGAGGTCGCCTCGGCCCGCTCGCCCTCCGTAAACACGAGCCCCTTTCCCAGAACGAGGTTGCGGGTATAGCTGAAGGTGATGAAGGCATCGTCGATGGTGAAGTTCCAAAACAAGGGAATGATGCGGATCAGAAGAAAGACGAGAAGACCGAACCAGCCGATGAGGAGCGGGACGACGAGCGGCAAGGAGAGGTTGCCGAGCCGGTTCGTTGGAGGGTATCCCTGTGAAGGGAATGGCGAAGATGGGCAAGGCGGATTCATGTCAGTGGGCAGTGGGTAGTGGGAAGGCGTCGGCGGGGAGGTCATTGCAACCAGCCGCCCCTCCCGGCGATCGTAGGGATCCAGGAGGCATGAGATCCCTGCCGCTGCCGGGGAGAAGGACGGTTTGTGAATCTATCGGAACTACCACGTCCTTCTCACCGCAACGCCGTTTTCGGTCAGGTATTGCTTGATCTCTCCGATGGTGTAGGTTCCATAGTGCACCATCGAGGCGATCAGGGCGGCATCGGCGTGACCGATCGTCAGCACATCGCGCACGTGTTCGGGTTTTCCGGCGCCTCCGGATGCAATCACGGGAATGGAGACAGCCTGGGAAATGAGGGCGGTCAGGTTCAGCTCGTAGCCTTCCTTCGTTCCATCGGCATCGATGGAATTGAGGCAAATTTCGCCTGCACCCAACGCTTCGGCCTGTTTCGCCCAGGCCAAGGCATCCAGTCCCATCGGTTTTCTGCCGCCATGGATGACGATCTCGTAACCCGATGGAATGGCATCCGACGGTTCGACCTTCTTCACGTCCATCCCCAGAACAATGCACTGACTTCCGAAGGCTTCGGCTCCCTGAGCGATGATATCGGGTCGTAGCACGGCCGCCGAGTTGACGCTGACCTTTTCAGCTCCGGCCAGCAGCACCCGCCGCATGTCTTCGACGGTGCGAATACCGCCACCCACCGAAAACGGGATGAAAATGGTCTCGGCGACTTTCCGGACGACGTCGATCATGATGTCGCGCTTGTCGCTCGAAGCGGTGATGTCGTAGAACACGATTTCGTCGGCTCCGGCTTCGTAATACATCCGTGCCATTTCCACCGGATCACCGATATCGACGTTTCCCTTGAATTTGATCCCTTTGGTGGTTTTCCCTTCCCGGACATCGAGACAGGGTATGATTCGTTTGCTCAGCATGTTCCTCGGTCCTCGCCTCAGGGTTTCCAGTGAAAGAAATTGCTCAGGATCCGCAGACCCGGTCTTCCGCTTTTTTCCGGATGAAACTGGGTGGCGACGAGGTTTCGGCATCCGATGACAGACGGAAAATCGATGCCGTAGTCGGTTCTGCAGAAAACATGGTCCTCCTCCTGCTGCGGCTGGGGGTAGTAGCCGTGGACGAAATAAAATTCATCCATCGGGTCGAGCCCTTCCAGAATGGGATGGCCCCCGAGGCACAACAGGCGGTTCCAGCCCATGTGGGGAACCTTGAGCTTTCGACCGTCCGGACCGCTCATGTCACTGGGGAAGGCCTTGACGGTACCCGGGATGATCCCCAGACAGGCGGTATCGTTTTCTTCGCTTGCGTCCAGAATGATTTGGGAGCCTAAGCAGATCCCGAGAATGGGCTTTCCCATGCCGTAGGCATCCCGGAGGATGCGATCGATGCCGTATCGAACCAGGCTTTCCATGGCGGAGCCTGCGGCCCCGACACCGGGAAAGATGATCCGATCGGCTTCGAGCAGCGTGCCGGGATCCCGCGTCACCACGCAGGCCTTTCCCAGAAAGGATACGGCCCGCTGGACGCTGGTGAGATTTCCGGCATCGTAATCAATAATAGCGATCATGGTGTACCTTCAATGTGTGATGGCGTCGCAAAAAGGCGCTTTTCCCGTGCTTTTCGGTCATGTCGGGCATGAGCGGGGTGGCTGGGGAAGCCTTTTGAGATTGCTGCGAAAACGTGTTTGAAGCCGCCGGATATCGTTGGATCGGGCGGAGATGCTTCATCGATATTCGTTTGAAAAACATCCTGTTGCAACTCAGCAATTCTGTATTCCAAGTTTGGCTATCCGCCCGATCCTACGAGATCGGGCGGCTGAGTTTTTTCGCAGCATCGAAAAAGGTTCCCCAGTCACCCCGCGA
>JBFMBE010000183.1:0-7047 GCA_040755275.1 Thermodesulfobacteriota bacterium | reverse complement strand
GACCATCCAACACAATCCTCCAACGAAGGGAGACCGTTCATGGAAAAAAAGACAGAAGTCGAAAAGAAAGTGGATGTTCGTGACCTCACCATCTGTGAGGCGACCGCCCAAATGCTGGAAAAGGCTCGAAGAGACGGTGTCGAAACCGCCTTTGACCGTGCCGTCAACATGAAGGCTTGCCCGATCGGTGCCGATTCGGCCTGCTGCAAGCACTGCGCCATGGGGCCGTGTCGTCTGAACGCCAAAGACCCCTATGGAAAAGTCGGTGTCTGTGGAGCCGACATCGATACGATCCAGGCCCGGAACTTCGCCCGAATGGTCGCATCGGGTTCGGCCGCCCATACGGACCACGGCATGTCCATCCTGGATCTGTTTCGGGATGTGGTGAACGGTCATGCCAGGGATTATACGATCAAAGACCCGATCAAGCTGGAAAACGTCGCCAAATCCATCGGCATCGACACCGAAGGAAAGACCGTTCATGAAGTGGCACAGGAACTGTACACCGAACTGGAGAAAACCTACGTTCAGTTGGAAGGTGAAATCCCCTTCGCCAAGCGGGTTCCGCCCAAGACCCTGGAAACCTGGCGGAAACTGGGGATCGTTCCCCGAGGGGCCATGCGGGAAATCATGGAAATGATGCACCGGACCCACATGGGCGTGGATCAACAATACGAGAACATCGCCAAGCAGTTCAGCCGGACGGCCCTTGCCGACGGGTGGGGTGGGTCAATGATCGCCACGGAGCTCGAAGACATCATGTTCGGGACTCCGTCTCCGGTGTGTGTCGAAGTCAACATGGGCGTTCTCAAGGAAAACGAAGTCAACATCATCATTCACGGTCATGAACCCAGCCTGTTCGAATCGGTCTTGGAATCCGTGAACGAACCGACCCTGATTCAGGCCGCCAAGAACGCCGGAGCCGCCGGGATCAACCTGGTGGGCATGTGCTGCTCCGGTGCCGAAATGCTGGTGCGCCACGGCATTCCGCATGCAGGCAATTTCATGTCTACGGAGGCCGTTCTGGTGACGGGGGCGGTGGACGCGCTGGGAGTCGATGTGCAATGCATCAAACAAGGGCTCGCCAAGGTGGCCGAATGTTACGGCACGTTGATGTTCACCACCAATTCGCGCTGCAAGATCGAAGGGGCCACGCACATTCCATTCGACGACCGGAATCCGAGAGAGTGCACGGACGAAATTGTCATCCGGGCCATCACCCGGTTCAAGAACCGCCAGAAACCCGTCGAAATTCCGAAAATCGTCAATGTCGGCGTTCACGGGTTCTCGCATGAATATATCAACTACATGCTGGGTGGGACCTTCCGCGGCAGCTATACCCCCCTCAACGACAACATCATCAACGGCCGCATCCGCGGGGTGGCGGGTGTCGTCGGATGTACCAATCCTCGGGTCAAGCAGGATTGGGTCCATGTGGAACTGGTGAAGGAATTGATCAAGAACGACGTACTGGTGTTGCAGACCGGATGTTCCCAGATCGCTCTGGCCAAGGCCGGGCTGACCGTTCCGGAAGCCGCCATTCTGGCGGGGCCGGGTCTGCGGGAAGTGTGTGAAACCGTGGGGATGCCGCCGGTGTTGGGATTGGGTGCCTGTGTCGACAACAGCCGGATTCTGGTGGCTGCCTCCGAAATGGTTCGCGAGGGCGGGCTCGGCGACAGCATCGCCGATCTTCCGGTCGCTGGAGCGGCACCCGAATGGATGAGCGAAAAGGCGATCGCCATCGGCCAGTATTTCGTCGCTTCCGGCGTGTTTACGGTCTTCGGGGTGACCTTCCCGATCGTTGAGAACACCAAGTTCCACAAGATGATGTTCGAGGACTTCGAAAAACAGGGCCTCGGGAAATGGGGGTTCGCCGTGGATCCCTATGAGATGGCGCGCATGATGATCGCCCATATCGACAAGAAGCGAAAAGCCCTCGGCATCGACAAGGCCAGAGAGCGCATGCTCTTTGACATGGCCGACAGACGGAGCATGGAAGCGGCATAACGGACATCGGACCCGAAGCGACGGGTCGGGTTTGCAACGAAAAACCCCTTGCATGCCGGTCGAGTGGCATGCAAGGGGTTTGTTGGTTTCGGTCGCTTCGCTTCCGGCCTAGAATCGGACGGTCGCAGACAAATACACCAACCAGACCTGATCCAGAACGGCGTTCAAGGTATCGAAAGACGTGGCCTCGGAAATCTTGACCGGAGCGCCCAGCGGGTTGCCGCTTCCGGTGTATTCGTAATCGTAGTACTGACCGCCGAGGGTTACGAAGAAGGTTTGTCCGAAAATGGGCTGATGGTAGTAGCTCTCGAATACATGACCCCGAGTGGCGAGCTTGCTGCCCACCAGGGAATCTTCGGCGCCGGTAAAATTGAACCAGTATTTGGAACCCCAGTTGTACTCGAACCCCCATCGGGCGTCGAGGGGCATCGGGAAGATGGCCCCGGCATAGATGCTGTACCCATCGTGGGGCTGCAGATCCCCGTTCGAGCTGAGCAGACCCTGCCCCAGCATTTCATAGTAGGGGATGGCCGAAATCCGGGATGGGTCCGTATGGCTCCAGGAGCCTGCCACAAAAAGATCGATGTCGCGCCCGAACGACTCTGACAGATTGGTTCTCCAGAGCAGGGACGCCGCATCCCAGTCTCCGATGTTGCTGGCGGGCTCGATCCGGCTGATGAATCCGCCGGTATTCGGCTGAAAATAATATTCCGGCACGCCGTCGCCGTTGGTGTCGGCCTTGGAGACGATCATCGGCATGACGGTCAGGCCCGTGAACCCGTCCGTGATGTCCCAGGCATGGGCGTAGTTCAACATCACGCTCGTTCGGTCGTTGTCAAAGAGGGTGGCGATGAAGCCCAGCAGATGGACGTCTTCCACATCCGCCTGAGAGGCGCTCATCGAATAGCTGTTTCCCCAATCCCCTTCGAAACCGACGCCGTAGCAGAGCTTGAATTCGGAGCCGGGCAGCCCGGTGAGGCTCTCCAAACCGAAGGCCAAGGATGCACCGTCAAACTGCCAGTTGATGATGCCGGCCAGGGGGGAACCGCCGACCAGAGCGTAATTGCGGTACTCGAGGGGAGGACCTTCGGTGGCCGGACGTCTTCCCAGCGAGAAATTGATCGGCATCTCGCCGATCAATTTCTTGTAGTTGAAATAGGCCCGTTCCAAGTGAAGGGTATCCCCGTGGGGCAGGCTCGAGGTGTTGCCGTCGAAGGTGATATCCCCCAGGCTTCCACCGTTCACCTTCACCTCGGTGCTGTCTCCCCACACCTTGTATGCGGCGATCCGTCCTCCGAACGTCAGGCTTTCGTTGATTTTGGAATTCATGTTCAGGCGGAAGCGGTTCGTGTAGAGGATGTCGTTGTTGACATCGCTTTTCTGGGCGGGAGGGATCATGCCGTTTGCAGCCATCTGGCCGATGCCCTGCTGAATCTGGGGAAGGGTGGCTCCGTTGAACCCATAGGGCGGAGGGGCGAAAAACGCCGAAAGCAGGCTGGGCGGTGCGCTCAGCATGTCCTGATAGTGAATGGAATCGGCTCGGGTTCGCAGCACGGCACCGAAGGAAATCTTGTCCGTGGCTGTATGCATTTCAGCCTTGTTCAGCCGTTTGTTGACATCCGCCAATTCTTCCTTCTTTTCGGCATCCTGTTTTTCGAGGTTGGACAGCTTTTGCTGTACCTGGTTCATCATTTGCTGTAGCTGTTGCAGTTGCTGTTTGAGTTCCTGGACCTCATCGCCGAAAGCCATGCCGGCTCCGGCTGTGATCCATATCATGGCGATCATGGCGATTCCCCAGCCAATATGTCGGGTATTTCCCTGTTTCATCTTTCATCTCCTTCCTTCCAACGTTTGCAAGACAATCGAATCATACGTGAAACCGTTGTTCCAGGACACCGGAAACGGCCTGGAATGACGGGATTCGAGGCTTTGCCACCCGTTACGATCTCGTCACTTCTGCTGATGGTATCGCAAAGAGTCGCCATCCACGAATTGAATCGATCCAGAATCAATGAACGATAAATTCCGGTTTCTTGGCCTTCTTTTCCCAGTCTTCGATGGTGGCATCCGAAGGTACACTCTCCCATCCGCTGATCATGGCCTTGATATGAGCCGTGATGGTGTGTCCTGTCGTCGTCATGTAGACATGGACGATGATGAACGAAAAGATGGCGAATGCACCCGCCATGTGAACGACAGCCACCCACTGCAGCGATAGGGATTGGAATCCCCAGCTGTCCCAGGAATTGTATCCCCAGTAGAGCATCCCCGATACCATCTGCACCGGAAGCAGGAAGGCGGCGAGCGACAGGTAGACGAGCCGCTGCAACGGATTGTGTTTGGCCTCCTTTCTTTTGGGAACCGGATGGGGTTCCCCCCTGAAAATGCCGTAACTGTAATATCGGATCATGGCGAACATCTTTCGGGTCGTCGGGACATATTGCCGCCATTCACCGCTTGTAAACACCCAGAAGACAAAGAACGCGAAGGCGATCAGCCAGGTGATGCCAAAGGTGTTGTGCAGCCATACGGCGCGCTCGAAACCGAACAGGGTATACAACCCGTGAACCTCGAGGCCGGTGATGAGCAGCACCACGATGACGACCATCTGGAACCAGTGCCAAAAACGCTCGTAGCGGGTATAGAGATAGATGTTGATCATGTTTTCCATAGGCGTTACGCTCCTTTCCTATGGCCGTTGGTAAAAACCCTGCCCAGCCCATGCAGCAGTACACCTACCAAGGAGCCCGCAACAAGAAGCCACCCCATAAGATCCAGGATCCCCAAACGATCTCTGCCAGGCATGTAGAAACCAGCCAGCTGTGCCAGTCTTCCGTTGTTGCGGGTGTGACATTCGGTGCAGGTGACGACGTTCTGTTTGGGGGCTACCATGTGGGTAGTCGGGAAGACATAGGACGTCTGGACAAAATCATATTGTCCCGAATAGGGGAGGCCGAGGGCATCCTGCCCTCTCTGAATGGCTTGGTTCCAGTCGAGGGTTTTCCAGTAGCCTCGATCCGTGGACAACAATGGAGCGAGGATGGTTTTGTTGATCTTGTCATAGGGCTGAACGCCGAGATGCACCTTGAAGGGAAAGATCCGGGCGTTTGGATCGCTGCGATCTCCGACCGGATAACTGACGGCAACCAGCTGGGATGGGTCGATCACATCCTTGGTGGTTACGGACTGGATCGAACCGTTGAACCAGAAGTATTCGGGCTTGACATTCTTTTCCCACTTCATCTGTCCCTTGATGCTCAAGTAGGCGTCCTTACCGAATTCATCCTTTTCCGTATAGGGTTTTCCGTCCTTGAGCTTTCCGGCCTTGGACCAGTCCCACATCATCTTGGTCGGGTTCACGCGGGCGTAGGTCGGAATGTGACAGCTTTGGCAGGCAACCTTGTCGGTGTGATCGTTGGCCTTGTGTCCGGCTTTGTGAGGGGTGGCGCTGTGGCAGGATTCGCACGTGATTTTGGTGGTCAAATCGTCTTGAAGCAGGCTTTTTCTCTCGGTTGCCGCCGGAGCTGTGTACATCCGTCCAGCGACGTTGTGGCGTTTGGTGGTATGGCAGCGGACGCAGTCGAAATTCTTGCCATCGGTTCCCATGTGAACATCGAGGACCTTGTTCGGGAACGTCATGGAAGAATCGAGATCTCCGTGCTTGACTCCGTCACCACCACCGCCGTAGAAATGACATGTGCCACAGTTCTTGCGGGTGGGGCGGCCCACTTGTTGGGCTGCGGCCTGAACTTCCGCGAGGATCTCGGTATAGAGCTGCCGGCTGCTGTCATCCGTATGCTCCCGGAGGGATTTCATATCCTCGAAGGCCTCATCCCATTTGACTTCCTTTTGTCCGTGGCAGACCAGGCAATTGACGACTTCTACCTTCCCGTTCCAGGATGGATGACAGCTCAGACAGCCCTTGTCCTGCCACTTGTTGGCCGAAATGCAGAAATTGTTGATGGAATAGGCGGCCTTTCCCATTTCCACGCCCTTTTCATTCTTTCCGGCGTTCCAGCTCCAGTGAATGGTCTTGTGAAATTGGGTTTCTGCTTCGGAATGACAGGACAGGCAGGCTTCCGTGATTTGGGGTCCTGACGTGAATTCTTGTTTCAATGCGGCATGTTTGGTGTGATCGGTCGTGATCCACAGATCATGGGTCTTGGTGGCCTGAACCGCCATCGTACGACCGGGGGCTATGTCCGCCCCCGCATCGTCCGAGCGGCTGTCCTGACCATGGGTCAGCACCAGAAACAGCCCACACAACCAAACCCGGCTCCAAAAGGTGATGCTGGATCGGTTCATCGATGTTCCTCCCCTTGAGTTCGGGTTTCAAGGACGGCGCCTTGCGGTGAGCGCATCATTTGCACTTGGCGGGTGCAGGGGAATCGGCCGCATACTCGTAGAGATATGCATAGATGTCCGCCAGTTCCTTATCCGTCAGCTTGGACCATTCTTCGGTACAACCGAATTCGGCAAAATCCTTCTTTTCAAAGACGCGGTCCCACTGACTTCGGGTTTTCGAATCCGGATTTAAAACCGGCTTCGGAGATTCTACGGCGCCTCTCTTGTGGCAGGCTTCATACACCTTGCGGTAGGTGTACTTGCCCCGGGTCTTGTCTCCTTTGTCCATGGCCGGAACATTTCCAGCCGTAAAAACCATTATCAGCCCAATACAAATTGCAGTTGAAAGCCATTTCTTCATGTGTCGATACTCCTTTCTCTAAAGTTGGACCCAATTAGATGGGATGAGCTCGCAAAAAGTCAGGAAGTCTCTGTCGAGTCGCGAGGTGACTGGGGAACCTTTTTCGCTGCTGCGAAAAAACTCAGCCGCCCGATCTCGTAGGATCGGACGGATGGCCAGACAGCAAGCAGAGGTTGGTTGAATTGCAACGGCTTGCTTTTCAATGTCCATTCGTTCAAGCGCGTCCGTCCGATCCAACGATATCCGGCGGCTTCAAACACGTTTTCGCAGCAAGCTCAAAAGGCTTCCCCAGCCACCCCGCTGATGCCCGGCATTCCCGAAAAGCACGGGAAAAG
>JBFMBE010000182.1:0-7114 GCA_040755275.1 Thermodesulfobacteriota bacterium | reverse complement strand
TTCAGCTCGATCTCGATGACCCACCGGGCATAGGCGACTGCATCTCGTACAGCCCCATGCACCTGGGGAACACATCGCAGGGTGTACGGGTCCTGAACGTTGTTCGGATCATCCTTGCGTAACAACCCGCTTCCTTCCAGAAGCCGTCGCAGAAATGCCGCGCATTCAATTTGCCGAGGATGGGGGCGCAAGGCATGCACCCGTTCGTCGTAGGCCCGATCCGTTCCATGAAGTGCTTCGAGCGTCATTGCGGCTGCGATATCGGCTGTTTCAACCAGATGAGAGGCTCGGGAAACGGCAAGGGCCCCCAGCCCCACCATGAAGGCTGTTCCGTTGAGTAAGGCGAGACCCTCTTTGGCTTCCAGTTTCAAGGGCTCCAATCCCGCTTGTTGATGCACTTCGGCTCCCGTCAGGAGCTTGCCGCCGACGTCCGCCTCACCTTCTCCGATCAGCACCAAGGCCATGTGGGCCAGCGGTGCCAGATCGCCGCTGGCACCAAGGCTTCCCTGAGATGGAATCCGCGGGTGAATGCCCCGATTCAGAAAATCGATCAGTCGTTGAACCACACAGGGGCGGACACCGGAATGTCCCATGGCCAGGGTGTTTGTCCGAGCCAGCATCAGGGAACGAACGTGTCTGGACGAAAGCGGCTCGCCGACGCCGACGGCATGACTGCGTACGAGGTTGATCTGAAGTTCGGCCGTCTGTTCGGCGGAAATGATACAATCCTTGAATCTTCCGAAACCCGTCGTGATGCCATAGGCTACGGTTCCTGCCTGGACGAGGTCCACGACTGCCCGGCGGGAACGTTCCATGACCGAAACCGCTGCCGGATCGAGCGTGACGGGAGCCCCGTGGACGACGGCGATGACGTGATCGATCGAGAGATTGTTACCGGAAATGCAAATCCTGTTCATGGTGGTGTTTCGAGCTTCCGACCCATACGGGCTTATTCCCCGGATGCATGTCCAGCCGTTACCGAAGGATATCCCCTGTTCCGATACGCCATATTCGGCAGACAGGCGAATACGGCGCTTCATTTCCGGATGGATCGGCGGCGCCTCCACATTCCCTCCGGAAAACGAAGAACTGCACTACAAGCGGATCGGTTGTCCCGCTGGGCCATAACATCAATGTCCGCCAAGGACCGACGTGTTGCCTCGGGTCTGGGTTCTCGTTCAGGCAAGGGGGCTATCGAATCCCGTATTTCCGCATCTTCTGATACAAGCCGGTGCGATGGATGCCGAGGTGTTGGGCCGCAAGGGTGCGGTTTCCGCCGGAGACCTGAAGGGCATCGATGATGGCCCGACGTTCTGCAGCTTCGAGCTGGGCTTTCAGCGTGCAGTATTTGCTGTCCAGGCCGGAATCGATCCAATCCGGGGAGTTGGCCGCAGCTTGGAATCGGTCCCGAACCGGCATGGGTAAATGCTCGAGATCGATTCGATCCCCCGTGCATACGATCATGACCCGTTCGGCGAGGTTGCGTAGTTCCCGCACGTTTCCGGGCCACTCGTATCGCTGGAGCGCTTCCATCACCTCCGCAGCAACACCGATGGGTTTGCGACGGTTTTCCCGACACAACTGATCGATGAAATGATTAAAAATCCGAGGGATATCCTCTTTCATCTCCCGAAGCGCCGGAAGACGGATCACCATGACGTTCAGCCGGTAAAAGAGGTCCAGCCGGAAGCTCTTCTCCCGGATCATGGCCTCTAGATCCCGGTTGGTCGCGCTGATGACCCGGAAATCGATGGCTTTGGGTTTGCCGCCGACCCGCTCCACTTCCTTCTCCTGTAGGACCCGCATGAGCTTCACCTGCATCATGGGTGGCATGTCCCCGATTTCATCGAGAAAAATCGTTCCTTGATGAGCCAGTTCGAATTTCCCGGGTTTTCCCTGTCTTCCGGCTCCTGTGAATGCGCCCGGCTCGTAGCCGAAGAGCTCGGATTCAAGCAGCTCCGCCGGGATGGCGGCACAGTTGACCCGGACGAAATGACGGTTGCGGCGCCGACTGATCTGATGGATGGCGTGTGCGAACAGCTCCTTGCCGGTACCGGATTCTCCGACGATCAAAACGGGTGCGTTGGATGCCGCAGCTTGTACGGCGAGCGATTTGGCCTGTTGGAAAACCGGAGATTCGCCGATGAGATTTTCCACCGAATAGCGATAGCCGTAGACCTGTTGAAACTCTTCCCGATAGAAATCCAGCCGGTTTTTCAAGGTCTCGATCCGCTCATAGAGCTCCCGGAGCTTTTCCGGATTCATGAACATCAGCTTGCCGGCGGCTCCAACGATCCGGCCTTCATGATGAAGCGGGATGCGGGCGATGACCCGCTGCTTGCCCTGGATCATGAGACCTCTACCGATTTCGGCCTTTCCCGTCTCGATGACCCGCGGCAGGCGGGTGTTGGGACTGACCTCCGAGATGTGGCGGCCGATGGCCTCCCTGACCGGAACGGGATAGATGCCGTCGTTTGCCGGGCTCATGTAACGGACGATTCCGTCGGCATCGACGAGGATGAGGCTTTCGTAGGAATTATCGAGCAGGGCCTGCAGCAATTCTTGTGGAATTTCCCGAATACTGCTGCTGGTTGCATGATCCGAAGTCGACGTCATGGTTGTTCACTCTCCACCATCAGGGTCTGGCGGCCTGTGGATCGGCTTTTCCAGGAAACACGTCGTATCTGGGGCTGTGTCGGGTTTCGGTGATGGTTCGGGCTTCTTTCGTGAAGGCAGCGTACCGGTGCTTGAGTTCATAGAAGCCGTGCCACCAGGCGTAGTCCGGCGCCATCATTGCAGCGCCCATTCGAGCCCTTCTGCCTTCATGATGCCACAGCTCGTAGTATTCCCATTCGATCGGTTCGTCGAACATCACCGATTCGGTGAGAAGCCGGTTTTCGTACAGGAAGCGCATCACCGTCTGGGCGGGCAGGAAATAGGTCTCGTTGTAGAGGGAGACGACCCGGTCGAAACGGGAAAAATGCTCCTTTGTCCACTGCTCCGAATGGCATTGTGTGCAGACGGTCTCCATCTTGCGTCGCTCCGCCTGCCAGTCGGTCAGGGCTGGAAACGGTTGGAAATCGGAGGGGCGGACGGTCAACGGCGCCTGGGTTTCCCAGGAGAGTCGTTCGGTGACGTCATGGCTGGATGGGATTCCGGCTGCGGAAGACATGTGGCAGGCGGCGCAGGTCGGGGAGCGGTAATCCCTACCGGCAAGCCATTTGCCGTCATCCGTTGCCCATTTCCATCGTTCGCCTTCCATGCGGAAGATACCGCCGTGCTTGGATTCGGTATAAATTTCGATCTGCGGATGATCCGGGCCGAGGTGACATTGGCCGCAGGCGTCGGGTTTTCGGGCTTCGACAACCGAAAAGCGGTGTCGGGTGTGGCAGCTCGAGCAGGAGCCCTTCGATCCGTCCGGGTTGATTCGGCCGATACCCACATTCGGCCAAGTGCCATCCATCGGTTTTCCGTCCACCAGAGTCACCACCGTTCCATGGCAGACATAACAGCCGCTTTCCCGTTCGATATCGTTGTTGAGACCCTGTCGAAGCCAGGCATCGACCTTCCACATGATATCCACCGTGTGGGCATGCTTGCTGCGGGAAAAGGCCTGTACCTGACGGGGATGACATCGACTGCATGTCTGGGGGCTGACCACCGCCTCAATGGGCGTCGGGCTGTGGGTCAGATGAGCCTTGGCAACATAGGGGGAGCGTTCCTCTCCGGCTTGGTGACATTGGAGGCAGCCTACACCGAGTTTGGCATGGATGCTTTGTTCCCAGTCTGCGAGAAGGCCGGGGTGCTTCTTTCGGTGGCAGTCCACGCAGCTTTGTGCCGCTGCAGCCTGAGGAGAGGATGCCGGTGCTGCCGATGTCGTGGAAAACCCCCAGCGCCACAGGCCGACACAGCCCAGGATGCCCAAGACAAGAACCATGTTTGTATAGGCCATCCCCACGAAGATACGATGAATGGGGCGGGTGGGAGGTGATGTGGTATCGGATGACTGCTGAATTGTCCCGAGGCGTTTGACCCGCTCGAGAACTTCCGGTCCGTGGGGGGCCGAAGCCATGGCCTGTGTCAGGTCGGCTCCTGCAGCGTGTTTGCCGAAATGCCTGCCGCTTTTCCATTTCGGGCTTTCGGTGACGTCGTATACGGTATTCTGGAAGATGATCCAGGCCTGCTCTCCGTCTGCAGCTCCGGTTCGTCTGGAAACACTTTCCAACGTCAGCGAATCGGTTTTCGGCCGGGCCTGGATCGCTGGGGCGTTTCGCATGAGCGTATGGACGACTGTGACAGCCGTCAGGGCGATTGCAAGAAGAATGGTGAAGAGCAGGATTTTGACGAAAAGGATTCGGCCGAAGAAATGATCGAAGAAACCGCTCCAGCCGTCGATTCGATACCAGGTGAGAAAGATGCCGGTGACGAGCAGCGTCGCCAGACAACTCAGACCTAGGATGCGCTCTCCTTTGGGAATTCCGGTCGTCAATTGTCTGGGGCCGACAAAGATATGGATGTAAAAGATGGCTCCGACCAAGATGACGGCAGCCAGAAGATGAATCATTCCGAGAAGAAAGCGGAACGATTGAATGCTTCCGGTGGAGAACGCCGCGACTTTCTCCAGAACCGACGGAGGGATCGGATAGCGATATCCCCCCCGCATGTAAGCGATACCGGCATCGGTCAGTGGGCCGCCCAGCTCCTGCGTATGACAGACCAGACACGCCTTGGCGGTTTTCCGGGCGTAGTCTTCTCGGGCCTCCAGAACCAGCGCCGATGACAGCCAGACAACAGCAAGAATCGATACCCGTGTAATACGTTTCATACGAGCCTTATTCCTTCCCGATGTTTTTGGATGATGCCGCGACAAATCGAGTTTTTCCGAAATCGAGTGAGGGCGAAATGGCTCTCGGTGGTGAAGTGATGGCGTCGCAACAAGTCAGTGAGTCTCTGCTGAGCCGTATGGCGAAGCATCCGCTGCAGCATCAACAGGTGGTTGCCCCGCCATGCTCAGGCCCGGTAATCGAGCAAAGCCAAGCAGTGGCGACTTTTTGCGACCTCATCGTGAAGTAAATCCATGGTCAAAATTCATTTGTAGTTTATTGCGGTTTGGTATACAAGGTTAAAAAACGGATCGATTGAAGTAAATCGTATGTGCATGGTGCAATCAATCGATTTCGACCCGTGATTGTAGGGATTTTCATCTGCCGATGAGAAAATAATGATGCCCGCATCATGAGGGATGCGCTTGCGAAAAGTCGGGCAACCCCTTTTCATCATTCCCCTGCCGGGTGATCGCCTTTCTCAGGGGATATCGACTTGTTGCATGACCATCACTATGATCCTTCAGCCAAGATGAGCATACAATCGAAAGCAATCCTCTGGACGGCGTGTGTCGTCGGGCTTTTTCTGAGCGTAGAATTCAGTTTCCGTCGGATGTTTCGGGTGGACTGCAATCCGTTATATGTCAGGCATCCGTCCATTGAATATCTGGTGCAACCTTCTCAGCACATCGTCTGCGATGGTCAAACCTTTGAAAGCAACCGTTGGTCCATGCGCAGTCCGGATTTCGATCGAAAGAAACCGCTTGAGGAAACCCGGATCATGGTGTTTGGGGACAGTGTCGTCTTCGGCTCTTTGCTCGACCAACAGGAGCTGGCCACTTCCCTGCTGGCTGTGGATTTGGAGCAAAGCCTACGGCGGTACGTGGTGGTGGGAAACATTTCGGCCGTAAGCTGGGGCGTTCCGAATTACCTGGCCTATGAAAAAGAATACGGCTTCTTCGATGCCGATGCCGTCGTTCTGGTGGTCTCGAGCCACGATCTTTATGATGTTCCGACCTTCGAACCTCTCTCACCTATCTATCAGCCTCAGTCTCGCTTCCATATCGTTTTGCCTTCCGGCTTCCAGAAATTGTTCGGGTGGATCCAAGAAAACGGCTTTCAATCGGTTCAAAACGGCATGGACGCGCATCAGAAACAATTAGACGTCATCTGTCTGAACGCCTTGCGTGAGTTTCACCAGGATTTGCAAAAACAGGGGATCCCGCTTCTTCTCGTTTTTCATTATCAACAGGACGAGCTGTCCATCTCAATGACCCATGCGTTCATCGACTGGGCCAAATCCGAAGGGGTGCCTGTCGTTTCCGACCGTGACGCCCTGAAGGGGGCGTTGAATGCCGGGAAGAATCCCTATAAGGATTTCATCCATCTGAACGTGTTGGGGCAAAGCCTGCTGGAAGCCGTCATCCTCTCCGGGCTGAACGATATGGGCTTCATCCAATCCGCTCTTCAGATACCGGTGGTATCGGAAGGGTCGCTTTCGGAATTCTCCAAGCCATGATGAAGTCGCAAAAAGTCAGTGTGTCTCTGTTGAGCCGCATGGCGGGGCAACCGCCTGTTTCGCTGCATCGGATAAACTCAGCCGCCCGAGCTCGTAAGGACCGGGCGTCAGGGCAGTCATTCGATACAGGCCATCAAAGCGCAACAGATTGGTTTTTCAACCATTTTACGTAGCTGAACGACGCCCGGCCCAACGATCTCCGGCGGCCTCAAACAAGTATCCGCTGCAGCATCAACAGGCGGTCGCCCCGCCATGCTCAGGCCCGGCAATGAACCAAATCCGGGTAGCTTCGACTTTTTGCGACTCCATCAAGCCATGATGAAGTCGCAAAAAGTCGCTGCCCACTGCTTTTCGTTCGAAGTTGGGCCTCCAGCAGGAGGGCGGGTGATGTTTTGCGAAGCGGCGGAAACTTGTTTGAAGCAGCCGGAGATCGTTGGATCGGGCGGACGCGATTCATCTGCTTTGGCTTGAATAACAGTATGTTGAATCACAGCAAGCCAAACGTTTTATTCTGGCTATCCGCCCGATCCTACGAGCTCGGGCTGCTGAGTTTTTCCGACGCTGAGCAAAATTCACCCGCCTTCCTGCGGGTTCATCCAGGGGGCCTGACTTTTTGCGACTCCATCAAGCCATGACGGCTTCGCAAAAAGGCCGGATGCTGTGTCGTGCTGCATCCCTCGTCGTTGCGGCGTACCTTTAAGTACGCCTCACTCCTCGGGATTTGCACTCCTTGCCTGCGGCCTTTTTTCGAAGCCGTCCATATGATGGACTT
>JBFMBE010000181.1:0-7128 GCA_040755275.1 Thermodesulfobacteriota bacterium | reverse complement strand
CCGAGGAAGGGATGCTGGCCGGGTTGAAGACGTGGTATCGGGACACGAAGGCCTTCTGGAAACAGTGGGCCAAAGAGACGTTTCAGACCGGGGTACCCACTGCAGCACCCAGCGAAGAGGATGCAGATGCCGATCTCGTCGATGCCTTTCTCAGAAGGCTTCAGGTGAAACCGGTCCGTCAGAGCCGGGTGGTGGACATTCTCTATGAGTCGAAGGATCCCGTTCTGGCCGCCCGGATCACCAACGAAGTCGTGAAGAGCTACATCGATCAAAACCTCGACACCAAGCTCAATGCAGCCAAGGAAGCCGTGAAGTGGCTGAGTGAGCGCATGGATGAAGAGCGGAAAAAAGTGGAGGAGGCCGAAAGCGCGCTTCTGAAGTACAAGCAGCAGCATCAGATCATCACGGATTTTTCGAGCGATTCGGAAAAGATCACGGCCCAGAAGCTTGCCTCGTTGAACGAGCAGGTCGTGGATGCCCAGGCCAAGCGGGTGGAGGCCGAAACCCGCTATCAGCAGGCCCTGGCTCTGGAAAACTCACCCGAGCTGCTCGACTCCATTCCGGAAGTGTTGAAGAACGAGCTGGTGCAGAACATCAAGAAGATGGAAGTCGACATTTACAACCGGATGTCCGAGCTCTCCCGCAAGTACGGCCCGAACCATCCCCAGATGGTGGCCATCCAGACGGAGCTCGAGGAGCTCAAGAAGCAGAAGGCCAAGGAAGCCAAGCGGGTGCTGGCCTCGCTGCGAAACGAGTATCGGCTGGCTCAGGCCCGGGAGGAAAGCCTCAAGAAGGCCCTGGAGGAACAGAAGACGGCCAGCCTCGACATGAACCGAAAGGCCATTCAGTACGGGGTGTTGCAGCGTCAGGCCGAAAGTTCCCGAAACATTTACGAGCTGTTGGTCAAGCGCTTCAAGGAAACCTCTCTCACCGAAGAGATGAAGACCGGGAACATCCGGGTGGTGGATCGGGCCGAGGTCCCCAAGGCCCCTGTCAAACCCAGGAAGGGGCTTAGCCTCCTGTTGGCTGCCATTGTCGGCCTGATGGGCGGGGTGGGTCTGGCCTTCTTCGTGGAGCATCTCGACAATTCCATCAAACTGCCTGACGAGGTGAAGGATGATCTGGGGCTGGCCTATCTCGGGCCGATTCCGGACTTCAAGCCGGAAGCCGTTGTAGAAGGCGTGGAACCGGAGCTTGTCCTGGTCCATTCTCCCAAGAGCACGGCAAGCGAATCCTTCCGGGGCATCCGGACGGCGGTTCTCTTTTCGTCGGCCGATGTCCCGCCTCAGGTGTTGCTGACCACCAGTGCCGGACCTGAAGAAGGCAAATCCCTTCTCGTTGCCAATCTGGCCCTGACCCTGGCCCTTGCCGGCGCCAAGGTGCTGGTGATCGACTGTGACCTTCGAAAACCCCGGATTCACAAGTTGTTCGGGATCGGACGGGAAAAAGGCCTCACGAGCGTTTTGGTGGGTTCGGCCGATCTGGCCGAAAGCATCGTGTCCTTGACGCTCGTTCCGGGGCTCGATGTCCTGCCCTGCGGCCCGATACCGCCCAATCCGGCTGAAATCGTCGGCTCCAAGAAATTGCGGAACCTGATCGACGGATTGAAGGGGAAGTATCAGCACATCCTGATCGACTCACCGCCGGTGACCGCCGTGACCGATGCCCTGCTGCTCTCCCAGGCTGTGGACAGCACCATTCTCGTCATCCGAGCCGGTGTCACCCCCAAGCCGATCGTCGTCAACGGTCTCGAGCAGCTTCGTTCGGTGAACGCCCATGTGTTGGGCGCCGTTCTGAACGGGATCAAGACGGGCAAGGACAGCTACTACTATTACCAGTATTACTACTACTATTACGGAGAGGACGGGGAGCGGCACAAGGCCACCAGACGAAAGAAGCGGCATTCCGGACCATACAAGTGATAAGGTCGCAAACAGTCTGAATTACCCCGGCTTGGTCGATTGCCCCGCCATGGGACGATGACGAGACCTTCCGACTTTTTGCGAGACCATCCCACGTGATCGACCTGCACTGTCATATCCTGCCGGGGATCGACGACGGCGCTGCGGACCTGGCGGAGAGCATCCGCATGGCGGAATTGGCTGCAGCAGACGGCATCCATGCCATCGTGGCCACCCCTCACAACGGCAACGGAGTACACGTTCAGGTTGCTGCAACCATTCGAGAACGGGTGTCGGACCTCCAGAACGTGCTGGAGGAACTCGGCATCCCGCTTCGGGTGCATGCCGGAGCCGAAGAACACTTCCGGCCCGAGCTGGTGGAAGACGCCCGAAACGGCCGGGTCATCCCCATCGATCCGGCCGGCCGGGTGCTGCTGCTGGAATTTCCCTTCATGAGCCTGCCGGATGGGGTGGAGGAGCGGATCTTTCGGCTGCAGACGATGGGCTATCGGATCGTTCTCGCCCATCCAGAGCGAAACGTCGTCTTTCAGCACGAGATCGACCGGCTCTTGGGCCTCGTTGGCGCCGGATGCCTCACCCAGATTACGGAAATGAGCCTCACCGGGGATATGGGGGAACCGGCCTTCGACTGCGCCCTCGAAATGATCGAGCGCCGCATGGCCCATATCTTGGCATCCGACGCCCATTCGGCAGACTTTCGATATCCCAGGCTTTCCGAAGGGGTGAAGATCGTCGGCAAGATCACGAAGAGAGAGGAGGTCGGCAGGCGCATGGTGCTCGACTGGCCGCAGGCACTTTTGGCCGGAGAGCCGATCGAATGTCCCGAACCGCTTCGGCCCAAACGCAAGCGGTTTTTCTTTTTCTGACGAGACCCTCTGAGCATGACATCCCCCTTGCCCATCATCCTGGTCTACAGCATCGTGGTTTTGGTGCAGGCCGCCGGTGTCGGTGCCGGCGATGTGCCTGTGCGAAAAGTGGTCTACGGTCTTCCCGCCGTCCAGAAATCCGACTCCGAGGCTGTTCACCGAAATCTCCGCCAGGCAGGTGTCGATGCCGTCTTCGTCCCGCCGGACCGGGATTCGATCGCCTTCTACCAAAAGAAGGGCTACCGGGTGTACCTGGCCTTCAACGCTTTTGGTGGAAAGGATGGATGGAAGCGGCATCCGGACGGTGTGCCGGTGATGGCCGATGGGATGTCGATGGATCGAAAGCCCGGATTGCGCGGGTTCGGAGGGATGTGCCCCACCCACGAGGGCGGACGGCTGGAGCGCTTGGCCGAGCTCTCCCGCTGGGTGACGTCCTTCGGCGGGTCGGATGGGATCGACGGGGTCTTTCTCGATTTTATCCGCTACCCCGGATATTGGGAGAGCCCGGATCCGGAGCTGATCGACACCTGCTACTGCGACCGGTGCATGGCCCGCTTTTCGGCGGATACGGGCGTTTGCCTGCCGGACATCCCCGCATCCCAGCGGGCTGACTGGATCGGCCGAAACCACCATCGCAGCGTGTGGGCGGCGTGGAAGGTGGAGCGGATCCTCTCCTTCATCCGGGAAGCCCGAGCCGTGCTGAAAGCCAATCCTTCCGGCCGCAAGCTGGTGCTGGGCCTCTTCACCGTACCCTTCACGGAATATGAGCGTCAGGCGGCCCTTTCCGCGGTTCTGGGGCAGGATGTCCGTCGCATGGCCGAGCTTGTCGATGTCGTCTCTCCGATGCTCTATCCGGGCCTGATGGGAAAACCGGCTTCCTGGGTGGGCCGGATGGTGGGCTACTATCGGGAAATGCTCGCTGCAAGCCCGTGTCGGTTGTGGCCCATTCTGCAGGCCACCGATTGCGCAGTGGAGCTCTTCGATCGGAGCCTTGCCGCTGCCCGGGACGCTGGTGCCGAAGCCGTTTCGGTGTATAGCTTTTCCGGGATGGATGCGGCGAAATGGGGGGCACTGGCAGACATTGCCCCGCTTCCGAATCTTGTGCTGAATCCAGAGCTTCAGCCTTTCGAGGGCCAGCCGTCGGCCGATCCCCTTGCCTGGCGGAAGTGGTCCAACCGGGCTGGAAGCAGCGGATTCTTTGTGACCCATCAGCAGCCGTTTGCAGCCGTCGGCCTGAGGCCTGGGGTCATGGAGCCCATCGGCTGGGAGGCCGAGACGGCCGCCTGCCTTCCCGGAGAACGTTACCGGTTTTCGGCCCTCTTCCTGCGGTCGCATTTCGAAAACGGGGTCTATCCCGAATTGCGGCTCTGGGGAAGGGACATGCGGCTCAATACCCATCTGCTTCAGGGCCGCTTTCAACCGATCGCATTCGACATCGACTGCCCGAAGGGAGGAGAGGATTCGCCTGTACTTCGGCTGACCAACCGGCATCCATCCGAGACGTTCTGGATGGCCCAACCGGCGATTCGTCGGGTGGCGCCCGGTGCGCTGGACGATCGGCCCCAACCGGTTTCTGTGCCGCTTCTGTCGGCGGTTGCCTCCTTTCCGATCGGCGTTTATGGCGCCGAAGCCGCCGATTTCCCCGAACTCAAACGAATCGGCGTCGATACGGTCTTCGTTTCCGCAGGCGGAGCGGGACAGGAAGAAGGGGCGCTTCAACGGGCGCTTGCTGCGGGGTTTACGCCCATCGTCAGCCTTCCAGAGGATCCCGTCCGGATGACGGATGGGCTCGAGCGGCTTGCCCAGGCGCATGGACAGGGGGATATCGCCTTTTATGCGGCGGACGAGCCCGAAATCCACGGCACATCCCCGCGTCAGCTCGAAGAAGTCTACCGGGAAATCCGGAGTCGGTTTCCGCGATCCGTCGTCACGATGGCCGTCGTTCGTCCCCAGGCCGTGGCCGAATTCCGGCATGCGGCCGATCTCTTTTTGATCGACCCCTACCCGGTGCCCTCTATGCCCATGATCTGGCTCTCGGATGCCATCGACGAGGCTGCGGGTGCTGTTGGCACCGGTCGCCTCGCTGCGGTGATCCAGGCATTCGGAGGGCCGGAGCATGCCGTCTGGGGATGGCCGCGGATGCCGAGCCGCACGGAAATGGAATGCCTGAGCTATCTGGCACTCGTTCATGGTGTCCGGGCCGTGTTCTTTTACGCCTGGAAGGAGGCTCGGCAAACCGAGCAGGGGAGGGCCGATCTGTCGGCGGTGATCGAGCGGCTTGCCCGGTTGCGACCGTGGTTTGCGGCGGGGCCTGTCGGTCCGGCCCCTCTTGTCCGCATGATATCGCCGTATGGGGTCGATCCATCCGGACGACCCGCCGTGCATGCAGCCTGCTGGCAGAAGGACGGGCGGACACTGCTCGTTGCCGTCAACAGCCTCGGCACCCATGTGGCAGCCGAGATTTTCCTGCCCCTGATCGCCGATCGCCCGTCCGCCCGTTTCCATGAGGTCGAAGGCCGCAGAATCTTCGGTGTTTCCAGCGGCCGCCTCGAGATCCCCTTCAAACCGCATGGAGCAGTCGTCCTCACTGCGGAGGATTGAATGACGGCTTCGCAAAAAGGCCGGATGCTGTGTCGTGCTGCATCCCTCGTCGTTGCGGCGTACGTTTCAGTACGCCTCACTCCTCGGGATTTGCACTCCTTGCCTGCGGCCTTTTTTCGAAGCCGTCCATATGATGGACTTTTTGCGATGCCATCATTGAATGATGGAGTCGCAAAAAGTCAGGAAGTCTCTGTCGAGTCGCGGGGTGACTGGGGAACCTTTTTCGCTGCTGCGAAAAAACTCAGCCGCCCGATCTCGTAGGATCGGGCGGATAGCCAAACTTGGAATATAGGACTGCTGAGTTGCAACAGGATGTTTTTCAAGCGAATATCGATGCAACATCTCCGCCCGATCCAACGATATCCGGCGGCTTCAAACACGTTTTCGCAGCAAGCTCAAAAGGCTTCCCCAGCCACCCCGCTCATGCCCGACATTCCCGAAAAGCACGGGAAAAGCGACTTTTTGCGATGCCATCATTGAATAACGCATCCGTAAACGCTGAAAATTTCTTGTGAAACCTCCCCCGTTGCTGTAAAATTCCAACCAGTCGAAACTGTTTTTCGAAGCCATCGATCCCCGAAAGCCCCGTTACCCGTAGTCCTTCTACCATAACCCTGAATTCAGAAGCCCATTCATGAACGAAGAAACCGCCTCAGAACCTTCCGGCCTGATCCGCCGGATTCGCCTTCCCGACGATCGGGAGCTGATCTTGGTCGGAACGGCCCATGTATCCCGGACCAGCCGGGATCTCGTACGGGAAGTGATCGAAACCGAACGCCCCGACACGGTTTGTGTCGAATTGTGTGAATCCCGCTATCAGGCCATCCGTCAGAAGGAGCAGTGGCAGGACATGGACATCGTCAAGGTGATCCGAGAGAACAAGACGTTCCTGCTCTTCTCGTCGCTTCTGCTGTCCTCCTTCCAGCGCCGGATCGCCAAAAACCTCGACATCCAGCCCGGTGCGGAAATGATCCAGGCCGTGGAATCCTGCGAAGCGCTGGGTGCGAGACTGGTTCTGGCGGACCGGGACGTGCGCACGACGCTCACCCGGGCCTGGCAGGCCGTGCCCTTCCTCGGAAAGATCCGTCTACTGGCCCAGCTTTTGGCCTCCATGTTCGGAGCGGACGACATCTCGGAGGAGGACATCGAAGCCATCAAACAGCAGGATGTCCTGGAAACCCTGATGGCCGACATGGGTAAATACCATCCCCAGTTGAAGCGCATCCTCATCGATGAACGGGATGAATACCTGGCTGGACGCATCTGGGATGCAGCCGGGCAGAAAACGGTCGTCGTGGTCGGTGCCGGGCATCTCAACGGCATCGTCGCTCACCTGAACGAAACGGTGAACCTGGTCGAGCTCGAAACGACGGCTGAAAAGGGTCGTTTTTCCGGATGGGTGGGGTGGGGGATGTGCGGGCTGGTGCTGGCCCTCATGGCAGCAGGATTTTTCATGGGGGGTGCCCAGGTTGGCGGCAGGATGATGCTTTCCTGGGTGCTCATCACCGGCGTGCTGGCCGGTGTCGGTGCTGTGGCCGCCCTGGCTCATCCGCTCACCATCCTGTCTTCGGTTGTCGCCGCACCGCTCACCACCCTCCATCCGCTCATTGCTGTCGGCTGGGTGTCTGGGCTGGTGGAGGCCTGGTACCGAAAGCCCCGGGTGCGGGACATCGAAGCCCTTCCGGAAGACATCCTGACGGTGAAGGGCTTCTGGAGGAACCAGGTCACCCGGATTCTGC
>JBFMBE010000180.1:0-7171 GCA_040755275.1 Thermodesulfobacteriota bacterium | reverse complement strand
AGACTTGCCGCCTTTACAACCCCTCCTAAGGTTCCAGTCGAACCACCGTCACCGGCACACGGCTTCTGCGCAGCACGCGCATGGCTGTCGAGCCCATCATTGCACCGGCCAGAATGCCATGACCGTGCGTTCCCATGACGATGAGATCATATCCGCCTCGTTTGGCCTCCTCCAGGATTTCTTCGACCGGGTGACCGTTGGCGATCTTGATCTCGCCCACCAGAAATGAACAGGTGGTGTTGCTCACACTTTCTTCCTTGCAGAAAGCTTCCAAACGTTTCCGGATGAGATCACCGGTTTCCTGCTTTCGGGAGCTCTGAATTTCCAGCCATTTTTCTTCCCCCAACAGATCCATCATCTGGAACGTGATCTGTGGATTGAGTTCTTCGATGACATGCAGGATGGTGATGGATGCCCCGAACCGGTTGGAAAAGGCAGCCGCATAGCCGAAGGCGTATTTTGCGTTGTCGGAGAGATCGGTTGCATAGAGAATTTTCTTGATTTCCGGGACCATGGGTGTCCTCCTCAAGGGTGAGCGGTTGTATCGAGATGGATACAACGGTCATTGGCCGGATCGATGCCGGCTGTATTGCTGCCTGAAACCGGTAGGTATCGTCGCATGTTTGAAACGCCGGATCAAGATGATTTTTTCGAACGCTTCAGTCGTTCTGCGACGAGTTCCGCGATATGTCGTACCGGGACCGGCCTGTCGCGTTTGAGCATCCCGCCGCGTAGTTGCATGACACAACCCGGGCAATCCGTCACGAGGACATCCACGCCTGCCTGTTGGACATGGTTGAGTTTTTGGTTGAGGATGGCCGCTGAAATTTCCGGAAATTCGATCGAATACGAACCCCCGAATCCGCAGCAGACATCTTCCTCGGGACACGGTACATAGATGTTTGCGGACAGATCGATGAGTTTGCGGGGGGCTTCGGTAACCCCCAGTCCCCGACACAGGTGACAGGGTGCGTGGTAGGCTGTTCGCTTACCGTTTTTTTCGAAAGCATCGGCATCCACCCTCAGCACATCGACCATGAAGGAGCTGAAGTCGATGATCTTGCGGTGCAGAGCGTCCACTCGTTCGGGAGAAACCTTTCCGCGAAGCATCCTCGGATAGCCTTCTTTCAGGTGGGAGGCGCACGATGCGCACAGGGTCAAGACATCGTCAACGTGCTCGGCGTCGAGGGCATCGATATTCTGCAAGGCAACATCGATGGCCGTTTCTTCTTCGGCCATCATGGCCGCTGGCAGGCCGCAACACGTCTGCCCCTGCGGGAAATCGATTTGGACATTGAAAGAGATGGCCAGCTTGACCAAAGCCAGGGCTTGTTCCGGAGAGACGAAGTCGACGGCGCATCCTGCAAAGAGGGCAACGCGACGGATAGGGTGTTTCAGTCGATATCGAAGAGAAGGCCACAATTTTCGAAACGGTGTTTCCGCCAGAGCGGGAATCGCTCGAAAATCATGCTCGGGCTTGAGCAGGGCATAGGGAAGATGACGGATCACGCCTCTTGACGTGTCTACCAGGGGTTTCTGGGCAGCTGCTGCCGCACGAAGCGCCGAGTGGAAAAGGGTTCGGTTCTTCATGAGGGTGGACACCAGCCGGTTCTTGAGCGGCCTTTCCCGATCGTCGTCCAGTACCCTCCTGTATACCTGCTTGATGAGATACGGCAGGTCGATGTTGACTGGACAGACCGATTTGCATGCTTGACAGTTCAGGCAATTGCGGACAATGGCGCGGGTGTTGTCGGTCCCGTGATAGAAATACGTAAGAATCAACCCGATGGCACCGATATAGACATGTCCCAAGGTATGCCCGCCCACCTTGCTGTAAACAGGGCATACATTGGCGCATGCCCCGCAGCGGATGCATCGTAGTGCCTGGGAGAACACCGGGTCTTTGGCGAGCCGCTGCCTTCCGTTGTCCAGAAAAACGACATGATGGATCTTCTTTCCGTCCGGATTGGCGGAACAGTCGGTCTGTCCTGTAATCCAGGTGACATAGGAAGTGATGAGTTGACCGGTGGCGTTCTTGGGCAGGATTTCGACAATGCGCAAAGCCGTATCGATGTCCGGAACGAGCTTTTCCAGGCCGACGACGGCAACGTGAACTCCGGGAAGGGTGGTGGTGAGGCGGCCGTTTCCTTCGTTGGTCAGCATGCCGATCGTACCGGTTTCGGCGATCGCGACATTGGCCCCGCTGATCCCCATTCCTGCAGTCAGAAACGCCTCCCGAAGTTCTTTCCGGGCCACTTTCACCATGCGACCGATGTCCTCGAGATCGAGCTTCTGTCCCGTCACCTCGCTGAAGAGGGTGCCGACCTGCTGTCGGGATAGATGAATGGCCGGCATCACCATATGGGAAGGACCTTCATGCCGAAGCTGGATGATCCATTCCCCGAGGTCCGTTTCGGTCACTTGAAAACCGTCTGCTTCGAGCCGGTCGTTCAAGTGGATTTCCTCGGCTGTCATGGACTTGGATTTGATGATGTGACGGATACCATGGTCCCGGGCGATTTCGGAGACGATCCGGCAGGCATCGGCGGCCGTGTAGGCCAAGTGGACATGTGTTCCTTTGGCTTGGGCCTGCTGTTTGAACCGTTCGAAGAGTTCGGGAAGATGTTTCAATGCCTCGTCTTTGGCTAGGGCCAGCTCGGTCCGCTTCCGATCGAGATCCATGCCTGCGAAAGCTTTCTGGCGGGAAATTTTGTATGCCGAGGCGAAATTACCCAGGGCGGCTCGAAGGAAGGGGTTGTTGAGTGCCCGTTGAATTTGGACGTGGTATGAAGCCAGGTCTTGAGGGGTTTGGATCATGATCGAGCCTCCTCCAGGATCAGGATGTGGAGCTCCAGCGGTCCGTGCACCCCGATGGCGAGCACCCGCTCGATGTCCGCCGTTCGGCTGGGGCCGGTGATCCAGGAGAGATATCCAGGGCCGGTCGCCAGGCGATCCCGCAACCTATCGGCTATAGAGAAAACATCCGGATAAATCTGGGTGGACGTGATGCAAGCGATGTGGAGTTCCGACAGCATCGTGGCGATACGGACATCCTCATCATCGGACACCTGAATCAAGGTTCCGGTCTCGGCGATGGCTCCATCCGCCATCGAAAAAGCCGCCTGAATATCCCTCAACCGGTTTCGCAGGGGGGATGCGATCCATTCGATACCGGCGCTGCGGCACCGGTCCGCCAGATGCAGGGCATCGGTCGGATCGACGTTGGGTGCCGCAAGCGTTGTGTAGTTTCTTTCCCGCATGCGCTCGATCACGTAATCGAAGGCTGCATCCAGGCCGGGGATTCGGCTGACTTCCGCCTGAACGAGTTTGGCCCGTTCCATCAACAACGCTATCCGATCGTCCGAACACATAGCCCCCCCTCCATTTCAAAGTGGATTCCTTATCCTACCGAAGCCCCGAAAAATGCTCTTGGTGCCCACAGGATGATTTCCGGCCAGAAAATACAGATGAACAACCCGATCCACTGAAGGATGACGAAGGGGATGACACCTCTATAGATATGATAGATCGTCATTTCCGGTGGGGCGATGCCCTTGAGATAGAACAGAGAGTACCCGAAAGGCGGGGTTAGGAAGGCCATCTGAAGGTTCACGCAGATGAGGGTTCCAAACCATAACTGGTTGAATCCAAGTTGCTGAGAGACCGGTATGAAAATGGGGGTGACGATGAGTAGAATTCCGAGCCAATCCAAAAAGCATCCCAAGAAGAAAACGATACCCATCATGACGAAGAGCAGGGCGATGGGGTGCAGCTGGGTGCCAATCAGAAAATTGGCGATAGCGTCTCCGCCGCCAAGACCCATGAAAATCGCCTGAAAAGCGTTTCCCCCCAAAAACAGGGTCATGATCATCGACGTGGTGAGTGTGGTGGACCAGGCGGCATCCTTGATGATTTTCCAGGTGAATTTCTTGTAGAGAATCGCCAGAAGCACGGACCCTACGCAACCCAGGCCGGCTGCCTCTGTGGGAGTGGCTACTCCGAGGATGATGCTGCCCATGACGATCGTGACCAGTACCAGGGGAGGAACGATGGAGATGGAGAACATGCGCAGTTTTTCAGTTGTGCTGTATTTCGATTCGGTTTCTGCAGGTCCGTATTCGGGTTTGATCATGCAGATGAAAGCGATATAGATCACGTACAGCAAGGCCAGGAGGAATCCCGGGCCGAAAGCAGCCGCGTAGAGCCAGCCGACGGAGATCTGGGTGAGGCTGCCGTAAACCACGAGCATGATACTTGGGGGAATCAAAATGCCAAGGGTGCCGCCCGCGCAGATCGTACCGGCGATGAGTGGGATGTTGTAACGAACCTTCATCAAGGCTGGAATGGCCAGAAGACCGATCGATACTTCGGTGGCTCCAACGACACCGGCCGTTGCCGCAAATACCGTGGAGGCGAGGATGACCGCTATGCCGAGCCCGCCGCGGATTCGGCCCATGACGATGTGCATGGTTTCGAACAACCGTTCGGCGATTCCGGAAGAATCCAGAATTTGCGCCATGAAGATGAAGAGGGGAACGGCGACAAGAACGTATTCCTCCATGACTCCGTAAGCCCGGTTGGACAGCAGGGCGAGGATGGCGTCGATGGAGCCGCCCCATCCGATCACTCCGAAGACAACAGCCAGCATGCCGAGGGAAAAGGCCAGGGGGTGTCCCAGGAGAAGGGCCACGAACAGGGTGAAAAACATGGTGATGGCAAGGGTTTCCGGATTCATATCTTTTCCCCCTTCAGCTGGTACCATTCACGAATGAAATTGGCAAACCCCTGGAGGAAGAGCAAGAGCAGGGATACCGGGATCACGGTTTTATAGGGATAGAGCGGTGGCTTCCAGGCACTCCAGCTGTGTTCCCATTGCATCCAGGATTTGGCCGCATATTCGGTTCCGGCCCAAAGCATGGAGCCGACAAAGGGGACGAAGATGATCCAGAACGTGATCAGCCGCAAGATGAGCTGTGTCTTGGCTGACAATTGCAGCGTGATGACATCGATCCGAACATGTCTGTCGTGCAGGTAGGTCACACCCATCGACATCATGAAATGGAATCCATACAAATAAACAGTTACCTCGAAGGCCCAGGATGTCGGGGCGTTGAACACCTTACGCATGACCACTTCGTAGAACACGACCAGTACCAGTGGGATCAGCATAAGGGCTGTAAATTTGCCGACTACCATATTGACGGCATCCATGGCCCGCACAAATCGTTTCAGCATGACGGGGGTCCTTTCCAGAAAACCCGCAGCCATTTCCGGCTGCGGGGCAGGGCATATCGAAATAGAATTTATTGAAGCAATTTTCCTTTCAGGAAATCTTCTTGTGGCCACGGGGCGATCCCTTTTCGCATTTCACGCCAGGGGGAATAAGCCTTCTTGTATTCTTCCTGAGAATCCAGCACCTTCTTCACATCGGGATTCTTGGCCTTGAGTTCTTCCAGATACTTGAAGGAAACCTTTGCGAATTCGACAATCGTGGCATCGTCCATCTTGATGAATTCGGATTTGGCGCCAATGATCTTCAAGGCTTCGATGTTCAGGTTTTCCTGCCAGGCGTTGGCCCAGAGCTGGGTTTCTTTCGCACAGATCTCGACGATGGCCTTCAAATCGTCCGGAAGTTCGTTCCATTTGTTTTTGTTGAACACGACGTCGAACTGGCAGGAGGGTTGATGCACACCCGGTTCGATGACGTACTTGGTGATTTCATGGTATCCCTGGGGAACGTTGGCAGCCGGGGTACTGAATTCGCAGCCGTCGATGACCCCGCGTTCCAGGGCGAGATAGATTTCAGGTCCAGGAAGGGGAGTGACCGAAACGCCGAGCTGGGTCAGAATGTCCATGTACCAACCGACGGTGCGGACCTTCATTCCCTTGAAGTCTTCGATCTTGGTGGCGCGCTTGTTGGAGTGAAGACCCAATTCCTGACCGACGTTGCCGCAGAAGAACGGAACGAGGTTGTAACGACCGTAGAGTTCGTCGAACATTTCCTTTCCGCCACGCTCATAATACCAGATGTTGTATCCTTCGTTGTCGAGACCGTAGGGAACGGAGGCAAAGGCCACAAAGGCTTCGTTCTTGCCTTTCCAGTAGCCGGGCCAGGAATGGAAGGCATCGAGGGTTCCTTTGGATGTAGCTTCGAAGATTTCCATTGCCGGAACGATGGCGCCGGTCGGGAACAACTTGATTTCAAGCCTGCCGCCACTTGCTGCTTTGACGCTGTCGCAGAAATGTTGGGCGATGTCGTGGAAGAGAATGCCCCCCCACGGGTCGCTCATGCGCAGGGTATATTTTTTGGTCGAGGTTTCCCATTTCTTGTTGGCCCATTCCTTGGCCCGCTTGTCTTCACCGAACTTTTCGATCTTCTTGGGTTGTGCCGCTCCGGGTGCTGCAGGCGGATTCTGAGCGATTGCGTTGACCGTCAGAAAAGCCACTGCCAAAAGACCAATCCATACTGCCATACCGACTTTTTTCATTCCGTTTCTCCTTCTGTTGGTTCAAGTTTTACAGAAACATTGAGCGTCGAAAACCAGGTGGTGCCATCACCTCCTTTCCGATATTCTTGAATCATTCGAAGCATCTGCGGGATCATCTAAAACCGGTCGTTTGAGGTAGAGTTTCCCGGATCCGGTTTCTCCGACGATACCGGATCGGATCAATTCCTGAAGGGCTCGCGGTCTGAAGTCGCGTAGTCCACGGGGAATCAGGCCGGAACGGGTGAAGTTAAGTTCTATGGCGGAAAAGACATCGAGTGCCTGCTTTTTGTGTAGGTCTTCGATGATCTTCATGGATGTGGTGTGGATGCGCTTTCGCGTGATGATTTGGCTCAGGATGAAGGAGGTTATGAAAAAAACGATGCCTATGATGATTTGGGTCGTAGATGACATGGTTGTCCTGCTTTTAAAAAATATGATGGTCTGATTATTTGTGGTTATACCTATTACAAAACCCTGATTAAACTGTCAAGAAAATATAAATGCGGTTTATCGTTAGAACCATATGATTATAACTTATGGAAACTATAGGGGTTATACGAGACCGGTCGTGGTGAATTGATTGGTCATACCAATATATCATTGGCAATTCGTGATCCCTTCGGAGGATGACGTCACTAGGAGGCAGGCGAATGGCACGAGGGAGGGGTAAGTCGGGAGGAAGG
>JBFMBE010000179.1:0-7174 GCA_040755275.1 Thermodesulfobacteriota bacterium | reverse complement strand
TTCATTTATATTGGTTTGAAAAACAGTATATTGGAAACCATCAAACCATTCTTTCCATTTTGGCCATCCGCCCGATCCTACGAGCTCGGGCTGCTGAGTTTTTCCGCTGCTGAGCAAAATTCACCCGTTTTCCTGCGGGTCAAATGAGAGGGCCTGACTTTTTGCGACGCCATCCTTTCTAATTGCCCAAATACGCGTCGATCACCCGGGAATCCTTGACAACGCATTCCGGCGAGCCTTCCATCAACTTCTCCCCCTGATGCAGCACAACAATCCGGTCCGCCGTACTCATGATCGCACCCATGATGTGTTCGATCCACAGGATGGTGATGCCGAAATGCTGTCGAAGCTCCCGAATCATGGAAACGGCTTGGACGACTTCCTGGGAATTGAGCCCTCCCAGGACTTCATCGAGAAGCAGGAGTTTGGGCCGGATGGCTATGGTCCGGGCGATCTCGAGTTTCTTCTTCTGGATGAGGTTCAATCCTGAGGCGGGTACGTCGCCCAGGTTCGAGAGGCCGACAAACGACAGGGCTTCTTCGGCGAGACCCTGAAGTCGGCCGAGAGCCTCCTTCGGCCGGTGGTTGATCAGGCCTACCATGACGTTTTCAAGACAGGTCATCTTCAGAAAAGGCCGGGTGATCTGAAATGTCCGTGCCAGCCCCAGCCGGCTGACCCGGTAGGCCGGCCAGCCGGTGATATCGGTGTCCAGAAATCGAATGGATCCGGAGCTCGGCGGGATGGCCGCCGCCAGAACGTTGAACAGCGTCGTTTTCCCTGCGCCGTTGGGTCCGATCAATCCGACGATCTCTCCGCTGTCGAGTTGGATATCCACACCGTTGAGGGCCATGACGCCACCAAAGTGGCGGGTGATGTGGGTTGCTTGTAGAAGCGGCATCATCCCTGGATCCTTTTTCGAAACAAGCCGACGATTCCCTGAGGGGCGAACCGGGCCATGACGAGGGCCACGATGCCGAAGGCCAGAACGTGGTATTCACCGTAAGCCCGTATGTATTCGGAGAGAATCTTCAGCACGAAAGAGCCGATGACCGGTCCGACAAAGGAACCCATGCCGCCGATCACCGTCATGGAAAGTACCAGAAACTGCTGGTCGAGAGAAGGAATCTGTGGCGTGATGAGCAGCAGATAATGTCCGAAGAGTCCGCCTGCAAGTCCGGCCAGTAGACTGGAAACCGTGAAAGCGAGGACTCGAATGTGTACGACATCGACGCCGAGGGATGCGGCTGCTGTCTCATCGTTCTGTACTGCCCGGAAATTGAGACCGATCCGGGAATGGATCATGTAGTACACAATGACAAGCACCACGATGGAGGCGCAGAGCATGATCCAGAGATAGCCTGCCTTGGAATAGACGTCCAGAAGGCCCGGCACCTGAAGTCCCATCGTTCCCCGGGTCACCTCGTATTCGTTCGTGATGATGATGTGCAGAATTTCTGAAAAACCGAGCGTTGTCAGGGAAAGATAGATCCCTCCCATTTTCAAACAGAGTACGCCCAGGAACAGCCCAAATAGGCCGGCTGCGGCTGTGCCGCATAGAACGCCGATCCACGGATGGATTCCCATCTTGGTGGCAAGGATTCCGGAAACATAGGCCCCGATTCCGGCGAAGGCCGCATGAGCGAAGGACACCTGTCCGGTGTAACCGGCGACGAGGTTCCAACTCGATGCCATCATGACGTAGAACAGGCTTACGATGACGATATGCAGCTTGTAATCATCCAAAAAGACAGGCGATATGGCGCAGAACAGTCCGAAGACGGCAAGAGCGAACAGTTGGTTGCGTTCGTTCACGGATGACCCCTTTCCCAGCGTGTCTCAGGCTTCCTTTCTTCCGAACAGGCCGGCCGGTCGGAAGAGCAGCACCAGAATCAGAATGATGAAGCCGAAGACATTCTTGTATCCGGTCGACACATAGGCGGCCCCCAGATTTTCGACCAGCCCCAGCATCAGACCGCCGATGACGCATCCTTTGAGGGATCCCATTCCGCCGAGAACGACAACGACAAAGGCGGTCAGGGCGACGGGAACACCGGAGGTCGGGGTGACCGGAAAGACGGGCGCCAGAATGACACCGGCGGCTCCGGCCAGGGCACATCCGAGGCCGAAACTGATCATGTTCAACCGGGTGGTGTTGACCCCGTTCCATTGCGCCATTTCCCGATCCTGACTGGCAGCCCGGATGATGAGGCCGAACCAGGTGCGGTGCACCAGGAGGAAAACGGCTGCGATGATGAGGATGCCGGTCACCAGGGCGATCAGCCGCTGGTTCCCATAGAAAAAGAGCCCGAAGACATTCGAGGCGCCGGCGATCCATTGCGGGGGTTTTCGCGGGTAGGGTCCGAAGATGAGCAGGTAGGCGTTCTGCAGGACAATGGACAGGATGAAGGTGAGGATCAGCGAATACATGTCGTTGCCATAGGTCGGCCGGATCAGGGTCGCCTCGATGACGACCCCGATCAGAAAGATCAGGGAGACCGACAGGAGGATGGCGACGAAAGGGTTCAGCCCGAGCGTATCGGCAAACAGGAAACTGAAGTATCCAGCCAGGATGTAGAGCTCGCCGTGGGCGAAGTTGACGACGTTCATGATCCCGACGACCAGCGATACCCCGAGAGCCGCCAGGGCGTAGATGGCGCCCATGACAAGGCCGTTCATGATGGTCAGAGGCAGCATGGAGAATCCGAGAAAGGTGAATAGGCGTTGGTTCGTCTTAACCGATCCCCATGGGGGGAGGACGCGATGTTTCGGTGTCTTTGTGTTTCATGAAACCGCAGGGGCGATGTGCCCCTGCGGAGGGTCTTCCGGAATCAGCGGACCAGTTTTCCGGTGGCTGCATCCGGTGGATAGATGACCACTTGGGTCTTGTTCTGCCATTGGACGACCAGCATGGGCGGCATCCATTGGTGGTATTCCGGCCCGCCGAGCTGCTTGCCGAACTGGACCATGCCTCGGGTGACCATTAGATTGGTGTTTTCGAGGGCCTCGACGAGTTTGTCGGCATCCGTCGACTTGGCGCGGTTGATGGCATCCGCAGCAATCAGGATGACATCGAAGATCGAGCGGGACTTGTAGTCTGTCGGTTGCTTGCCGAAGGCCTTTACATAGGATTCTCGGAATTGGGTGGCGAGTTTCGTCAGTTCCACCTTTTCGTGCATCGAGGAGATGAAGCATTCCTTGTCGCCGTAATCGCCGACGTTCTTCCAATAATCCGGCCATACACTGGGGGGACCTGCTCCGTCGAGGATAACGGCTTTTGGGGTGAGTTGGACTTCACCGGCCTGGGCGACGAAATAATGCAGCCCGGTCCCATAGACATAGGCGAGGACGACATCCGGATTGTAGGCCTTGATCTTGGTTAGTTCCGTATAGTGATCCTGACTGTTGCGTTCGGTGACCATGAATTCATAGGCGACGCCGGCCTGATCCAGGGCCTTTTTGGTGAGTTCCGCAATGCCGAGACCCCAGTCGGTGTTCTCTGCAACGATGAAGGCTTTCTTGAATTTTTCCGTGACGACCCATTTGGCGATGGTCTGATTGACGACACCCGAATTGGAAGGCCCGGCACGGAAAACGTATTTGTAGTTTTTGGCCGTGATGGGATCGGCCCAGGCTTCTGCGACAATGAAGGGCACCTTCAGACGGTTGGCGACTTCGATTTCAGCCAGGGCGGAGGAAGAATGGCTTTCTCCCAACACCATGACGACTTTGTCCCGGGTGACGAGGCGTTCGAATCCGCTGGCTGCAACATCCGGGGCGCCTGCCGTGTCTTCGAAGACGATTTCGAGTTTTTTCCCGAGCACGCCGCCCTGGGCATTGACATATTCGACGGCCAGCTGAATGCCTTCCTGAAAAGCGGTGCCAGTAGCCGCAGCGGTTCCGGTTCTGGGACCGACTACACCCACCTTGATCGTGTCCTGAGCCATGGAGGTCGAGCTCACACACAGGATGACAGCAGCCAAGAGACCGATGACAATGGACCATTTCCTACGTTTTTTCATGAATGCCTCCTTTGGGGTTGAATGACAGCGATTGCCGACTGCCCACCGCCCACTGATGTCACGACAAGACTTCCCGAATCGCTTTTTCCAGGGTATCGACGATCCAATCGACTTCCGAGTCGGTCACGACATAGGGCGGGCTCAACATGACGGCGTCGCCCAGGCCTCCAGCAAATCCGATGCATTTGTAGCTGATCATGCCCTGCTGCATCAGGTTTTCGAAAAGCCTTTCCGCAACCTTGGCCTCACGGGGAAAAGGGGCCTTGGTCTTTTTTTCCTGAACGAATTCGACGGCTCGCATCATGCCGATGCCGCGAATATCGCCGACATGGGGATGATCGAGCAGGCGCTCGAGTTTGGCGGCGAAAGATGCTCCTGTTCGTTCGGCCCGTTCGACCAAATCCTCTTCTTCCATGATCTGAACGACCGAAAGAGCGGCAGCGGCCGCTACGGCGTGATGGGAAAAGGTGTGACCGTGAACGAAGTTGCCGGCGCGATCCAGAAGAACTTCCAGATCCGGGGTCTTGCAGCCGACGGCGGACAGCGGTGCATACCCGCCGTTCAGGCCTTTTCCGAGGGTGATGATGTCTGGGTGGACGTCGTAATGGTGAAAGCCGAACCATTTTCCGGTTCGTCCCATGCCGCTCATAACCTCATCCAAAATGAGGAGTATCCCGTATTTCCGACAGATGGACGCGATGACCGGGTAATAGTCGGGCGGTGGAACGATGGCTCCGATCGTGGCTCCTCCGATGGTCTCGGCAATGAAAGCGGCAATGCTGTCCTTTCCTTCGAGCAGAAGGGCTTCTTCCAGCGCCCAGGCACATCGCATGCCGCATGTGGAAGGGGAAAGACCGTAGGTGCATCGGTAGCAGTAGGGCGGCGGTATGTGACGGACGGCACCTGAGAGCATTGGGAGGAACGGGGCCCGCATCGAGGGTTTTCCCGTGACCGACAGAGCCCCCAATGTCGCTCCGTGATAGGAATTCCATCGGGAAAGAATCCGATATCGCTGGGAATTGCCTTTTGCGGTTTGGATCTGGCGGGCCAGTTTGACGGCTGCCTCTACAGCTTCGGATCCACTCGATAGGAAATAGAATCGGTCCAAGTCCCTTCCGGCATGAAAGGAAAGGCGTTCGGCCAGCCGCTCGACCGGTTCCGAGGTGAACATCGTGCCATGCACATAGGCCAGGGATTCAGCCTGCTCGGCCATGGCCATGGCCACACGCTTTCTGCCATGGCCGATGTTTACGCAAATGGGACCCCCGCTGGCATCCAGATAGCGCTTGCCGGATTCATCCGTGATCCAAACGCCTTCGGCCCGGACGGCCAGCGGCAGTTTCCTGTCCAGCCTTCTCTGAAAAACATGGCTTGGGTACATGATGGAATCGCTGTATCAGAATGTCGGAACCGTCGTGAAAAAGTCGTTCAGAATCTGCTTGGCCCGGTCGATATGCCGGGTCATCGCAGCTCCGGCTTCCGTCGCATTTCCGGCTTTTGCTGCAGCGATGATCTCTTCGTGATCCTTATAGTAGTCGTTGTAGCTGGCCACCATCAGGGATGTGTATCGAAAGCGGAAAATCTGCTGACGGATGTCTTCGACGGTGTCCCGCAGCTTTCGGTTGCCGCACCGAACCCAGAACACCTGGTGAAAGGAGCGGTTGTGTTCGCTCCACAGCCGCATCCGAACGTCCTCTTCCTTGTCGAGGGATTGGTGCAGCAGCTTCTGGATATGATCCAACAGGGCGAAATCTTTCTGATTCAGGTTGGGGGTGGCCCATTCGACGGCTTTTCCTTCCAGAAGGGCCAGCAAGGAATAATAATCGGCGACTTCTTCGGAGGATATCTTGGCCACCGATGCCCCGCGGTTGGGGAAGATTTCGACGAATCCTTCCTGAGCAAGCTTTGACAAAGCTTCGCGGATGGGGCCTCGGCTGCAGTTGTATTGCTGGCTGAGCTGAATTTCGATCAGCCGCTCTCCGGGACCCAGTTTCCCGAAGATGATCGCCTTGCGCAAATCACTGTAAATGCTTTCCTTGACGCGCTTTCCCATGGTCATTTCCCTTTCGAATATAGGTGGTTTAATTATGTCACTGCGTTTCATCTGCGATCATGGTTGACGGCTTCGCAAAAAGGCCGGATGCTGTGTCGTGCTGCATCCCTCGTCGTTGCGGCGTACGTTTCCGTACGCCTCACTCCTCGGGATTTGCGCTCCTTGCCTGCGGCCTTTTTTCGAAGCCGTCCATAGGATGGACTTCTTGCGAGTCCATCATGGATGAAGGTGCAACCCGGTAACAAACGAACCGCAAAGAATGTGTCATAGGTATGGGGACGACTCATTCGTCCGCTCTGCAACGGCTCTTCTTTACATTCGTCTTTCTGACGCTTTCATCCATCGGGATCAGAAGTGCAGAAATGTTTCTCGACAAAGGATTGAACAAAAAATTGTATGACAATATTGCATTTGATTTTTATCGTATTCCAAAAACTGATGTCAAGAGATAAATTATCAAATTTCCGAATCCTTATATATAAATTTCATTTACCAGTCTTCTATATGGTAGACCGTGATCGATGGGAGAACGAAATTCGTTCCATCGAGCCGGATGGTGGATTCTGGGTACCTGAGCCTGCCGATGTCGGCGGCTTGCCTCCTGTGTCCGAACCTACACCGCGGACCTAGGTGGTATCCTGCCTGAAACCTCTTAGCGTTTGACATGGGGACGATCTTCGCTTAAGTATGATGGAGTCGCAAAAAGTCGCCTTTCCAGTGCTTGTTGTAAATGTCGGGCATAAGCGGGGTGACTGGGGAAGCCTTTAGAGACTGCTGCGAAAAAGGTTCCCCGGTCACCCCGCGACTCGACAAAAACGCCCTGACTTTTTGCGGGGCCATCACGTATGAATCCGATTCACATTCAAGGAGGGTGCCATGAAAGCCAGCTTGTCTGTCGCTGCTATATGGGTTGCCGTTCTTTCAATGACCATCGTTTCTTCGATTGCAGGCCCTCTTCCCCCGACCGGAGAGCGAACCTGTTATGACACGCGCTCCGAAGTTCCGCGTCCCCAACCCGGCAGGATCCTCTTCGGTTCACCCAACCCGGCCAATACCCCTCCCCCTGAGTTCATCAAGCTGAATGGAACCGGGAACGAACTAC
>JBFMBE010000178.1:0-7178 GCA_040755275.1 Thermodesulfobacteriota bacterium | reverse complement strand
GGGAAAAGCGACTTTTTGCGAGGCTTTCAAATGTATCGTATATCGCTTCGATTTGGCAATAGAAACTGTCGTGGGTGTCGGGCGTTGGATAGTGAGGACTTTAGGAGGGAAACACGATCTTCATGGTTGTTCCGGAGTGTTGGTGGCTGATCACCTCGATCCTGCCGTTATATTGCTCCAGAATTCGGTGGACGATCGATAGACCCAATCCTGTCCCCTCGGTTTTGGTGGTGAAAAACGGGTCGAAAATCCGAGCAAGCCGTTCTTTCGGAATGCCTGAGCCGGTATCCGAGACTTCGAGGACGATGCCTTGTCTTTGAGTGGATGCCGAAACGACAATCTCGCCTGTTTCCTCATCCTGGATGGCCTCCGCTGCATTCAGAAGCAGATTCCACAACACTTGGTGCAGATGGGACGGATCGATATTGAGAACCAGACTTGGATCGATGTGGCGAACCACACGAATCCGTCGGCTTCGTTGCGGTGCCTGTTCAAAGAGATCCAGAACCTCGTTTACGGCTATGGAAAGATCGATCTGTTGCGGTGTCGCAGCAGGCGGGCGGGCGAAAAAGAGAAAATCCCCAAGCAACCGGTTCAGGCGGCCCGCCTCGCGGGTTATGATCCGCATCAGACGTTCGCGTATCGCTTCGTTTTCGGGGTGGTCCTGGAGCATGGTGACAGCGCCCACGAGAGATGCCAGTGGATTCTTGATTTCATGAGCAAGTCCGGCGGCCATTTCTCCCAGAACGGCAAGCCGCTTCACCCGGTTGACATGATCCGTCATGACTTGAAGTTCCTGCTTCGTCTTTCGGGTCTGTTCCGCCAGGTAGCCGCTTAGATACGCGACGGCAAGGCTTGCTGCAAACAAAACCGCTATTTTGTAAATGATTTGGTGAAAATCCCGGGGGCCGAGGTCATGCATGGCCTCGCCGGGGGGAGCGATGACAGCGGCCCATTCCAGAAAAAGCATGGCCGCATATTGCAGGTTGGCCAGCAGGGCTATGAGCAGGCTTCCTGGCTGAAAGAGCAGGACGCCGGAGGTGACAATGACCAGCAGATACATAAAGGAAAAGGCGCTGGAAAAGGAACCGGTACAGTAAATCAACAGGCTGCACAGCGAAACATCGAAGATCAACTGCATGAGGGCAAACCGGTCCACCCTTCGGATGTATGAAAAGGCGGCAGCATATAGGATAGAAAGCACGAAAACCGAAACGGCGATCCCATACAGGATGATCAAGCCGGTATGGCTTTTTAGAAGGTCGGCCCGCTGCTGGACATAGATGGTGGAACCCAAAAGAAGGGACGAAAAGACGATCCGGAAAACCATCAGGAATTTCAGTCGATCGATCAACAGTCTGCGGTCCGTTTCGTCATCCGGACCCATCCGCCATCGAACGACGGGCCTGAACAGGCGTTTCTTCTGTGTTGCACCGGTTCTTGAAGGGAGATCTGCCGTCATATGGAGTGATCATTGCTGATGGGAACTGGAATGGACCCGGATCGTCAGCCGATGGCACTGGCAATCTTGAAGATGGGCAGATACATGGCGATCACGAGCCCACCGATCGTCACCCCCAAGAACACCAGCATGAAAGGCTCGATCAGCGAGGTCAGATTGGCGACTGCCTGATCTACTTCCTCGTCATAGAAGTCGGCAATTTTTCCCAACATGACGTCCAGTGCGCCGGTCGTTTCCCCTACGGCGATCATCTGACAGACCATCGGTGGAAACACATTCGTCTCGATGAGTGGATCGGCCATGGTCTGCCCTTCGGCAATGGCAGAGCGCACCTTGTATACGGCCGCTTCGATCACTTTGTTGCCTGCCGTCTTGGCGACGATTTCCAGGGCGTCGAGAATGGCCACCCCGCTGGCCAGCATCGTTCCCATCGTGCGGGTGAACTTGGCCACGGCGACCTTCCGCAACAGGATGCCGATGACCGGCATGATCAGCAGGAAATGGTCGATGGCGACACGGCCCTTTTCGGTGGCGTAATATTTCTTCAAAGCAAAGATGAAAAGCACCAGTGCACCGATCATATACAGGATGTTGGATTTGACAAATTCACTGAGATGAACCACCATCATCGTCGGCAGCGGGAGGGCGGCCCCCATTTCGGAGAACATTTTCTGAAATACCGGAATGACGAACACGAGAATGATGGCAAGAACAATGACGGCGATCCCCAGGGTCACCAGGGGATAGGTCATGGCTCCTTTCACCTTGGCCTTGAGCTTGGCCGCCTTTTCGATATAGCCGGCGAGGCGGGCGAGGATGGTATCCAGAATGCCACCTGCCTCTCCTGCAGCAATCATGTTGACGAAGAGGTCGTCGAATTGCTTGGGATGCTTTCGCATGGCGTCGGCCAATGTCGTGCCACTTTCAACCTGTTCCTTGATGTCCTTCAAAATGGTCTTGAATGTCGAATTTTCTTCTTGGGACTGTAGAATATCGAGGCATTGTACGATGGGAAGGCCTGCATCGATCATCGTCGAGAACTGGCGGGTAAACAGGATGACGTCTTTTTCCTCAACCTTGGGCTGCAGAAAGGGGACACCGGCCAGAATGTCTTTGGGCTTCTTCTTGATTTTCGTGGGGGTAATCCCCTGGCGGGCAAGATGGGCTTTTACGGCCCGCTCATCGGCCAGGTCGATTTCGCCGCGTTTGACCTCTCCTTTGCGGTTTTTTCCGCTCCATTGAAATACCGGCATCGTGTGCCTCCATCCAAACAGGTTCAGAGGTGACCGATTCTGGATGGTCTCGCAAAACATCACCCGCCCTCCTGCTGGAGACACTGGCTTTGGAAGAAAACCAGTGGGTAGCGACTTCTTGCGACTCCATCATCATTCGCTCCAACCTCTATCACAGCATTCTTCAGACAACAAGACGATCGTTCACGGATCCGCGGTCACGGTTCAGGTTGCGGTTGAATCTCTAAGGAAAGGTGGATATGATCGAATGCCTGACGATTGCGGATGGAACATGATCCTGGGGCAATAGCTTATGCAAGTACGGTCGGATATGCAAACCGGTCCTGTGCTCCAAAGAATGAACGTTGTACGGGCGATTGGTGTGGGAATGACTGAGGATTCTTGTGGAAGCCTATGAATGAAAACCCCGGCTTGACCATTATCACCACCCATCTGAATGCCGATTTCGACGCCCTTGCGTCGATGCTGGCTGCTCAGAAGCTTTATCCCGAAGCCCTCGTGGTCTTTCCGGGGTCTCAGGAGAAGAATCTCCGCAATTTCTTCATTAGCTCCATGGTCTACCTGTTCAATATGGCCGATATCCGTACCATCGATTTCGATGCCATCCGGAAGCTGGTGCTGGTCGACACCCGCCAGCCGGCGCGTATCGGAAAATTCGCAGAGCTGCTGCACCGATCCGATATCGAAATTCATATTTACGATCACCATCCGCCCATGCAGACCGATATCCAAGGACATCGGGAATACTGTCGGGCAGCTGGCGCCACGGTGACGCTTCTGTGTGAACTCATTCGAGACAAGGGGCTGGAGATTTCCGCAGACGAAGCCACGGTCATGTGTCTTGGTATTTATGAAGATACGGGGTCGTTCAGCTTTCCATCAACGACACCGGAAGATTTCCTCGCTGCAGCCTACCTGCTGTCCTGCGGAGCCAATCTGAACACGATCTCATCGATGCTTGCCCGAGAGTTCAGCCCGGAGCAGATATCCATCCTGAACGAAATGATTCAGTCTGCAACACGGTATGCCGTCAAAGGCATCGAAATCGTGGTGACCACCATTTCGAGCGATCGATATATTCCCGATTATGCCTTTCTCGTGCACAAACTGATCAAGATGGAAAATCTCTCCGCCCTGTTCGCCATCGCATCGATGGAGAACAAAATTCATATTGTGGGCAGAAGCCGGGTACCCGAAGTGGATGTCGGGCTTGTCTTGTCTCGGCTCGGGGGGGGAGGACACGGGTTTGCGGCATCTGCTACGCTCAAGGACTACACCCTGAACCAGGCGGAACAGAAACTGGTCGAAATCCTGTATCAATCGGTCCGTCCTCGAAGGCTTGCCCGGGACATCATGTCCTCTCCAGCCATCACCGTGGGGCCAGCCATCACCTGCAAACAGGCGGCTGAAATTCTCAACCGCTACAACATCAATGCGTTGTTGATCACCGATCCGGATCAGATTGAGACACCTCTGCTCGGGTACATTTCCAGACAAGTTATCGAAAAAGCCCTTTATCACCAGCTCGATGAAGTGGCTGTTCGGGAATACATGACGAGCGATATGGCCTGGGTCGGACCGGAAGCTGATTTGGCAGAAATCCAGCAAAAGATCATCGAAAACAAACAACGGATTCTTCCCGTCCTTCAGGAGGGTAAAATTCTCGGTGTCGTCACCCGGACGGACCTGCTCAATCTGATCGCGCGGCAGTCGAGTATCGACATGGCCAATGCATCCGGAAACTTTCAGGATGTTCTCCATGCCAGAACCCGCAACATTCTCCCTCTGATGAATGAGCGGCTGTCTTCCCATCTGATCGGACATCTGCGAAACATCGGTTTGGTGGCTCGAGAGATGGGTATCGAGGCGTATGTGGTGGGCGGATTCGTGCGGGACATGTTCCTGAACCGGCCAAACGACGATATTGATATCGTGGTGGAGGGGGACGGTATCGCTTTCGCCAAAAGCTATGCGGCGGCCACCGGTGCGCGGGTCCACACCCACGGGCATTTCGGAACCGCTGTCATCACCTATCCCGACGGATTCAAGATCGATGTGGCGACGGCCCGCATGGAATACTACCAGTTTCCGACGGCTCTTCCCATTGTCGAGATGAGCTCCATCAAGCTCGATCTGTTCCGCAGGGACTTTACCATCAATACCCTGGCCATTCAGCTCAATCCGGATAAATTCGGGGTGTTGATCGATTTCTTCGCCGGTCAGAAGGATATCAAAGAAAAGGCCATCCGTGTGTTGCACAATCTGAGTTTCGTCGAGGATCCGACACGGGCCTTTCGGGCCATCCGGTTCGAGCAGCGGTTCGGTTTCAATATGGGGAAATTGACTGCGGGCCTCATTGAGAATGCTGTCAAGATGGATTTTTTTTCGCGGTTGAGCGGAAGGCGGGTGTTTCATGAAATCCGGCTGATTTTGGGAGAGGAAAACCCGATTCCGGCGGTCTTTCGGTTGAACGAGTTTCATCTGCTTCGGGTGATTCATCCGAACTTTCAACTATCGAACGACAAAGCTGGGCTGCTTTCCGGTGTGAAAAGCGTCCTTTCCTGGCATGAGCTGCTCTTTCTCGAAGAGCCGTTCGAAAAATGGATGGTGTATTTTCTGATCCTGATGAAGGGCTACGATTTGAAGACATCCGAAGATATCTTCAACCGATTGGAAATGCCCGACAAATTGCGGTATGTCTTCGGTAGGGAGCGTCTGATCGCAGAAAAAACGCTCGGCTGGCTTGAGCGGCACATGCCCGTTTCGAACAGTGTGCTCTGTGACCACTTGGCGGACATTCGGATCGAAGTGCGGCTTTACATGATGGCCCTTGCCAAGCAGGAACCGGTGAAACGGGCCATATCCACTTATTTCGTCAAGCTGCGTTTCCTGAAACCGACAGTCACGGGTGATGACCTCAAACAAATGGGATATGTGCCCGGCCCGATATACAAGACCATCTTGCAGTGCGTCTTGAACGAGAAACGAAACGGGCGGCTCGAAACGAGGGAAGACGAGATTCGATTCATCCGGGAACGCTTCCCGTTACCGTGAGGGGAAGGACGCATCGTGCGTTAGGCGCAAGGGCATGATCCTCCGGATCGTCGCTCTCGGCCGTTGTCCGGGCTCTAACATACGTGACGGAGTCGCAAAAAGTCAGGAAGTCTCTGTCGAGTCGCGGGGTGACTGGGGAACCTTTTTCGCAGCAGTCTCAAAAGGCTTCCCCAGCCACCCCGCTTATGCCCGGCATTTACAAAAAGCACGGGAAAAGCGACTTCTTGCGACGCCATCATACATGATGGCCCCGCAAAGAGTCCATCCTATGGACGGCTTCGAAAAAAGGCCGCAGGCAAGGAGTGCAAATCCCGTCTGTGAGGCGTACTGAAACGTACGCCGCAATGACGAGGGATGCAGCACGACACAGCATCCGGCCTTTTTGCGAAGCCGTCATACATGAGCCTATCCGTCACTTCCATTTGTGGGAATGACGGATGAGCTCACATTCTCAACTGTTAGCGATTTTGTCAGCATAACAAAGGAGAAACGGATGACAGTACCCATGACTATCCCGAAGCTCTTTCAGATGAAACAGCGATCCGAGAAAATCGCGGCTGTAACCGCCTATGACGCGCCGACGGCCATCATGGCCGAGGCGGCAGGGATACAACTGATCCTGGTCGGTGATTCCTTGGGTATGGTGGTGCAGGGGAACGCAAACACCCTACCGGTGACAATGGAGGAAATGCTCTATCACACCCGGATCGTCTCCCGGATGTGTTCCCATGCGCTGGTTGTGGGGGATATGCCATTCATGTCCTATCAGAGCGACATTTCGAGTGCCATTCACAATGCCGGGCGGTTCATCAAGGAAGCGGGAGCGGCTGCCGTGAAGCTGGAAGGCGGAGCATCCGTCAGCCGTGTGATTCGAGCATTGACGGAAGCCGGCATTTCCGTTCAGGCGCATATTGGACTGACTCCGCAATCCGTTCATCAGATGGGTGGATACAAGGTTCAGCGCGACGAAGAACGGTTGATCGGCGATGCCCTTGAAGTCGAGGCTGCAGGTGCCTTTTCCGTTGTCCTCGAGGGAATTCCAACGGATATTGCGTCTACCATTACCCGGAAGCTTCACATTCCAACGATCGGTATCGGTGCGGGGCCTCATTGCGACGGTCAGATTCTAGTGATTCATGATCTCCTGGGATTGACGGAGAGGCATGTACCGAAGTTCGTGAAGTCCTATGCGAATTTGATGGATATCGGAAAAGATGCCGTCCGGCGATATGTCGAAGAGGTGGCTCAGGGGAAATTTCCGGGACCGGAACATTGTTATTCCTGATGGCCCCGCAAAAAGTCAGGAAGTCTCTGTCGAGTCGCGGGGTGACTGGGGAACCTTTTTCGCTGCTGCGAAAAAACTCAGCCGCCCGATCTCGTAGGATCGGACGGATGGCCAGACAGCAAAC
>JBFMBE010000177.1:0-7268 GCA_040755275.1 Thermodesulfobacteriota bacterium | reverse complement strand
TCCATCGGCGCTGAAGCCATGCCCAGGTTCTTTCAAGTCCTTCCTGAAGGCCGACCTTCGGCACCCAGCCCAGCTCCCGTTTCGCCCGACCGATATCGAGGCAATTGATCGGCACATCGAGGACACGCTGCGGCTCGTAGTGAACAACCGGGCATTTGCCGGTCACCCGGCGAATCCATTCGAGCATGTCGTTGAGGGACAACGCCGTTCCGCTTCCGATGTTGTACACCGGCGATGGACAGTTCTGCTCGACTGCCAGGCACATGGCTTCCACCAGATCTCCGATATAGAAATAGTCCCGCGCCACCGTTCCATCTCCCCAGATGGAAACGGGCTGATCCTTCAATACCTTGCCCAGAAAAACGGCGATGGCCCCCTGAACGCCGGTGATCCGTTGTCGCTCGCCATAGGGGTTTGCAAGGCGCAACACCGTACAATTCAATCCGTGAATTCGGTGATACAAGGATAAATATTTTTCGATCGTCAACTTGGTGATGCCATAGGAGCAGATCGGGTCCGTCGGGTGCGTTTCCGCAATGGGCAGTTCTTTCGGAATTCCGTACACCGTGCCGCCCGAAGAAGCGAACACCACTTTGTTGACTCGTTGCTTCAAGGCTTCGTTGAGCAGGTTCAGAGTGCCGATGACATTGCTGTCCACGTCGTAAATCGGATTTTCGTTGGATGGTCCGGGCAGAGTCGTACAGATCAGGTGAATCAGCACATCCACCCCTTCGATTGCCCGACGGGTATCCTGCACATTCCCGAAATCCCCTTCGAAAAATTCGATGGCATGAAGGCTTTGTTGAAGGTTGCTGCGGCTCACGTTCGGCAGATCGAAGACCCGCACCCGATGGCCGCGCTCAACCAGCGCATCCACGATATGGGATCCAATGAAGCCGGCTCCACCAAGAACCAGGATGTTCATGGTGCCGCTGCCTTTCCGGCGAATGTTTCCTCCGCTCTCAAAACATCCCCGTAAATCGCTTCCACCTCTCGGGCATGGTCCATGACATCTTTCGTATAATCGGCATTCCTGCAAAGCCTACCCCACCCTTCGGGGTGATCCGTGAGCCGCTTCATTTTCCCGAGCAATGCCGCCATGCTGTCCTTTTGAAAGGTGTAGCCGTTCCAACCATCGATCACAAATTCACTCATGCCCTTCATGTCAGTGGCGATCACCGGGGTTTTTGAGGCCAAGGCGTAGAGGAGCACCAGCGGACTGTTCTCGTACCACCGGGACGGAATGACGAGGACATCGATTTCAGAGAGCACCTCGCCCAGTCGGTCGCCGGGAAACGTATCCCGAAACTCGATGCGAGGATTCCCCGATGTCAGCGATTCGATCCGTCGCATGTATCCGGGGTTCTGGTCCCTAGGGCCAAACAGGAGCAAGCGGGAATTGTCGGCATGCAATCGAACGAATGCCTCTACCAGCAGATCCACACCCTTGTGAGGCGTTATCTGGCCGATATAGCCGAAGGTCAGAGGAGATGGAATCCGGTCGGGATCTTTTCGAAAAAGCTTCACCACGTTCAGATCAATCCCGAAATGAATCTTGTGAAGTTTTTCCGGATAGAACCCGTTTCGGACATAGGCTTCGTGCAGGAATGCCGTCGGCGTGATCATCTTTCGATACACGGCGTACAGCGGCAGCAAATATTTCCTTCTTTCCCGGACGGCATCGATCCGATCCGCAATGATGGTCCCACGAAAGCCCGGCAGTGAAGCAACAAAGGGAAGAAGCCTTGCCGTCCATTTCAGTGCCCCTTTGCGTCGGATGGCCTTGGCCAACATCGCTCGGTGAACGAACTCGTATTCGTGTTCCCGGATGTAGCAGGCCAGGCAGTTGTCCGCGCGACGATCCGGCCCCATACACAAGGTTTCGTCATAACCCATCAACTTGCTGTTGGGGCAGATCCCGTAAAAATCCGTCAGCGTGGCTACAGCCCGAAGCCCCATGTCCCGGACCACTTCGAGCAGCACCCCGGTATGTCCCATCAAATGATTGACATGGACGATATCCGGGTTCCGCTTCCGAAAAATTTCCGCAATCAGCGGATAGAGATCGTCCCTTCGGTGCAGCTGCCGATAATGGGTCAGCGGTTGGATGTTCTGGTCGATGCAATCGACCTCGAAACCATCATATTCGTAGGTATAGACGGCACCGCCCCTTCCCTTCTCCCCGTAGAGAACGGATGTCAGAATGGTCGGCCTGTGCCCCATTTCCCGAAGACATTGAGCCAGCTGCAGCGTATAGGTCTCGGTGCCATAGAAATGTTCCGGGAAGAACACATGAACGGGGAGCAAAATCCGAAGCGGGTGCATGGCAGAAATCAAGTTGTCCTTTCGCTGAACAGGCGGATGTACAGGCGCTCATAGGCCTCGATCATGGCCTCCACCGAAAAACGCTCATGAACGCGCTTGAAATTGCGCTCTCCAATGGCCTGCCTTTTATCCCGATCGTTCAAAAGATCGACGATGATCGAGGCCAAATCGTGCACATTGTCCGCCAGAAGGCTCTCGTCCCCAATAATTTCCGGCAATGCCCCGATGCGGTAACCAACGACAGGAATTTTCATGCTCATCGCAAACGGCGATACCTGACCGAAACTCTCCTTCCAGACCGGAGCCACGAAGACAGACAATCGCCTGTAGTATTCAGGCAGCAGGACATAGGGAATATAGTGGGTGAATTCGAAATTGGCGCTCGCCCCTTGCTCGGATACCCGTGTCCGATACGTCTCGAAAAAATACCCGCCGCCGACGATCAGAACATGTGTCGTCGGCCTTCGCTTGACGACCTCGATGAAGACGTCGATCGCGTCTTCCTTGAGCTTGTCCGGATCGAGTCGGTAGACCATGCCGATCACATCATCGGGAATCGGTGCATCCCCCCGGTTGAACAGCTTGAGATCGCTCCCCGGATAGATCACCGAAGACTTTTCTGCAACGTACGCCGCAAAATCCCTGGCATATTCGCTCACGTACACATAATGATCGATCCGCTCGTGTACATAGGGAACGACCGGGGTATTGACGTTTTCGATCAGAATTCCCTTCCAGTTTTCAGCCGCCTGAAACACCTTGCGGTACCAGGCGGCATCTCCTTCCCCCCAATAGTGGACGTGAAGAAGATCCGCCTTCTTCTCCTTCAGAAAGGCGGTGATCGCATCCACGGTCATTTCCATCGGAAAATGATGGACCGGGACACCGGCATAGGCCAGAGGCGTTGGAATCAGAAAGGAGGCCACCTCTTGATCGTAGCGATCGCCCAAATACTCCACCAGATCCACGACAAGCCGGCTCGATCCACCGGTCAGAAAATTTGCGAGGGCATGAATGACCTTCGGCCGGTTCGGCCTGACCCGTTTGGGTAGACGTACATGATAGGTTTTTTCATCGGTTACAGGGGACGGGACCGATGACGGATGAAGGCTTTGAGATAGCCGGATCTTGATATCCCGATACCGAGTGAGCCATTTCCATCCTTTGGAAGCAAAGATTTCCTGAAGGATCCGCTCCTTTTCCGCAGTATGATGCCGGGCGGTTGCGATTTGCGCATCGGCCTCCACGAGCTGAATTTCCGCCCGATGCATTCGGGTTTTCCATTCGGTGCAATCGGCTTCAAGCCGTTTGAGCGCTTCATCCAAGGCATCGATTCGCTGCCGCAGGCTGTCACACTCAGCCTGCTTTCGAATCAGCTCCCGCCGAATATCCTCCCGTTCATGCCCGACTTGATCGAGGTGAAGATCTTTGGAACGGATTTCTTTCGAAAGTTGTTTCAGCTCTCCGTCTTTCATTCGGATTCTGTCCGCCAAACCCTGTAATTCCAAATCCTTCTGCCCGATCTTATCCGTCAATATCCTGATCTGCTCATCGGCCGCGTCCAGGAGGCGCCGCGGATGAATGTCCGGGTTCCGTTCCAGCCCCCGATACCAGATCGTTCCCATCCGTTTCAATGCATTCGGCGGCAAATCGTTCCATCCATCGAATGTCAGGGCACGAAACACGGCATACTGCACCTCAAAACGCTTTAGAAACGATTCCGTCCGGATGGTATTGGTCGGATGCAATCGATACTGCAGCAACGGTCTCTCGATGAAGCCAAAGGAATGGCGTGAAATCGTCCGAAGCAGAAACTCATAGTCGTGGCAATACAGCAAGGTCGGATCGAACGGCTTTTCCGATTGGAACAGATCGGACCGGATGAAGAGATTCGATGTCGAAACGACGAAATTGACCTGCAGGAGCGAGAAGAAAAAATCGTCATCCCGCTTTACCGTTGCAAGCGCTTCCCGGTACCATTTCAGCCAGTAGCCGTAGTCCGGATTCTCAGGATCGTTCAGTACCGCTCCTTCCGAATCGATCGGTTCCACCCTCGTCGCCAACACCCGTACATCGGGATGATCCTCCATGTAGGCCGAACACAGGGCAAACCTTTCCGGATGGTAGACATCATCCGAATTGAGAATGGTCACATACCGCCCCCGGGCCATCTCGATTCCCCGGTTGATTGCAGCGGCAGCTCCACGGTTTTCCTGCCGAAAGGCCCTCATCCGTTCGTCTGTGAACTGCTGGATTTCCCACCAGGTGTTGTCCTTGGAACCGTCATCGATGACGATGAGTTCGAAATCGGCGAATGTCTGCTGAAACACACTCTGTAGGGCCGATGCAATATAAGACTCGTGGTTGTAGGCCGGGACGATCACACTGATACAGGGGTCGGTCATGAGCCGTTATACTCCAGAATCATCGTTTCATTTCAAAAGGTTTTCGTCCTTCCCGCATCCCATATAGCAGGAAATGCAGCAGAGGATTGCGACACGAAGCCGCCACATCCGGATACTGTCTGCAATACCAATCCGAATCGAAGCGGCGCACCGCTTCGATCCACTCCAGGAATCGGCGGAACGATCCGGGGCGATGGGGAGCACCGCCATCTTCCAGAATACCGGAGGATGTCTGTCCCCTTCCCTCTCGAATCGATGCCCACTCCTGCATCACACCCTGCAAGGCCATCGTCTGCTCCGCCAGTCGTTCAATCCACGCCTCGACTTCCTGCATCCGTTCCTGAGACGGCGCATCCACCGGCTTCCGGATTTCTTCGCTCCGCTGCAGCTCAATTGCGAAAAGCCGTTGCTCCAAGGCTTCTGCATGACGTCGAAGCCGGGAAACTTCCGAAGCCAGCTCATCGTTTCGCCGTTTCAGCTCCCCGTAGGAACCCTTCTGCTGAAACTGCAACCAGGCCTTTCCATCCATCCAGGGTTTGGCCCTGTCGAACAAATCGGCCTTTGCGGCATCATATCGATACTTGCTGCGGTGGGCTTCTTCGATGTCCTCTCCCCCGTACAACCGATATTCCGCAGTAATGACATCCACGTGTTGAAACGTCCGGCCTCTCGAGAGTCGAATCCAGAAATCCCAGTCCTCGAACAGGACCAGGCTTTCATCGAACCACCGATCCATCCCTGAAAGCGCCTTTTGGGAGAAAAGCACGCTCATGATCGGCAGGTAGTTTTCGAACAGCAGAACATCCGGATCGAAGGCATGGTTGAATCGGATTTCCTCGCTGAGCGGCCCCTCGGAAACGGTTTCGATGGATCGATAACGACAGGTGCGCACCCCACCGTAGGCCGCATCCCCGCCGCATTGCTGCAGCTTCCGGATCAAGGTCTCTACATGATCGGGATAGAGCACATCGTCGTCGTCCAGAAAATTCAGCCAGATCCCCCGGGCTGCAGCCAGGGCCGCGTTGGCGGCCGCTGCTCTTCCCTTCGACGGTTCCTGGTGGATATACGTGACCGGCAGACCTTGAGCTTCCCGCTTCACGAGTGCTTGGACATCCGCTCCACCGTCATTTACCACCACCATTTCGATATGGCGATAGGTCTGTTCGACAACGGATCGGATGGCGTTGATCAGATACGACGGCCGGTCCTTCGTCCGGATGAGAATGGACACCAGCGGCCCGGATTCACAGGTTGTCGGTCGATAGCGATGGATGTCGATGATCGGAAGCCCGTAAAGACCGTTTTCCCGAATGTCCTGGATCGAACAGCGGAAAAAGCCCTCTGCATGTGTACATCCTTCGGGCAGGGTAAGCGATCGGAAACGGTTCAGGGCGAGACTTACGGCATCGTACGGCCGCACCTGAAGCTGGGAAGCATACCAGGCAAGCGCCGCCTTCTTCTGATCGAGAACGTCCGTAATGTCAACCAGGGTATTCACGCAAACGGGTTGATTGACCTCGTACATCCAGACTTCGACATCGCCGAACCCGACAGCAGTCGATGCAAAATCCCCAATCAAACAGGCCGCCATACGATGATCGGGATGAAACTCCAAGATCGACGGCACATAGATGCGCTCCGGCCGAAAGTCTTCGATCAGGCCGATCAGGCGGGCAAGGCTGCATCGGGAATCACATAGCCGACGGTCTTCGTACTCCCAAAACACGACATCGGAAATGCCCAGAGCATCACAAGCGGCAATCGCTTCCTTTCGCCGTTCCTGAGCGCATTGCGCTGCGGACACGCACGCATCCACAGTTCCTTTCGAACCGTCGGTCAGAAACACCACCCGAATGGGATCACCCGCCAACCGGTGCAGGGCAAGCGTTCCCCCGCAGCCGATGGTTTCATCGTCCGGGTGAGGGGCCAGCACGAGAACCCGTTTTCCGACCGGGTCGAACGGGGAAAAAGGAATCAATTCGCTCTCTTCTTTCATCGCTATCAGAACAGGTCGCTGTCCCCCCAGGTGTAGTACCACTGGGCGCCAAGGATTTGCATATCGAAATCATCCGAAAAACGCTTGATACATGGAAACAGGTTGTACGGCTCCGGTTCGAGGGTAAATCCGATCGATCCAAGCAGTTGGGTCCACCAGGCGGGATTTGGGGAAAACCAGGCTTCGATGCGGCCAATCACCTTTCTGCCTGCCGGTTCGGTAGGACCAGCTCCTGGCTCTGCCCCCATCTCTGTCAAGGCGCCCGTCTCGTTCTCGCATCGAATCACTTCCGAAAGAAAGAACCCGAGCGCGACCACCTGCGCCGGATCGAAGAGCGCATCCCCCCACGCCAATACTTCCCCTTTTCGCCGAAAAACCCCCCAACCGACGAGCTTTCCCCATCGCCGAAGCGCATAGATTCGATGCACGCCATCCGGACATGCCAGATAACGCCATCGGAGGTAGCGGTCGTTTCGCTCGACCAGAAGTCCGTAATTCGGAGAGACTTTCTCGAAAAACGGCGCATATTCATCGGTGATCCG
>JBFMBE010000176.1:0-7279 GCA_040755275.1 Thermodesulfobacteriota bacterium | reverse complement strand
TCCTCGATCTGTCGAAGGTGGAGGCCGGGAAAATGGAGCTCCACATCGAATCGGTCTCACCCGGAGAAATCGCTTCGACGCTCCGGCGCAATTTTCAACACATCGCCAAGAACAAAGGGCTTTCCTTTGAAGTCATCGAGGAAAAGGATCTTCCGGAAACCATCACGACGGACAGGCAGCGCATCGAACAGATTCTGAAAAATTTCCTTTCCAATGCCTTCAAATTCACTGCAACGGGCGGAATCACGGTACGTCTGCACCGGCCTTGGGGCATGAACCTGTCGCAGAGCCGGCTCGATCCGGAGAAGGCCGTCGCCTTCTCGGTGTCCGACACAGGCATCGGCATTCCGAAGGACAAACAGGACATCGTGTTCGAAGCCTTCCGGCAGGCCGATGGATCGACCAGCCGGAAATACGGCGGAACGGGGCTCGGACTCTCCATTTCGCTTGAGCTGGCAAAGTATCTGGGGGGCGAGATCCAACTGGTCAGCCAAGAAAACCAGGGAAGCACTTTCACCCTGATCCTTCCCGAAGTGTGCGCCAAACCCGATGAAACCGGTAAACCCAAGTCATCCAAAGCATTTGGTGACGTTGTATGCCATTCGGAAGTCGGCTCCAAACCCGAAGTGCAGCAGCCGAAATCAGCGGAAAGGCCGCTACCGGTGGAAGGGGGGGCAAAGGCGGGTGTATCGGCCGGGGTTGCTCGGGTGAATGCGCCGGTTGCCGCGAAGGATCCAGCCAGGCCTGCTGAAGAAATTGCAGATGACCGAAAAGATCTCCAACCTACGGACCGCAAGATTCTCATCATCGAAGACGACCCCCATTTCGCCCGAATTCTCTGTGACCTCTCGCATGATCGGGGCTTTAAGGTGTTGGTGGCGGACAACGGCGAAACCGGTCTGCATTTTGCGGACTATTACAGACCCGATGCCGTCATTCTCGATGTGAACCTGCCCGGTATGGACGGCTGGACGGTACTCGAGCGGTTGAAGTCCAACTCGGAAACCCGACACATTCCCGTGCATGTCATTTCGGCGAACGACCGACCCCTCAACGCGCTCAAGATGGGGGCCATCGGATATATGACCAAACCGGTCAGCATGGATGAACTCAACGGGGCCTACGCCCGAATCGAGCGGAAGATCGATTCCTCGGTGCGATCGATATTGCTTATCGAAGACGATCCGGCCCAGGCGGCTGCGGTTCGTGAACTGCTTGCAGACGCCCGGGTGGTCATAACAGTCGCCGCAAGCGGTAAAGAGGCGATGGATGTGCTTGGCCGGGATTCCTTCGATTGCATGATCCTCGATATCGGGCTTCCGGACATGAGCGGAATCGAGCTTCTGTCCCATGTCCGGAGCAATTCGAAGCTTCGGGACATGCCCGTCATCGTCTATACGGGCCGGGATCTGACCCAGCAGGAATCGGCCCTCGTTCAGGACTATGCGGAGATGATCGTGCTCAAAGACGCCCGGTCCCCGGATCGGTTGCTTGAAGAGGCAACCCTCTTTCTGCATCTGGTTGATTCGGAGCTGCCTGCCGAAAAGAAGCGGATGCTCCAGCGGATTCATGATCGGGAAGCCGTATTTCAGGGAAAAAAGATTCTTCTGGTGGACGACGACATGCGGAATGTCTATGCCATCACCAATATCCTGGAAGAAAAGGGAATGCGGGTCATCATCGGCAAGAACGGCAAAGAGGGGATCGAGAAACTGAAGGCCGAACCCGAGATCGACTTGGTATTGATGGACATCATGATGCCGGTGATGGACGGCTATGAAGCCATGAGGCAGATCCGATCCATGGATGCCTATCGAAAGCTTCCTATCATCGCCTTGACAGCCAAGGCCATGAAAGGAGACAAGGCCTTGTGCATCGAGGCAGGTGCCAACGACTACCTGGCTAAACCCTTTGAAACCGAGAAACTCTTGTCAATGCTGCGGGTGTGGTTGTATTAGAAAGGAAAAATCAGGACAAGGAGAACACCATGAAAAAGCGCTTGATCGTCTGGATGTTCCTGTTTCTGTTGCCATCGATCGTCTGGATAGGTGGGTCGTTTCCCTTTGGGGAAGGGGATGTGCTTGCCGCGGAATCTGCATTTCAGGCCGTTGAAACCGTTTTGATAACGGTGAATCCGTCCAAACTGTTTGCAGACGGATCCAGCAAGGTGTTGATCACGGCATTTGCACTGGACGATATGGGCGAACCCGTCGTTCAGGGGACATCCTTTCTGTTCAAGACAACGCTCGGAAAATTTCAGAACGGCTCCACAACGGCGACGGTAGTCACTACCGACGATACGGGGACGGTTTCGCTGTATCTCATCTCAGGCACTGTCGTCGGGGATGCCGTCGTTACCTGTACCGTCGGTGATGTCACCAAAAGTGTGTTGATTCACATCTATAGTATTCAGTACGAAACCGAACCGAACAATTTCCCGGATGAAGCCGATGCCATGTGCCTCGATGTAGCCTTCAACGGTCAGTTGGCTTCCCCCTACGATGAAGACTGGTATGGATTGACCATTCAGGGCAATACTCGGATCTTCATCAATTTCATCACGACTGCCATACCGCAGGGCGCTGGATGCGATGGTACATCGACGGTCGGTACTTATCGGATCGATGTGCGGGACACCAACAACAACGTGCTGATTTCCTATCAAAACATCGATTGTGACTTTGACAACGGCCTGTGGGAAACCGGAATTCAATACACCGGTGACTATTATATCGTTGTTTACTGTCCTCGACTTCCCTCAAACGCACATTACCTGTCTACGCCGTATTATCTGACTGTCGGTACCAACAAATTCGCCCTGTGCGGGGACTTCAACCAGGACGGCGTCGTTGATATAAAGGACATCACGGCGCGGTATCGGTATTCGCGGGAGGACTTTGCCAGCTGGCTCAAGAACTGTTGGCTGCCCGATCGCAATTTCGTTGGAAACCGGATGCCTTCTCTGCAAAGAGAATTCGAGAGATGATTCATCCGGATGCAATCCGGATGAAGTTATGCAGTTTGGGGTCGAAAAAAATCAGGAAGTCTCATCCGAGCCGCATGGCGGTTGCCCCGCCATGCGGCTCAACGGAGATTGCCCGACTTTTTGCGAGGCCATCATGAAAGGATCATCCGGCAGTTGAACTTTTTCACAAACGCTGCGGGATGATACGAAAGCTTCGCTTTTCGCAACCCTTCATCTCCTAAATCTTGCTCCCGGTTGACCCAGAGGATCGACTCGGGCAAGCGGGAGACGAAGAGCCAGTTGATCGCTTGATAGATGCCCCTGTAGTCCGGATGCCCCTTTTCCACATGGACGACAATGGTGGCTGGGTCCATGACTTCGCCAATGGTGTAAGCCGCAGGTTTTCCTGCCATGCGAACCATTCCTCCGATGAGATTCCCAAGGGCGTTCCAGTTCCGTAGAATTTCGGTGATCACCTCGTTTTCACCGGAGAGGGATTCGCTTTCCTCGCAAGATTTCCACGTGCACCAATCTTCCTGAAGCGACAGGGCCTCTTCAACCAGTGCCTCGCTCATGGGCTCATAGACGAAATCGTAGCTTTTCAAAAACTGGGACAGCAGGTTCTTTTTCTTGTGGTATTTGTTGCCCTTCAGCTCTCGAAGGTGCTGCGCCGCATATACGTAATCCCAGTGCTCCCTGGACTCCGTCACCTGTATGCGTTCTCCGAAACACCGACTCCAGATAGTTGCAAGTCGCTCCGGCACCCGGATGGTGGGCTGTTCAAAATACTCGGGGTGCATTGCGATCCGTTTTTCCCAGTCGACGGTTTCCCAGTCGCCGATAGGGGCCCATTGCATGGGTTGGGGAACCTCCTGCCGAATCCAGACAAGGTCGTCGTTCCAGGCCAGCGATAGTCCGTAGATGGTGCGCCATCCCCAGAGGTTGACGAAGCTGTAGTCGCTGGCTTTCTGGGGGCAACGGTTGAAAAACGACTCGTAGCGGGAACGATCCCTCAGGGAAATGGGATGAAAGGGCTGGGGAGACATTGGGGGCGATCCTTCAAATCTTGTAGATGGTCCGCTTGTCGGTCAAGATGATGTCCACATATCGGTCGTGGCTTTCCATCGGTACATGGGAGACGATTTTGTCTTCGAAGGCCACCGCAACCTTTCGGGTCGTAACGGGCAGTCGTGCGATCAGCCGGTCATAGCGGCCTTCACCATATCCCAGCCTGCCACCTTTTTCGTCGAAGGCAAGCCCGGGCAGGATGGCGACATCCACCAGGTCGAGAGCGATTTCCTTGCATTTGGCCGGATTGGGTTCGATCATGCCGGAGAGCCCTTTGATCAATTCCCGCCGGGGGTTGCTGACACGGAACAGGCGGGCCTTGTGCTTGGGTGGATCGAAGACGGGCAACAGCACCGTCTTGCCGTGTTGGATGCAATGCTGCATGACCGGAACCATATCGATATCGTATTTTCGATCGATGAACAGCAAAACGACCTGGGCCTCGAAAAAATTGGCGAACTCATAAAGCTTACCTGTAATCGAACGGGACTTGGCCTGAACCTCCGCTTCAGGCATGGCTTCCAGGAGGTGCATCTTGTCCTGTCGGATATTCGATTTCTGTTGTTTGATGTCGTCCATGCTCTCCTCTCTTTCGGATGTACGTTTCTGCTTCATGAACGGTGAAAAGGGGTGGTACGGTTTTGTGATTGACTTCGCCGGGTGTGCTTGCTACATCAAAAAGGTGATGGAGCGGCATCCGGTCATGTTGCGGTTCTATCGACACACCGTAAATCTTTAATATAGGAACGTCCATGTTGGAAATCAAGTTCGTCAGACAAAATATGTCCAGGGTCGAGGCATCTCTTGCCGCCCGAAACAAACCGGCCGACCTGTCCGGTCTCGTCGAGCTCGACACCAAACGCAAGGCGGCCTTGGCCGAGTTGGAAGAGCTCCGTCGTCAGCGCAACACCATTTCCGAACAGGTCGCTCGAATGAAGAAAACCGGGCAAGACACCGAATCCCTCACCCAGCAGGTGAAAGCTGCAGCTTCCCGGATGAAGGCACTCGAAATGGAGCTTGCAGAGCTTGAAATCGCTGTCGAGGCCATCCTCATGGGCATACCGAACATCCCCCATGAATCGGTTCCCATTGGAAAGGACAGCGACGACAACCCGGTATTCAAGACCGTCGGCTCGATTCCGACCTTCGATTTTGAACCGCTGCCCCACTGGTCCCTCGGGGAGAAGCTCGGCATCTTCGACTTCGAACGTGCCGCTCGGATTACAGGGGCGCGCTTTCCGCTCTATTTCGGAGCGGGGGCCAGGCTCGAGCGGGCTCTCATCAGTTTCATGCTCGACGTTCATACGATCCACCACGGCTACATCGAGGTACTTCCCCCCTTCATCGTCAACCGCAGCAGCATGACCCACACGGGTCAGCTTCCCAAATTCGCCGAAGACCTCTTCAAACTTGAAAACTGGGATTATTTCCTGGTACCCACGGCCGAGGTTCCGGTCACCAACATTCATCAAGACGAGGTCCTCGAAGCCGATGATTTGCCCATCCGCTATACGGCCTACACTCCCTGCTTTCGATCGGAGGCCGGCTCTTACGGAAAGGACACGCGTGGGCTCATCCGACAGCACCAGTTCAACAAGGTCGAACTCGTCAAATTCAGCCTTCCCGAAACCTCTTACGACGAGCTCGATACGCTGTTGGCGGATGCCGAAGACATCCTGATACGGTTGGGTCTGCCCTACCGGGTGGTCACTCTCTGCACGGGAGACCTCGGCTTTTCGGCAGCCAAGACCTACGACATCGAGGTGTGGATGCCCTCCCAGGGTGTGTATCGGGAAATCTCTTCTTGCAGCAATTTCGAGGACTTCCAGGCCCGTCGGGGCAACATCCGCTTTCGCAGAAAAGGAAAGAAGGGAACGGAACTGGTCCACACCCTGAATGGATCCGGGCTTGCCGTCGGCCGAACGGTGGCGGCCATTCTCGAAAACTGCCAGACCTCTCGTGGGACGGTCATCATTCCCGAAGCGCTGCGTCCTTATATGGCGGGCATGGAGGAGATCCAACCATGAAACCGGAACATTTTCCCGAATCCATCCGAGAGCATATCCTGCCCAAACCCCGAAAAGGTCTCGTCTATCGGTGTCTTGGATGCGGCCAGGAATTCGGTATCGAAAAATTGCTGTACACCTGTCCGTCCTGCAGGCAGGTGCTGCTGCTCGACGATCTCCAGAACGATCTGCTGCGGCGGATTCCCGGAAAACGATGGCGGGAGATCTTCGACTACCGCAAGATGCTCACCCTGCCCGAACTTCGGGGCATTTACCGCTACCACGAATTCATCGGTCCAGTGATGCCCATCGATGCCATTGTCTATCTGGGCGAGGGGCACACGCCCATGATCCGCATGAACCACACCCTCGAGGCTACGGTCGGGATGAAGGTTTATTTCAAGAACGACGGCCAGAATCCCAGCGCCTCCTTCAAGGATCGTGGGATGGCAAGCGCCCTGAGCTACATCCACTACCTGATTCAACAGGGCGTGGTGTCCGACGTGCTTGCCGTTTGTGCCTCCACGGGGGACACGTCGGCATCCGCCGCCCTCTATGCCGCCTATTTGCAGCCGAAGGTCAAGTCCGCCGTCCTGCTGCCTCACCGGAAAGTGACCCCCCAGCAGCTTTCCCAGCCTCTGGGAAGCGGTGCCCGGGTCTTTGAAATTCCGGGTGTGTTCGACGATTGCATGAAGGTGGTCGAAGCGCTTTCGGAACGCTACAACGTGGCGCTGCTCAATTCGAAAAATGCTTGGCGCATTCTAGGGCAGGAAAGTTATTCCTATGAAATCGCACAGGATTTCGAATACGATCTGTCGGGAAAAGTCATCGTGGTTCCCATCGGAAACGCCGGAAACATTACCGCCGTCATGAGCGGATTTCTGAAATTCTACGATGCCGGGGTCATCGACAGCCTGCCGAAAATCATCGGAGTGCAATCGGAACACGCCAATCCGGTATATCGCTACTATTTAGAACCGGATCCGGCGCTAAGGCGCTTCGTCCCGGTAACCGTCCGTCCCAGTGTGGCTCAGGCCGCCATGATCGGCAATCCCGTGTCGATGCCGCGGGTCATCCACCTGGTGAACCGATACAACCTGACTTCCGGGCGGGAGAATGTCTTTTTCGTGGATGTCCCCGAGCAGGCCATCATGGATTGTCAGATTCTGGCCAACCGTCAGGGGCACATTGCCTGCACCCACGGCGGCGAATGCCTCGCTGGGCTGTTGGCCGCCAAGTC
>JBFMBE010000175.1:0-7350 GCA_040755275.1 Thermodesulfobacteriota bacterium | reverse complement strand
GAAGCCGTCCATATGATGGACTTTTTGCGGGACCATCAAGGATGATGGGCTCGCAAAAAGTCAGGAAGTCTCTGTCGAGTCGCGGGGTGACTGGGGAACCTTTTTCGATGCTGCGAAAAAACTCAGCTGCCCGATCTCGTAGGATCGGACGGATGGCCAAACAGTGAATACAGACTCGTGGAATCGCAACGGCTTGCTTTTCAATGTCAATTCGTTCAAGCGCGTCCGTCCGATCCTACGATATCCGGCGGCTTCAAACACGTTTTCGCAGCAGTCTCAAAAGGCTTCCCCAGCCACCCCGCTTACGCCCGGCATTTCCCAAAAGCACGGGAAAAGCGACTTTTTGCGACACCATCAAGGATGACTTCCAATATGCCCCGCATCCGATTCGTCTGATACACTCTCAATGGAACAAGGAATCCCTTTCAGTTTGGGGGTTCCGAAGGCTTTTCCGAGCGGAAAGGCTGCCGTGGCCAGGTTGTAATTGGCGGAAAGATCCTCATGACCGTTATATGTCATCCACCAGCCGGAAGCTGCCTGAACGACATCGGGTCGAATCGCATCGGTCAGCTCGGCCCTTTGGATAAATGATCCTGACGAGGTCGTGATCCTCACCCGATTTCCCTGCGCAATCCCGGCTGCCTTGGCCGTATCGGGATGAATCCGGCAGACCGCCGCCCCTTCCCTCTGACGCAATCCATCGATCCAGCGGTAGGAGCTGTGCAGGTAATGAGGGCTCTTGGCACTGGTAAGCAGCAACACCCCTTCCTGTGAATCAGGATGCGATCGGTTATCTTCCAGGATATGCGCTTGAGGCAGGGGATCGAGTCCCCATTTTCGGGCGCTGTCCAATCGAAGTTCCACCTTTTTCGACCGGGTACGGAACCCATCGATGCGATATTTTCGCTCGATCCACGGCCCCTCCAGATATCCTTTTTCCAAAAATTCGGTGTAGGTCAATCCGGACGGTTTCAACACCGTACTCAGAATGTCCCGGATGTCTTCGAACCAAAGATCGGGAGGGCTCACCCGCTTTCCGATTTCGTTGAGAATCCACAGATCCGGTTTGCATGAGTCGGGGGGATCGAGGATTTTGGGTCTCGCCAGAACGATTCCATGTCCCAGCCCATAATGGCCGATGTCATCGAATTCGAACTGTGAGGCAGCCGGAAGGACGATATCAGCCAGGGCGGCCGTCGGTGTCATCACGATATCCGAAACCACCAGAAAGTCGAGGGCAAGGAGCGCTTTTCGCGTCATCTCGGTCTGAGCATACCCAATGAGGGGATTGGCGCACTGGATATATGCCCCCCGAACCGGATAGGGGACGCTGTCGAGAACCGCCTTGCGCCAGTGGGCGGCAGGCACGGTCATCATTCGGGGGATGACGCCATGGTGGGCATGGATCATCTGGCTGACCTTATCGGGAACGAGATCAGACCGAACGAATTGCCCCAACCCAACCACAGGGGGTTCAAGGGCATGCACGTTGCCGCCTGCGACGTCCAGGTTTCCACAGACAGCCATCAGACAGATCATCGCTCGGATGGTGTTCCAGGAATCCGGATGCTGCTCGATGGCATTGCCCCAAAAGAGAGCCGAAGGTTTCCGTGTAGCGTACAGCCGGGCACAGGACCGGATTGCATCAGCATCGATGCCGCAGTGGAGGGCGACACGCTCAGGTGTATACGCTTGACAATGCTTGCGCAGATCTTCGAATCCAACGGTCCAGTCTCGAACAAAGGCTTCGTCATAAAGGTTTTCGGTCAGAACGACATGGAGCAGGGCAAGTGCCAGCGCGGCGTCTGTTCCCGGACGGATCTGGAGGAAGACGTCAGCCTGTTCAGCCGCCTTCGTGCGGTAGGGATCGATGGTGGCGATCTGGCAGCCGTTTCGAATTTGTTCGCGTAAGAGGCTCGAAAAAACGCCTTCTTCGTTGGTGGCGAACGGATTGGCTCCCCAGATCAGGATGGATTGGCTGGGATGACGAAGATCGACGACCGGAAAAAAGCCACACGTATGAAGGCCGCATACTTCCCGAGGGGCATGACAGACATCCTGGACTGCGGCAATGTTTGGAGAACCGAAGGCATGAGCCAGGCGGATGAGGAGAAAATGCTCGAGGCCTTTGGGCATGCCCTGGCAAAAAACAACGGATCGGGCACCGTGATGATGCCGGATCCGTTTCAGGTTAAGGGCGATGGCATCGAGGGCTTCCGACCAGGAAATGGGTTTCCAGTGTCCTCCTCCCCGTGTTCCAATCCGTTGCAATGGCGACAGGAGCCGATGGTGCGAAGCGAGCTTTTCAACGGATGCCATCGCTTTGCTGCAGATATGGCCTCGGCTGAGGATGCCATCGGATACAGGCCGGATATCGATGATGCGACCCGAAGAAACGCCGATATCCAGGGTGCATCCGCCATGATCCATCCGTGAGCAGTGAGTCCTGTACCACGTCGTGTCGTTCGATGAGCCATATGCATCATGCGGCATGGGCATGTATCGTTCCTTGTTGGATGGCGAATACCTCGTCTGTCGGAGGTCTGAAGAACGATGATGGTCGCTGATTCTCCGACGGGTATATAGCCAAAGGCTTTTGGGATTGCAAACCCTTTTCCAAAAAGGCGTCACCCCATTTTTCTTGACAGCGAAACCATCCATTTCCTATAGTGCCAAAAGGATTCGCTCGTTGATCATCTTGGATGGTCTCGCAACAAGTCGCTATCCGCTGATCTTCTTTCTAAGGCAGGCTTCCAGCGGGAGGACCGCTAACGTTTTTCCGCTGTTTAGCACATCTCACCAGCCTTCCTGGGGGTCAATCAAGAGAACAGCCGACTGTTTGCGACATCGTCATCTCGGATGGCTTCGCGGATAGGCCGTCGATGAGACGGTTTTGAAAAATGGCCTGCCTTTGAGCGAAGCCGCCATCTTTCACACGGGGAGGGTTGCCATGGCCGTCAAAATCATGATCCGCCGATCGGTATCGTCTGAAAAAGCCCAGATCCTTGCCCCATTGATGAAACAGCTGCGGATGCTCGCGCTCGATCAACCCGGATACATTTCCGGTGAGACGCTCAGAAGTGTCGATCAACCCGGAACGTACATCGTTCTGAGTACCTGGAAAGACCTGGCAAGCTGGAATGCTTGGCTTCGAAGCCCGATACGAAGCGAAATCCAGGCCCAGATCGACGCCTTGACGGGTGTTCCCACCCAATATGAGGTTTTCTCGAATTCCTGATGCTCGAAAAATCCTTTTGCCCTCAATGCGGCGGCCTTCTGAACCGGATCGAACTGGAAAACCGGCTTCGGCTGCGTTGCTCTCAGTGCCAGGCCGTGCTCTACGAGAATCCCGTTCCGGCTACGTGCCTGGTCGTCCTCGATGCCGAACGGCGTATTCTTCTCGTTCGTCGCAGTGTCGAACCGCATATCGGCAAATGGTGCCTTCCGGGCGGTTTCATCGAATTGGATGAACAGCCCGAAGAAGCGGCCCTTCGTGAGCTTCAGGAAGAAACCGGGCTGCGGGCGGAAATCGATTGCCTTATCGGCGTGCGATCCAATCCCAGCAGGCTCTACCACACCGTATTGCTGGTTGGCTACCTTGTCACACGCTATCAGGGGATCCCTGTCCCCGGAGACGACGCATCTGAAATCGGTTTTTTCGATCGTGGGGCACTTCCGGAAATTGCTTTCGACAACCACGTCCGTTTCATCGAGGATGCATGGAAGATGGAAAGGTCGCATCGGGTATGAAGATACCGGTTCACCGCATTCAAAACGTCCTGGACGCATTCTGTAAACAGATGGCCCGTTCGGCCACAGAAAGGGGAGCCGATCCGAAAACCTGTGCCGGACCCGGATTCGAGGCGCTTCATCAGCCTGTCGCCTTGAGACAGACCATCATCGATCATGTCGAACATGACATTATCCATCGGGTATACGACCTGACCCGGACGGTTTCGGAAGAATCGGTTCTCCGGCCGAATATCGACGGGGAGGATTCTGCCGGTGTGAAGCCGAAGGATTCTCAAACGCTGAAATACTGTCGTATTGACAGCAAAGGAAACAAGGAATTTTACGAAATCGATCTGGTTCAGTTTCATTGAACCGGATCCATACAAAGGCTCAACATGGAATTTCCGATCGATCTATCGACCTATCGCCCCATCCGCTGTTCTCTGACCGATCCACTTCAACCCGAGGAAAAGGCCCGACTCATTCAAACCATCGAACTGGTGCGGGACAGCATCGTTTTCTTCACGGCATATGCCAACAAAAAAGGCCTCGGCGGCCACACGGGCGGCGCCTATGACATCGTTCCGGAGCTCCTGATCGTAGATGGATTCCTTCACAGTGGTGTTCCGATCTATCCCGTTCCGTTCGACGAAGCCGGCCATCGGGTGGCTGCTCAATATATCCTGGCTGCCTTGAACGGGCACATCTCCTTTGACGATCTGCTGCACTATCGGGAATTCGGATTCGGCCTCTATGGCCATCCGGAACGGGACGACGCTCGCGGTATCGGGTTCAGTTCCGGAAGACTCGGTCACCTCTGGAGCCACGTCAACGGCCTTGCAGAGGCCTATCCCGATCGGTGCCTCGTACTTTTCGGAAGTGACGGCTCGCAGCAGGAAGGAAACGACGCCGAAGCCGCCCGATACGCCGTTGCGAGAAATCTCAACGTCAAGCTGTTCATCGATGACAACGATGTCACCATCGCCGGTCATCCCAGCCGATACATGAAGGGCTATGACGTCGCCGCAACGCTCGCAGGGCACGGGATGCGGGTCGATGTCGGAGATGGTGAATCCTTCGAAACGCTGTATGAACGGATTCGCCTCATGTTGGCTGCACCGGGTCCCATTGCGCTTATCAACCGCCGCCGAATGGCCCCCGGTGTCGAAGGAATCGAAGGATCCCCAAAGGGACACGACGTCATTGCCGTCGATCACGCCATCCAGTATCTCAGCCGGAAAGGGCATTCTCGGGCGGTTTCCATGCTTCAGGCCGACGTGCCGAAGAAACCTGTTCGAATCTATCGGGGTAGCTCCGAAACGGTGTCCAAGAACCGGGACGATTTCGGGAAAATCGTCTGTGACATCCTGGCCGAATTGCCGGACCGAAAACAGAAGGTGCTGGTGGTGGATTCCGATCTCGAGGGCTCCTGCGGGCTGCATCACATCCGCAAGCGATTTCCCGAGGTCTATGTCCATGCCGGTATCATGGAGCGGAACAATTTCTCGGTTGCGGCAGGCTTCGGCTCCGAACCGGGAAGGTTGGGCATTTTCGGGACATTTTCGGCGTTTCTGGAAATGCTCGTTTCCGAAATCACGATGGCCCGACTCAACCATGCCAATGTGCTCGCCCATTTCTCCCATGCCGGGGTCGACGATATGGCGGACAATACCTGCCACTTCGGAATCAACATCTTTTTTGCGGACAACGCGATTGCGGAAGGAGATACGACACGGCTGTATTTTCCTGCAGACACCAACCAATTGAGGGCGCTTCTGCGGGCTGTCTTCTTCGAACCGGGTCTTCGGTTCGTCTTTTCGACCCGATCGGCTGTTCCCGTTCTTCTGAACGAATCGGGGGCTCCGTTCTTCGGTCCGGAGTATCGGTTCACCAGCGGCAGCGACGATGTGATCAGGGACGGTGAGGATGCCTTCATCGTGAGCTACGGGGAAATGCTCTATCGCTGCCTCGATGCCGTCGAGCGGTTGAAGGAGGAAGGCCATCGGGTCGGCCTGATCAACAAGGCCACCCTCAATGTGGTGGATGAGGCGATGCTGCAGCGGATCGGTGCGGCAAAGGCGGTTCTGGTCGTCGAATCCCAAAATGTCAAGACGGGTTTGGGATCGAAGCTGGGGACATGGCTTCTCGAACGAGGACTTACCCCCAAATACCGGGCGATCGGTGTCGGAAAGCTCGGCAGAGGAGGCCTTGACGAGCAGATTCCTTTCCAAGGGCTCGACCCGGAAGACATTTACCGGACCATGCGCGATTGGATCGCTTGACCATCGAAGGCACGAAAATGCTCGTTGTCGGGCTTACCGGCGGCATTGCCACCGGAAAATCCACGGTTTCGAGGATGCTGGCGGATTTGGGCGCCCGCATCGTCGATGCAGACCTGATTGCAAGGCAGGTGGTCGAACCCGGGCTTCCGGCGTGGCAAGGCATCGTCGATGCCTTCGGCAAAGAGATTCTGTTGGCGGACGGCACCATCGATCGGGTCGCCCTCGGCGACAGGGTCTTTGCCGATCCCGATGCGAAGAAACGCATCGATGCTATCGTTCATCCCTTCGTATTCGAAGCCATGGCGGACGCGATCCGGCGGATCGAAGCAAGCGATCCATCGGCCATCGTCATCCTTGATGTGCCGCTTCTGATCGAAAGCGGCATGCATCTTCACCTGCCCGAGGTTCTTCTCGTGTATGCCCCTGAGTCCGTCCAGATGGAACGATTGATGAGACGTGACAGCTTCGGTGCAGAACAGGCCATGGCCCGCATTCGATCCCAGATGCCCATCGACGAAAAGCGCCGTCACGCCACCATCGTCATTGACAACAGTCATACCATCGGTGAAACGACCCGGCAAGTCGAGGCGGCATTCTCCTATCTGGTTCGAAAATCGAAGGATGCAACCCTCCAATGGAACAGCTGATTATCGCTGCAACCATCAGTTTCGGTGTCGGTGCCTTCGGGTATATCCTCTACCGTTTCTTTCTCGTTCCCATCCTGCATTTTCGAACCCTCCGAAAACGTATTCTTTCTGCCGTTTCGGCTTATTCCGGCAGGGTAGAGCAGCAGCAGCAGGACCTTCGAACCTTGGCTGCAGCATTGAGCGACTGCCATGATCTGGAGCTGCCGGCCTGGTATCGGCTCTCTCTGAAGAAAAAGGACATTCACCCCCTGGATGCAGCAGCGGATCTGCAGACTTTGGCCAATACGAGGCAGGTGGACCATATCCGGAGGCGGGTGGCCGCCATCCGCAAGGCCCTGGGAGATGTCCAAGGACCTCCCGAGTACTGAGTTCTGATGAGCTCGCAAAAAGTCAGGCAGTCTGTGTCGAGTCGCGGGGTGACTGGGGAACCTTTTTCGCTGCTGCGAAAAAACTCAGCCGCCCGAGCTCGTAAGGGCCGGGCATTGGGTCAGTCATTCGATACAGGCCAGTAAGCTACAACGGTTTGATTTTCAAACCATTGTTTGTTGTTGAACGCCGCCCAGCCCAACGATCTCCGGCGGCTTCAAACAAGTATCCGCTGCAGCATCAAAAGGCATATGCCCTGCCATGCTCAGGCCCGGCAATCGACAAAATTGGAGTAGATGCGACTTTTTGCGAGGCCGTCAGTT
>JBFMBE010000174.1:0-7575 GCA_040755275.1 Thermodesulfobacteriota bacterium | reverse complement strand
CGTCCGATCCAACGATATCCGGCGGCTTCAAACACGTTTTCGCAGCAGTCTCAAAAGGCTTCCCCAGCCACCCCGCTTATGCCCGGCATTTCCCAAAAGCACGGGAAAAGCGACTTTTTGCGACGCCATCAAAGGTCAACCCTTGTTGATCAGGCGAGCCAGCGGGTTCTGGATCATCTCTTCAATCAGACGAGGCAAAGGATTGGGTGTGAGGCCGATGATCTCCACCGGCTCCTGGGTGAGAGGAAGCAGCAATTTGGGTGCATCACAGGAAGCGATGGCTTCTGCAATCCGAGGGGTGACTTCTCCCATCATGGCATGGGCCAGAACGATACCCAACGGGCCGATGACAACATCGGCTTTCGCAACCGTTTGAACGATGGCGTTTTCGCCGGTTGCCCCCCGGTTTGCCCTGGCTTTTAGCATCTGGGTGGTGGCAATGGCATTGGTTCCCAAAGCGATGATTTCCACGGTTTCATCATAGGTTTCCTTCAATTTCTTGATGATGGTGCTACCGATGCCGCCGCCCTGACCGTCGATGACGCAAATCCGCTTCATGATGCAGAACTCCGTTGCAATTGAGGAAGTCGTAACAAGTCGGTAGATTTTTCTTACAATTTATCGATTCGAAGCCTGTTTTTCCGCTGCTTTCGGGGAAGCTTTCGGGAAGGTCCTTTTTTTCGGGTCGTCGGCTTCCAGCCGCCGGCTTCTTCCTCCGTTTCCGCTGCATCCGAATCGACTCCGTACCAGCAGGCATCCACCATCTTCCGGGCGAAATCCTCCGATCGCAGCACCGCACATCCGACTTGTTCTGCATGATGGGTGACATCCCTGTCGGAACTCACCACAACGGCCCGCTCCCTTTCCCGGTCCGCCAGCCGTTTGATCACACCGTCTGCAATCTCTCCAACCCGGGAGTAGAAGATGGAAATGCCGTTGCGTTTCTCCTGGTGTGAACCGTTTACAGGCGCCTGAGTTCCATCGAAAACGACGGTGATTCGGTAGGGCTTGATGCGTTTGTAGGCCGAAAGCCGTTCGATCAGTGCATCCCGACCCAGCTCGAGATCCAGCCGGTCGAGCTCGGAAAGCTCCGGCACCTGGCGGATGAGGTTGTAGCCATCGATGATGATGTGCAGGCTCATGTGCCCCTCGGTCGTTGCGGTGTCGTTCAGACCGGATCGATCGAACGGTTCAGCAGATCGATCAATCGATTGAGTTCCTCATCGGATCCGAAGGCGATTTCGAGTTTTCCAGCCTTGCCTTTTTTTCGGATGGCCACTCGGGTACCCAGCCCCCGCGATAGGGCTTCGGCGACGGATTGAATCTGAATGTCTTCGGAGGTCGGCCTGCGGGCTGGTGGAGTGGGATGATTCAGTTTTCGGACGAGGGCTTCCGTCTGTCTGACGGAAAGTTTCTTTTGGATAACGGTTCTCCAAGCCTCGAGCTGATGTGCCTCGTTCGGTGCACCCAGCAAGGCCCGGGCATGCCCCATACTGATCTCGCCATCCAAGACCGATGTACGGATCAATTCAGGAAGCTGCCGAAGCCGAAGAAAATTGGCCACAGCCGGTCTGCTTTTTCCAACCCGGTCGGCTACATCCTCCTGGGTCAATCCGAATTCCGTCATCAGCCGATGGTAGGCTTCGGCTTCCTCGATCGGGTTGAGGGCTTCCCGCTGGATGTTTTCGATGATCGAAAGCTCGAGCATCTTGTGGTCTGGGATATCCTTCACGACGACAGGAACCTGAACGAGTCCGACTCTCCTGGCTGCCCGAAGCCGCCGTTCGCCGGCCACCAGTTCATACCCCATCTCGGTTTTTCGCACGACAATGGGCTGAACGATTCCCTGCTCCCGAATCGATCGGGTCAACTCCTCGAGTTCTTCCTCCCCGATTCGGATGCGGGGTTGGTAGGGATTGGCCCGGATCCGATCGACGTCGCACAGGAAATAATCGGATTGCTGCGGGGTTCGGTTCAGGTCGTCCATATCGGGAATGAGGGCGCTCAATCCCCTGCCGAGAGCAGATCGTTTTCCTTTGGATGTCGACTCGTTCGATCGGATGTCAGAACTCATGGCTGGTGGATTTCGATGGTTTTGAGTTGAAAGATGAGTCGAGGGCCAGGATTTCCCGAGCCAGGTTGAAATAGGCGATGGCTCCGGAGCAGGATGCGTCGTAGAGGAGAATGGGCTTTCCATGACTGGGGGCTTCGCTCAACCGAACACTTCTCGGAATGGTGGACTGAAACACTTGGCCGTGAAAATACCGCGTCGCTTCTTCTGCGACCTGACGGGAAAGATTGGTCCGCTTGTCGTACATGGTCAGCACGATGCCGAGCAGGCGTAGAGAGGGATTCAAATGTCGCTGAATCCGTTTCATCGTGGTGAGCAGCTGACCCAAACCTTCGAGTGCGTAGAATTCACACTGAAGCGGAACGAGCAGGGCGTCGGCTGCGGTTAGGGCATTGACCGTGAGCAGGCTGAGCGAAGGCGGACAGTCGAGGATGATGTAGTCGAACCGATCGCGGATTCCGCTGACCAGTTGCTTGAGAGGCGTTTCCCGTCGATCGCTGTCCATCAGTTCGACTTCGAAGCCGATCAACTCTTCTTTGGCCGGAATCACCTTCAAGGCCGGAATTTCCGTTTCCATCACCAGATGTTCGACAGCGGATTTCCCGATCAGGCCATGATAGAGATTGGCGTTCAAGTCTGTTTTGGAGATACCGAGGCCGGTGGTGGCGTTTCCCTGGGGATCACAGTCGACCAGCAGTGTTTTCCTTTCGGAAACGGCCAGTGCAGCCGACAGGTTGACTGCAGTCGTTGTTTTTCCTACGCCGCCCTTTTGATTCGCTATACAGATAATCATTGCCATGGTGGGGAACACTATCATAAAATCCAGCATATGAAAAGCGAATCGCCTGGATAGTCGTTCGCTTCAGAGGAACGAAGAGGAGCCTTGAAAATGGTTCGTAAGGAAGATACGCCACACCCATGCAGCCGGCCGGGTATACCACCCAGTGCTACGCATCGTTTGATGAAAGTCGCAGGCAAGGCGTTCAGCGGAACGGTTCGGATGATCATTGTCGTCATCCTGATTATCAGTCTCATGCTTCCGATGGATGTTCGAGCGATCACGATCCATGAAGAGGAGGAATTGTCGGCCGAATTCATGACGATGGCTCGGGAGGCTCTGACCCTGGTCGACGATTTCGTCATTACCGATTATGTGACACGGGTCGGTGAAAAAATCGTCCGGGTCGTTCCAACCCAGCCGTTCGCATACCGGTTTTTTGTCGTCAGGGATCACACGTTCAATGCCTTTGCAGGCCCGGGCGCCAAAATCTTCATCCACACCGGTCTTCTGGCGGCCATGAACTCGGAAGCCGATCTTGCCGGTATTCTGGGGCATGAAATTTCGCATGTTGTCTGTCGTCATATTTCCGATAGCATCGATCGTCAGAAGAAGATCGGTCTGGCGACTCTTGCCGGAATTGCGGCGGGGCTGCTTTTGGGTGCTGCCGGAAGCGCCGCTTTGGGCAATGCAGCCAGTGTTGGATCGATGGCAGCCGGTCAGTCGCTTGCTCTGTCCTACAGTCGGGACGATGAAATGCAGGCCGATCAGCTCGGGCTCGATCTTCTGACCAAGGCAGGCTACTCTCCTGCAGGGCTTCTCGAAATGCTCAAGAAAATCCGCAGTCAGCAGTGGTTCGGGCCCAAGCAGATTCCAACTTACCTGCTGACGCATCCGGCGGTGGACGATCGCATTGCCTATATCGGCTCCTGGATCGAAACCCATCCGAAGCTGCCGCCGGCTGTTCCCTCAACGGATTTCACCATTGCCCATACGCGGTTGATGGCCCTGTATGAAAACGAGGATATCGCGAGAAAAACCCTGGATGAGGCCCGTTCGACGGATCCCCAGACCGTATGGCCGCTGTATGGGAAATCTTTGCTGGCGATGCGGACCGGAAAGAACGAAGAGGCGGCCATCCTCATGCGTCAGGCCCTCGAACGTCAGGCCTTCGATCCGGTAATGCTGACCGGTATGGGACGCGTCTATTTTACTTCGGGCAACTACAACGAAGCATTGTCTATCCTGGACAGTGCGGTATCTCTGGCGCCGGACAATTCGGAGGCGAAATTCTATCTTGGTAGAACGCAGATGGCTCTCGGAAAATACCGGGAGGCGGCCGAAACCCTTCAGAGCGTCTTCCGGAGGTATCCCGAGCATCTGGAAACGCTCTACAATCTGGGAAAGACCTATGGTGCGCTGGAAAAGGAAGCCGATGCGGCCTATTATCTCGGTTTGTACTATAAATTGAAGGCCGATTACCGCAATGCCGTCTTCCAGCTTCAGAGGGCGCTGGATCTCGGGGTAGATCCCTTGAGGCAGGAACAGATCGAAAAGCTGCTCAAGGAATCCAAAAAACGAATCCATCTGTTGAATCGGGAAGCAGAGCGACGGCAGCGGAATGGTTCCCCGCAGCAACCCCTGCCAAAGCAACCGCTGCTGATGCGATGAGGTTCTCGAAGATGGGGGTGACCGGTATCATTTTGGCGGGTGGTCTGGGTAAACGATACAACGGGATCGACAAGTCGGCCCTAACCATCGGTGGCAAGTCGATGCTCGATCGGATTCTGGAAACGTTTTCCGGTCTGTTCGAGGAAGTTCTGCTCGTCACGAATCATCCGGCTCGCTATACGGGCTATGATCTGTGCATCGTCACCGATCTGTATCCCGTTCGAAGCTCCCTCACCGGGTTGCATGCGGGGCTGTTTTATGCATCCCATCCCTATGCCTTTGTCACTGCCTGCGATGTTCCGTTTTCCGATCCCCGCATCATCCAGTTGCTTCTCGATCGGATCGAGCCACGGTGGGATGCCGTGATGCCGCAGACCGAAAAGGGACTGGAGCCGCTCTGCGCCGTGTATGCCTGCCGCTGCGCTCCGCAGATCGCCCAACACATCGAGCGCCGTCAGCTCAAGATCCAGCAGGTGTTCAACCCGTCAAAGGTTCTCAAAATTCCGGAAAGCCGCTTCCGAAAAATCGACCCGGATCTGCGTTGCTTCATGAATGTCAACCGGCCGGAAGACCTCACCAGCGCAAGGCGGCGGCTCGAATCAACCGATTAAAACCGCATCCGACGATTCGCCGTCGGTTGAAACCGATGGTCCTGTACCGAGCACGACCCGATTTCTGCCGGCTCTTTTCGCTTCATAGAGGGCTTCGTCTGCAGTCGTCAGCATTCGATCGGGAGAAAGACCGTCTTTTGCGTCATGATCGAGGTTTGCAATGCCGAAGCTTGCCGTGATGTGGATTTCCCGCTCTCCATCCTTCATCGGTGATTGTTCGATCGCCACCCTCAGACGTTCAGCCGCCAGTTGGGCCGCAGCCGCATCGGTTTCCGCCATGACCACCACGAATTCCTCGCCGCCGTATCGGGCGACCCAGTCTCCCTTGGACCGCAGACCCTGCTGCATGACCGTTACGAAATGCTGCAGCACCCGATCTCCCACCTGATGGCCATAGGTGTCGTTGACCCTCTTGAAATGGTCGATATCGCACATGACGATCGAAAGCGGTCTTTTGTAACGAAGCGCCCGACCATATTCGATATCGAACTGTTTGTTGAAGTATCCCCGGTTGTAACATCCGGTGAGCGGATCGGTGATCGAAAGCCGTTCGATCTTGGCATTGGCTTCCTCCAGCTTGCGGATCGTTTCCCGCAGCTCCTGATTGATCCGGTGTCGTTCAATGTGAACCATCAGGCGAGCCAGAAGCTCTTCCTTTGCAAAAGGCTTCACGAGATAGTCCGAAGCCCCAACCCGGAATACCTCGAGTACTTCGCTCAGATCGGATACGGCTGTGAGTACGAGGATCGGCATGTCGATCTGTTTGAGCTCCTTTCGAACGAGCCTGCACAACTGGATGCCGTCCATTTTCGGCATGACCAGGTCCGTAATCAGCAGATCGATTTGTTGTTCCGGATCGCTCAAGATGTGATAGGCTTCCTCTCCATCCTCGGTTTCAATGACCTGGATGCCTTCCCGCCTCAGACACATGGCCGTGATTTTCCGGGCGACGGAATTGTCGTCGGCGACCAGCGCCTGAATGTTCTGCTGCACGATCGAGCGGCCCAGGATTTTATTGACAGCGGTCAGAATCTCTCCTTCTCTGAACGGCTTGGCGATGAAATCGACGGCTCCCAGCTCGAATCCTCTCTTGCGGTCTTCGAGGGTGTCGTTTCCAGTGATGAAGATGATGGGAATTCTTCGGTCTTCGCTTTTGGTCAAAAATTTGGAGTATTGGGTTTCACGAAGCTTCCGGCAGGTCTCGAAGCCGTCGAGTTTGGGCATTTCGATGTCCATGGTGATCAGATCGGGCGGATTCTTGGATGCCACCTGAATGATGGCCTCAAGACCGTTTTTCGCCTCCATCACTTCATACCCGCCTTTTTCGAGTTCTTCACGGATCTTGATCCGAACGAGCTGGCTGTCGTCGACGATGAGAACGCGCTGTTTTTCGGTCATGTTTTCGCCTTATGGAAAGCGGTTGATTGCTCTGTTTGGAATTCCATCAAGATTTGACAGAAGCCTTTTTTTGATAATAAATCGTCTGAAGATGTCTCTTGGCTTCGAACAATTGCCGCATCTCCATCAGGGATTCGCTGGAGCCCAAAACCAGATAACCACCGTCCGTAAGTGCTTGATGAAATCGCATGAACAGGTGTTCCCGAGCCTTTTGTTGTAAATAGATGGCGACATTTCTGCAGAATACGGTATCGAATCTACCGAGTTCCGGAAAGTCATCGAGAAGGTTTTTTCTTCGAAAACCAACTGTCGCTCGAATGAAATCCCGGATTTGCCAGACGTTTCCCTTTTGTTCAAAATAGGTTTCGATTCGTTTTTCATTCATTCCCCTGGCCAGTTCAGCCGCCGAGTATCGTCCTGCACTGGCATATGCAATGGCCGCATCCGAAATATCCGTTCCCAAAACGAACCATTCGATGCCTGTACCCTGAAGAACCTCATGGGCGGCAATGGCAATGCTGTACACTTCCTGACCCGTGGAACAGCCGGCGCTCCAGATGCGAATATGGATCGGAGAAACAAGCTGATTTTTCTTTCGATCGACGATATCGGGAATGATCCGATATCGAAGGACATCAAACACCGTTGAATCTCGAAAGAAAGCAGTTTCTGGTGTCGTGATGCGATCGATGATCAGCCGTTCGATCCGACGGGTTTCGTCTCTTCGAGCCCGCTGATACAACTCGGCCCATCCCTTGCAGCCAAGATCGTCCAGCAACGGGCTCAGTCGGGTTTCGATCAAATACGTTTTCGATTCATCCAGATGGAGTCCGCATATGTGTTCGATGTATTCCGAAAGCATGCGAAAAATCATCCGGTCAACATCCATCGGCGTACTTTCTGTTAGATATGATGGGGTCGCAAAAAGTCGAAGATCGAAAATGAAGAGTATTCAGGAATCAACTATTCTCCATAACAAATATGATGTTCAAAAAACCAAAATAGCTCTTTGACAAACTGTTTGATCCGGTTTGGGTAAGAATGCA
>JBFMBE010000173.1:0-7595 GCA_040755275.1 Thermodesulfobacteriota bacterium | reverse complement strand
TAAATACGAACCAGCTTTTCCGGCAGTTCGGTCACGTCCGAAATCACCGTATGTCGATTCCACCCGTACATCTCGTCCAGTAGGGGATCTGCGGCAATGTTGACCGTTACGGCATGGACATGGATGCCTTTGGAGCGGGCTTCGTGAACCGCCTTGCGGGTGTCGGAAACGGCGTATCCCCGTTTGTAATCCACATCGTTCGGAAATCCATCCCCCAGAACAACCATCAACCGAACGGCGGCATCCTGGGCTGCCAGTTCGACGGCTGCATGGCGGATGGCAGCACCCATGCGGGTGCTTCGATACGACCGCATGGCCCCGATTCTTCCCCGTACCGTCTCATCGAGGCCTTCTTCGAAGGTCTTGATCCGACTGTATTCGACACAGTGGCGCCCGTTTCCGGAAAACCCGGCGATGGCGAACCGGTCGCCGACCGTCGCGAGCGCCTCGCAAAGCAACACGACGGCATCCTTTTCCACATCCAGAACCGAAGCACCTTCGGGATGCCCTTCGACGGGATGGGCCGTCGATCGGGAAAGATCGACGAGCAGCAACACAGCCACATCCCGCCTGGACTTGATCCGTTGCACATAGAGCCGCTCGGGCCCCTCGGTTCCCGTCTTCCGTGAAACGGCCCAATCGATCAACAGGGGATAATCGAAGGTATCTCCTTCCATCCAGCCCCTGCGGATTTCCATTCCCTGAGGTCGCATCGTTTCAAACGCCCTGCGAATACCGCAAATCAACCCGGCATATCGGTCAAGGGCCGCTGCATATCGGCCCGTATCCCCCTGCCCTATCCGGCGGACGATCACCCGGACATGGTCTGTCAGATAATCCGAGGCCCGTTTATCCCATTCCGGATACCGGAAGACATCCCCGTCGGCTTGCTCTTGTGGATGATCGGCAACAAGCCCTTCCTCCGATCCGACGATGCTTCGCCATGCCGTCCATAGGCGCGCCTCGACGGAAGGCTCATCGGAACCCTCCGTATCGCCCGATCGTTCGCTTCGTCCTGCATCGGACGACGGTTTCGCCTGCTTGAGCCATCGACGCAGGTCGGATCGCTTCATCACCGTCCCCTGCCGCAGCAGAACCCGTTGGAGACGTTCGGAAAGGCGATCGATCGGCGGTCGACTCTGGTAAACGAGTCTCGGGCTAGGCTTCCAGCCGTAGGGGAAAACGAAGGGTCTTTCCCAGGATCGCTCGTATAGAGGATACATCTGAATCGTCAGACGAGCCGCCCGTTCCACACCGGCATCTTCGGCAAAGAGCGCCATCGGGTCTTGCGGAAGGCCGAACGCCATCGGCAGACAGGATGCATCCCGAAGCACCAGAAAACGATACAACCGCCCGGCAGGACCTTCGGGATGTTCCGCTGCGATCCGGTCGAGCTTTTCGGCCAGAATGGGCCGGGCACGAAGGAAAATCCCCGGATAGAGCCGGTCGGAATGAAACCGGATCCGGGCAAGTTCCAGAAGCGAAAACAGCTCCTCGGCAATCGTCGGGTGGTCGAATCGTTGAAAAAACGTTTCGAGATCCGACCGATCCGAACCCGTATCGTCGGTTTCCGTCTCGAGACCGCTCGCACGCGAAAACGCGATCCAGTCGAAGGCATAGGTTCCGAATTCGTGGAACCCGAGCTCGAGGCGGATCAGCATGTGATAGAGGGCTTCGTTCCCGGTTCGGCTGGCCGCTTCGTCGATTTCCTCGGCCATGTAGATCGTGTCACTTCCGGAGAAGACGAGCCGTTGCGGATGGGAGCCGGCAGGGCGATGGACACCCGCGTCCATTGCAGCCAGTGTCATCGGTCGGATGGCCCGCGCCTTCACATAGCGTTTCAGCCGATCTTTCAGGCCGTCCCAGGTTGCGGCAACGAGAAGGGACTCGAAGCAGGCCCGGGCATTGCCGGAAGCCAGCGCCAAAAAGGCAGGACAAGAATCGTCCCAGGCCGCTTTCTGCCGCTCGATCGCGGCATCCACGAAGGCATGAAGCCCGAATGCGTTCAGCCGGTGAAGTCCGGCTTCCAGTCCTTCGAAAAAAGGGTCCAACAGCTCGACATCGATTTCTGCGATCCGAATGGCTTCTGCGATTTGAAAAGAGCGCTTGATGGATTTCATGCGTTCGATGCTGCGGCAGATGAGATGCAACAGGTGTCTCGAACGGTTATAGGTAAGCTCCTGACTGAAAACCGTTTGAAACAGCTGCATCGAAGCCCGGGCAGCCGTTGGATCACCGCTGTCATAGAGCAGGCCGATGGTGGCCAGCGGCCCATAGAGGGCGTAGGTCCCCTTTGTCAGCAGCGCAGCGACGGTCTCCTCCCACAGAGAAAGATCGGTGACGTCCCCGTGCTTCAACATCGACGGCATGCCCGCAGCCAGCACGCTCGCCAGTTCGGGTCCGGTTGCAGCCGCAGATACAATGCGCTCGCAATATGTCCGGATGGTTGCGCCTGGATCGGACGTCGAAAACAGGGCGGCTATCCCCTTGGCAGCCTCCTGACCCAGACGGGTCTCCTGAGAAACCGCCCAGAGTATGAACCCACAGGCCGTCTGCAATAACTTGGGCTCGGGAGAATCGGTGGAATGGCAGCGATCGATTCCGTCCTGAACCACTCTCAGAAGCGCCGGATCGGCCGCAGCGAGGGCCTGGAGAGGATCGTCGAATCGTTCGCTGAACCAGCGGTAGGCTTCTGAACCATCGAGATACATGTCGGATCGGTGCAGCCCGGTTGAATTCGGATGGATCAATCTACATGGACTCGCAACGAGTCGTCCCTACCCCGATTGGGTTGATGCTTGGGCCTGAGCATGAGAGCGGGGCTGCCTTTCGAGATTGCCTGACTGGTTGCGAGGCCATCAATCCAGATCTACGATCAGATCGAAGAGGGTTTCCAACAGCTTGGCATCGTCGGTGAGCGGCTGACAGACGGCGCATTTGCAAGCATCGGCGAACCCGATCCCGTTTCGGATCAGCTGGGCCGCATAGATGAGCAATCGGGTGCTCGCTCCTTCCACAAGCCCCTGCTCCCGAATCCGGCGGATGCTTCCGCCCAAGCGCACGAGGCGGGCGGCTGTCTGCCGATCGACCCCGCCTTCATGTGCCACGATTTCAGCTTCTCGATCCGGATCCGGATACGTAAAGCTGAGGGAGACGAAACGCTGCCGGGTACTTTGTTTGAGGTCTTTCAGTACGGACTGATACCCGGGATTGTAGGAAATCACGATCAAAAAATCGGGATGGGCTTGCAGCGTCTCGTTCTTTTTTTCGATATGCAACACCCTTCTGGCATCCGTCAACGGATGGATCACGACCGTCGTATCCTTTCTCGCCTCGACGATTTCATCGAGATAGAGAATTCCACCGTTTCGAACGGCCTGGGTCAGCGGCCCATCCACCCATACGGTCTGATCGCCCATCAGGAGGTATCGACCTACCAGATCCGATGCGAACAGGTCCTCATGGCAGGCAACCGGGATCAGGGAAAGCCCCAACCGATGGGCCATGTATTCCACGAATCGGGTCTTGCCACAGCCGGTGGGACCTTTGAGCATGACCGGCAGTCTGTCCCGAAATGCGGCTTCAAAGAGCTGCACCTCGTTTCCGGTTTCCAGGTAATATGGCGGTGTCGTCATGGGGAGGGTGGCTTGTATGGATCGAAAGTCATGAAAATCGTCTCTGATGGTCATGAAACCTAACATAAAGCCCTACAAGGGTCAACCACCGGGATTGAATCCCAGGAAATGCTCCTGGTGGGATGTTCCGCCCCACGTTATGAAATGCAGGGGCAAGGCATCTCTTGCCCCTACGAAAGCGGATTGTCACGATAAACGCTCATGGCGAGAAGTCTTGTCCATTCCCGGAGACGAAAATCGAAACGGCCGTTTACCTCTTCACCATTCAATCCTTCCCCTTACCCCGTTTTCGTACAGAAAACCCGTCCAATAAACGAAACCCTTTACATCTTGACAATGAGATGGTATTTTATCCAATTCAAATTCTATTGAAGTCGCCAAAATTGGTTATCCACCACTTCCCTTTACCAGGCTTCCAGCAAGCGGGGGGGACGTTTTGTGACTTCATCAACGGTTGTAATTCCACAACATGATGTTACGACATGCGTTAAGGCAAAGATCGTAGTGCTCCCTCCCATCCCAAATCATAGGGTTGCATCATGAAGAAAGAAGATTTGGATTATTTTCGAAATTATCTGAACGATCTTCTGCAGGAATTGTTGGGACAGGCGGAAGAAACCGTTTCGGAAATGGCGACCACGAAGGAAAATTTCCCGGACCCCACGGACCGGGCAGCCCTCGAGGCCGATCGCAATTTCATGTTGCGGATTCGGGATCGTGAAAGCAAGCTGATCAAGAAAATCAAGAATGCCTTGGAGCGGATCGACAGCGGTACCTTCGGTATCTGTGAAAGCTGCGGGGAAGAAATTTCCATCGAACGGCTCAAGGCCAGGCCCGTTACGACCCAATGCATCGATTGCAAGGTGAAACAGGAGGCAATGGAAAAGGCTCTTGGAATCTAAAGCCGATACCCCTGTTGATTTACATGTCCATTCCACGGCCTCAGACGGTTCACTGACACCGATTGAACTTCTCGACCAAGCCATTCATAACGGTATCCAGGCCCTGGCCCTGACAGACCACGACACGATCGATGGCGCCAGAGAACTTTTCCGGCAGCCTCCCCCTCCCATTGCCCTGATCTCCGGTGTCGAAATCAGCGTTCAGCTTCCGCAGGGCCTCGCCCTTACCGGAGGATGCCACCTTCTGGGTTATGGGTTTGACGTCAACGACCCCGATCTCTCAAAGGCACTGGCCGACTTTCGGAACATTCGCATGGAACGGTTGCCGCGAATGCTCAAACGCCTGGCCGATCTTGGCATTCCCCTGTCCCTCGAAGAACTCCTGACCCGCTGCGGCGACAAACCTCCTGGAAGACCCCATGTCGCCGCCCTGATGGTGGAAAAAGGATATGCGACATCTATCGACGACGCCTTCGATCGGTATCTTGCAACCGGAAAGCCGGGCTATGTCGACAAGGTCCGCATGGAGGCCCGCAAAGCCATGCAACTGATTCGACATGCAGGAGGCATCCCGGTGCTGGCCCATCCCGGCCTCATCCGCACATCTTCCATGGCTGAAACGGATCGACTCATTGCCTGGTTTCAGGAAAACGGTTTGATGGGAATCGAAGTATTCTATCCCGATCATGACCCAGAACAGACGGAACACTTCCAAAGCCTCGCCCTTCGATACGGGCTGCTGATGACTGGCGGAACGGATTTTCACGGAGACATCCGACCGGACATCGCCCTGGGAAAAGGCAAGGGTGATTTCCATGTCCCCTATCGACTCTATGCCGATCTGGCTACGGCTTGCCGGAGGATGAAAGATGCTCTCGTAAACAGTCGCCAACCAGCGCCGTCATGAAAGACTTGACACGAATCCAGCCGACATGATGGATTTACCAAAAGGAGCAATGCCGCATCTTCAGCCCATCCAGACGTTAGATACCCATCAGCCTTCGATCATGGATGTTCACCAACTCGAAAAACAGATCGCCTATAGCTTTCAGGATCGGTCTCTTCTGGAAGAGGCCCTTCGCCACAGCTCCTATATCAACGAGCACCCGACGCTTTCCAGCAACGAGCGGCTCGAATTCCTGGGAGACACGGTACTGAACCTCGTTGTCAGCGACCTACTGATGGCCCTCGAGCCCCCGCTTGCCGAAGGTGTCATGACCCGCATCCGGGCCCATCTCGTCAACGAAGCCACCCTCGCCGAGATCGCGAAGCATCTGCGACTCGGCGAATTGCTGCTCCTGGGCAAGGGAGAACTCCAATCGAACGGCAGAGAAAAGCATTCGATCCTTGCCGATGCCTGCGAGGCGTTGATTGCAGCCGTTTACTTGGACGGCGGTTTCGAAGCGGCCCATCGCATGGTGAAACGCCTCTACGCTTCGAGGATCCTGCCGGAGCACATCGACATGATCGGTGTGGACTACAAAAGCAAGCTCCAGGAAATGATCCAGGGCTCCCAAAAAGCCGGGCCGGTGTATCGACTGATCCGTGCGTTCGGTCCCGATCACGAGAAATGCTTTGTCGTTCAAGTGACTACGGCCCAGGGCACTGCGACCGGTCAGGGGAAAAACAAGAAGGCGGCCGAACAGGATGCGGCGCGGAATGCCCTGCGAACCATCTACGGAATCCAGTAGCAGCCCATGGATTTTTCCGGTTTTTCTGCCGCACGCCGGTTGCCCCCATCGCTGTGTCTTTTGTGATCAGCACCGGATATCGAGTGTGAATCGGCGACTGCCGACCGCAGGCGAGTTGAACGCCTCCCTCGAAGCGGCCCTGAGTCGACCGATCGATCCGGAACGAAAGCGGGAGGTTGCCTTCTTCGGCGGAAATTTTTTCGGGCTCCCCACAGAAATCCTTCGCTCCTTTCTCGATGTAGTTTCGGCTTTCCGAACGGCAGGCCGAATCCAGGCCATTCGATGCTCGACACGGCCCGATACCGTATCCGATGCCATCCTCAGCTGGACGAAGGCGTTGGGCCTTTCAACGGTTGAATTGGGTGCCCAATCCATGAACGATGCCGTTCTGGACGCCTCCCACCGCGGACATCGGGTCTCGCATACAATCGAGGCGGTCGAACGGTTGAAGCGATTCGGAGTGGCCGTCGGGCTTCAACTCATGGTCGGGCTACCCGAGGATTCACCCGAAATCGCGTTGCAATCCGCCAACATCGCTGCATCCCTGAAACCGGATGTCGTTCGAATCTACCCGACCGTTGTTCTTTCAGGAACTCCGCTTGCCGACCGGTATATCCGGGGGGAATACCGACCGATGGCACTCGAGGAAGCGGTATCGGCGGTGGCCGACATGATGGTGGTTTTCCAACAGGCCCACATCCCGGTGATCCGTATCGGGCTGCAGGCCTCCGAAACCATGATGGCCGAAGGCGCCATCCTTGCCGGTCCATGGCATCCAGCCTTCGGACATCTGGTGGCATCCCGAATGTTCCGCAACCGGCTCATGGAGGAACTCGACCGGCGGCGTGTCTGGGGGGGCCATCTTTCCATCGTGGTCCACCCCCGGGACATTTCCCGGATGCGTGGGGATCGAAACGAGAACCTGCGCTTTTTGGCCCATCGATACGGCCTGACAGATATCACCGTTCGGGGAGACATCCGTATCGGGCGAAACGGCTTCGACATCGAACCGATCGGAGCGACAGCCATTGGAACAAAACCTGGACGAGCTCGCAAAACGTCGGACAGTCTCTGTTGAGCCGCCTGGGGACGGGGATGCCTTGCAAAGCCGTCCATCTTGACAAACGGATGGGCGGACAACTAAGATGCCCTCGCAAAAAGTCGTCTTTCCCGTGCTTTTCGGGAATGCCGGGCATCAGCGGGGTGGCTGGGGAAGCCTTTTGAGCTTGCTGCGAAAACCTGTTTGAAGCCGCCGGATATCGTTGGATCGGACGGACGTACTGGATCGAAATATCGATTGAAAAGCAAGCCGTTGCGATTCAACCAGCCTCTGTTTGCTGTCTGGCCATCCGTCCGATCCTACGAGA
>JBFMBE010000172.1:0-7634 GCA_040755275.1 Thermodesulfobacteriota bacterium | reverse complement strand
CTGAAACCTACGCCTCAACGACGAGGGATGCAGCACGACACAGCATCCGACCTTTTTGCGAAGCCGTCAGTTATGGCAGAAACTTTTCCATATAATGTCTGCGGGGAGAGATCTAAATAGCGTCATAATCTTTTTAATGCCAGCTATTTTTTGATTTCGGAAATGATATGATGGGTTCGCAAAAAGTCAGGCTCCCTGGATGAACCCGCAGGAAGGCGGGTGAATGTTGCTCAGCGTCGGAAGAACTCAGCAGCCCGATCTTGTAAGGATCGGGCGGATAGCCAGAATGAAACGGTTGGCTTGCCGTGATTCAATAGGCTGTTATTCAAAGCAAAACAGGTGAAATGCGTCCGTCCGATCCTACGAGCTCGGGCGGCTTCAAACACGTTTTCGTAGCAGTCTCAAAAGGCTTCCCCAGCCACCTCGCTTGTGCCCGGCACATACGAAAAGCACGGGAAAAGCGACTTGTTACGACCCCATCATGATATGATTAGTGTTGTCCTCAAAATAAATATTGATGGCGTCGCAAAAAGTCGCTGCCCCCTGGTTTTCGTTCGAAATTGGGCCTCCAGCAGGAGGGCGGGTGATGTGTTGCGAAGCGGAGGAAGCTTGTTTGAAGCAGCCGGAGATCGTTGGATCGGGCGGACGCAATTCACCTTTTTTGGTTTGAATTACAGGAGGTTGAATTCCAGAAAACCCTTCTAACCATTCTGGCTATCCGCCCGATCCTTACGAGCTCGGGCTGCTGAGTACTTCCGACGCTGAGCAAAATTCACCCGCCTTCCTGCGGGTGAATCCATCGGGCCTGACTTTTTGCGACTCCATCAAATATTGTCCATAAAATCTGGAAAGCCAGCCCAATCGGCAGCAAATGTTATGATTATTTTATCATGGGATCTGGCGTATTGAATTATTTGTCTAATCTGTTTATCACAAGCCCAGATATCCACAACGTCATCATCGGACTTCAGTAAAACGTCGCACATATCAACCATTACTATACATTCTTTTACCAGTCTTTTGTAAGCCGCCTTATCTTTTAATAACCCAATTGGAAAACCATGCACATCACCGCTTCCAGTGCAGATATGAGGACATCGGAATCATTTCCCCAAAATATAGCAGGATCAAGCAATAGAATATCGGTATTTTTATGTGATACCATGAGCTATCGCTTTAGGAGCATTACAGATGAAGATTCTGAGAGCTATCAGGTTACCATCAGCAAACAATCTTTCAGATGGACTTTTCGTGAATCTATCAAATTTGTCAGTTATCAGGGATTGATAGTTTCTTGTCGAATTCATCTTTTAAATAGGAATTGCAAGTTGCGCCTGGGTTGCATTCATTAAAACTTATCAAATCGGTTCCATAATTGATAGGATCAAAAATGGCTTTGGCTGCCGCAAAATATTCTGTCCAAAACCATTTAACAGCTTGATATCGTTCGGGCTCAAAGCACCGCGCTCCGACCACATACACCTTGACCCCTTTCAAATTAGCGATATGACCTTCAGATTTGGTCTTTTGGAACGCCTGTTGAGCGACCCGCTTATTGAAAACCGGTTTCATGCTTTCGAAATTGAAGGAATATGGAGACCATTCCAGCATATCGGAGAAATACACCAGAATATGGCGATCGGTTTGAAACTGAGAAAAAAGACGCTCGCAATGTTTAGTGACTTCAATGATAGGCGTTTGATTTGCGCTGGACTTCATCAATTCCTGAAATGCGTGTAACGCATTCAGGGAACGCATAAAATTGGCTTCCTGAACCTTCTTCCGGTTCTGAAAAATGGATGCTTTTTCATATTGAACGGCATTGAAAGCCAGTGATTGTTGCGAAGATGGATGGATTGTGATTGGCGTCACCATCAACACATCTCCCTCACACATGGCATCCAGAATCAGTCTGAAATACCGGATATAGTCGTTTCTGTGTGCTTGGGTGCTTGCGGACAAATCCACGGCAACCAATACGGTCTTGGTCTCATTGCCGTAAGAAGGTTTAAAACTGCAACACAAAAAAAGACACACACATATCAACGTACCAATTTGTCTCAAAATGCCATTCATTGCTCTGCCTTGATTTCTTGTCTTTCAGTAGAATCACATGAATCTTCCAATCGGGAATTATTATCGTTCAGTTCGAAATTATTATCATCAAAAGGAATGATATCTTCAGGTATATTGGAAAGCCACACATCCGGTGTCGCTTTGTTTGGACGATGCTGCATGTTCAAATCACGGTATTTGGTGATCAGAGACCGATACAGCCCGACCATGTCCCAGGCAATTCGTCTGTATTCTTCAAGATTCCGATCTCTCATTTCCTTGATTCGAATTAACTTTTTGCGATATTTCTTAAAGGTCTTGTACATTTGTTCATAGCTTTCATCCGGATCGTGCATTTGCGCAGCCATCCAAGAAGCAATGGACAGGAACAGCATATTGAAACCAAAAAAGAAGGCGGTAATCATATCGATGTTTAATTTCGGCCTTAAAAACAGGCTGGCCCCCCGGGCGGCCGCATCGCTTTCGGCCCCGATATGCGCTGCCCGCAAGTAGGCCAAACCAGCCGTTAAAAAAACCATTATGGTAATCAGCAGAAAGGCCCAGCCCAAACCCTTTTTCTGTTTAAATGCGCCTCCAATCATGTGTGACGAAAACAGTTGCATCAACGCCAGTGCAATCGAAGCCGTCAATGCGGTGATCGTGGCCTCGGCAGAAAAAAGCTCTTCAAAAGCCTGAAAATTTATAAAAACCTCGCAAGACGACAGAAAGATAACCACAGACCAATAAAAAACTGGATTAAATAGACATTGTGGTTGTCTCTTCAAGTCTTTTCTTTTGTTTTCGTACTGATCTCGCGCATCACAAAAATCTTTTCGGGCCTCAATAAACCTTGGATAAATCTTCGCATCCTCAAATCTCAGTGTTTCACCTGTATTGTGAAGCCAATGCTTGGCTTCCTGCTGGATTTGATGTTCGTAGTACGAAAGATTGTTATCATGTAATCCGGGGATTTCGGCCTCGCCGTCCCGCTTGGCCGCTTTTTCAAGTTCTTGAATTTTTGCTTTTTCAACAATCGTTACCGATGGATTGGTGATCTTATTGTTTTTGGAAAACAATCTGCGTGAACGAGCCGCAGGAATAAAAAACATGTTCTTCTCTCCTCAAGAAATGGTGTTAAAGAAGAATTTTTGCAAACAACCCAAAACTCACATCCCTAAACAATTGTCCAATCGTTTCATTTAACCGCACCATTTTGGAGAATCCCGATGATATGTCACTATAGAACCGATCGAAATCCATCAGGAGGCTGTATTTGATCCAGTTCTTTCTATTGACTCCTCGGTCAGCCAGGAATCTTTGATGATTGGCAGGCACGGAAGCTGAGAGAAAAATCCCGGCGGTGGATTTTCGGCTGGTCGTGAACGAACGTTCGATGCGCGATATGTGGCGATCATCTGATGTGCCAACTCGATATGCCGCTTGCCGACATTGGTATGAAAGATTCGGTTTTCCCATCTCCGATTCTCGAGATCAGTTATGTCTCTGTGAAGGTTCAGAAATCGTTTGGTAAGACTTTCATATTCAGCATCGGCATCATGCATCAAGAATACGCTCGATGCAACAATCAGCGGCGTCAAGGAGATCAGAAATGCGATCAGTAATCGTTCAGAATCATTGTATTGCGATGATGGTATCTGATTGCCCAAAACAATAACGACCGCAATGATACCTATCAGAATACAGGCTGCCCCCCCCTGAATCAACGGAGATTTACCCTGACGAATCGCCAGACCACAGGGATATGCCATGAGCGACAAGATACAAGCGCTAACAATGCTTGCACTAATGGCGATCCATAAAGGAAGCCCTTTTGAATCCCAAAAAACGAACCAAAGAAACATTCCAAGCAGAGTGATTGCAAGAATACAAGCCATTCCTTGTTTTTCGGAAAAATATATAATGAGCGGTCGTTTGATTGTATTGTGTTTGGCCTCGAACAGTTTCTTGATCCGCTCATATTCGGGTTTCATAGTATCGATTTGGCTTTTCAACAGAAAATCATCTTGTGCATATTTGTTCCTTGTCACCAATAATCTGTTTTCTAATTGACATCTGACGGTTTCCTCGAATTGGGAAACCGTTGCATTGGTCTCCGGTATTCCGTTGCATCCTTCAGCCCTGCCGGTATCTTCGGGACGCATGGCGTTCTGCCATCTCGAGTATTCAGGCAGATTGGTCCTTGCATCGCTGGGCAGAAAGGATTTGGATTTCTTCGAATTCTCGGTTTCTGCCTTCGTAGAAGCGGATGCGAGTTTCAACCCTTCCTCCAAAATCTCCGTGTGGGTAATCAAATCCAATCATCCTCACGCACCGATTGTCTGCTTGATTTCGCTCAAATGACGGTCGTGGAGTTATGTGGACCGATCAAAAGATCGTCATAGACCAAAAGTCGTACGATTGAACGACCGTACGATCACCTTGGATGAATCTGCATAAACGGTGATCTCCGGATTCATCATTGTGTTGGGTACGACATGCAATAATTCCATTTGTCTGTTGAGGCTCATGCTTCGGCCTTCCGCTTCCAGTGTTTTTTCATGATCACGATTCAGATTTGCGGATAATGTCGGCATATTGCACGAGGGATGATCCATTTCAACTAATAAACACATGTTGTTACCATATCCCATGCGGATCCATCGACAGTTCTTGAAGTCCTCAACCATAGGCACTTCTGCGCCCAGGTTGCCTTGACGTGCAATTTCATCCTGCCATATTTCTTTCAACTGTTTTTCCCATACCATTGCCCTAAACAATAGCATGGCCCGATCACTACGAGTGGTCAGATCATCAAAAAGTAGTCCACAAAAAGTAATCGCTTTATCCGCCGGCAACTGGTTGTTCATTTCGACAATGCCCTCGTAAAGCCTCATGGCAAATCCCAGCAAATGCGTATTGGAATTTCTGGCTCCAATGACCAGATCATCTCCTGCAAGAATCAAAGGTTCTGGGACGGCGGTTGGACCAAACGCCCAAACAGCGTTGCGGATAATATTCAGCCAGTTGACCAGAAAACGAAAACTGCACCGTGAGATTCTTTCCAAATAGTCGATGGCCTCATGATCAGCATCTTTTCCGGAAACATACAACCATTCAAAAAGATGGCCTATTCCATTCAGATCGATCAACAACATTTTGACGATCGGATCGGTACTCATCGGAAGTCCGTCAGTCTTTTTGGAATGAACTGCTTCGCTTATATGCAACCCGAGGATTCTTTCCCGTGGTACGAAAACCCCAATTTCGGTAAAGATGCGTTTTCGAAGACTCATTGGTATCAAACGTCTATGATATGCATTTTTTATCGCTGCACATGGAACTTTATGCTCGATCAGGGTGTCCTGCCATACCTGGCGAAACGGCAGGCATGTTGAATCCATCTTGGAAGAAGGAAAAGTAATGCAAATTGTCGGTACCAGGTGCCAGGCCAGCTCTCGCAAAAACAAGGGGGTATCATGGCCATTGGCTTCCGCTCTATCCATTGATTTGAAATGCTTTTTGACATGAGGCATGTGAAAAATGATGCCAAATCTACGATATATAGGTCCACCTGGATACAACAACCGGTCAATGATATCGATGATTAATGCATACAAATCTTCAGGTTGATGTCGTGAACCATATCGAAATTGCAGACGATGACCACCGTCGATAATCAGATTACCAACGCCCAATCGATCGATAAGGCCGATGCGAATGGAAGATATCACAGCCTCGAGAAAAAAGCTGGCGCCTCGTAGAGCGATTCCAAAAAATTTATCTTCCGTTTTATGGTTGGTCGAATTGGATGCAATATCGATGAGCCATTGCTTGATGTGATGGAATCGAACCTCCATTATGCCCCCTTGCTCTTTCGGCATTGGTGGTTCGACAGGCTTGGGTGCTTTTGTGGAAGGATCAGCTTTCCGCGAATTTTCCCGTCCCCTGATAAGAGCAGTTCTACTACGTACCCACCACAGAAACTGGGCAAATTTGACCGGGTTGATTTGGTTCTCTGGTAACGGATTTACTTGCGTAGCAAAATCTTTGGCCACGACTGCATGGTCGCATATGCGATTGCATATCATGAGCTCGCCTTGGATCCGTTTGATATCCTTGACTGCTTTAGGAAGTTCTTCCGGGTCGAAGAGCAGATCTAAAACGATGGGGTGGGAGCCCTCGTCGAAAAAACCCGCTGGCTGCAATCCAGCAAAAGTCCAAGCCAGGATGATTTTCAACCAGAGCTCTTCTGAAGGGGTTTGGTCGCAAAAAAAACACTGATCAGATCGCATCTGATCGAGCCATAGCAATTCCGATCGCAAGCTGCCTTTTCCGGCCAAAGGTGGCCATGAGTCCAAATTGAACGATAGTTCTTGGGCCTGTTTAGCCAAGGGGTGAAGCGGTTGATCGTTGGGAAGGATGCCGGGCAGAATTTCAGGATATCCGGCAATGGTTCGTAGCAATCGTTTGTAACGCGTTGTGACATCATGCAGGTAAAGCGGGCAGGGGTCGGGCCAATTGCAAAGAATTTGGGCAATGACCACGATCAGGATATTCTGCTTAATGTTGGGTTGGGACAACTGTTTCCCGGAATTTGGGGGGAACCAGGGGTTTGATGCGGCTTGCATTGTTCATCAATCGGTTTGAAGTCAGAATTGAATGGGGAAACCCTCGTGGAAATCCATTGCTGAAAATGCATTCTATCACACATTGAGGATGATCAACGGTAACTGTTCAACAAGTTCGGATAAACCTGTGATTCGGAAAAAATCTGCATTGCGGCTTTCGCCGGAATGACGTTGATATTCAAACAGTTGCTAATTTCGTCATTCCGGGCTTGACCCGAAATCCAGATAGAATTACCCAGACATATTGAGAAGTTACGATCAACCGGACGCCGAACGATGTGATAATGTAAGCCATCTCCATGATCGCCGATAGCACAGAGGGCAACTTCCGTAATATCGGATCAACTAATGTCAGCCTTCCAAGGTCATTCCAGTAAGATAATAGACATATCTGGCAACTAACGATCCTAATGTTCTGTCATTCTTTTTCCGTTGATTGCATATTTACTTTTCTGATTTTGGCAATACATTGTTGCAAAATGGGCAGTATCGTTTGGTCGATAAAAATCCTCCCGACCTACTGCAATCGTAGCAAACCGAAATACCGCAGGTTGGACACGGATAGAGGTTATCAGATGATTTTTCCTTTTGACATTTATGACATTTGGTTTTCGCCATTATCTCCTCCTATGAGTAAGAACTTCAAAAATTAGACAACCGATCCAATTTGCAGAATTAGAGAGCTGTGAACGTCTTTCTTATCCAATTCATTGTAACACCGCCCAATTAACACATATCAGCGCTCAAGAAAAAGACTAAATTTGGAAATGATAGGCTTGCCGGACTATGATCTGTTTCCTTTACAGGGTCAAACCGTTCCGGATAAAGAAGGCTTCCTGAAACAACAATCCCCTCAAGGGGGGGCAAAGGTCCGGACCGGAAAAGGTCAGCAGATTGGAATCTCTGTGGTTGTTGTCTCAATCCCCTCAAGGCGGGGCAAAGGTCCGGACC
>JBFMBE010000171.1:0-7659 GCA_040755275.1 Thermodesulfobacteriota bacterium | reverse complement strand
CAATCCCGCTGTTCGGCTGTCAGGGTTTTCGGGAAGAGGACATCGATCTGCACATACAGATCTCCGCGGCGCGATTCATTCATATAAGGAAGACCGTGTCCGGGAAGGCGCATTTTCGTGCCCGGTTTGACACCGGCCGGGACTTTGAGGCATAGCTCTTTTCCATCGGCATGTTGCACGGTGACCGAAGTTCCCAGAAGAGCTTCGGTTAACCGGATCGATTTTCGGATATACAGATCATGGTCTTTGACTTCATAGCGTGGATCCTGCAACAACACCGACTCGATGTACAAATCTCCGGCAGGGCCGCCGAATCCACCGGGCTCTCCTTTGCCCGTCAATCGCAGCCGCTTTCCGGGAACCAACCCCTTGGGAATCTTGACCGAAAGGGTTTCGGTTTTTCCATCGTGTTGGAAACTCAACGTCTTCTGAGTTCCGTTGAGGATTTCTTCAACGGTCAGCCCCAATTCATAGACGAGGTCGTTGCCCTTGACCGGGTACTGAGCGCCATGCAACCCCCCAAAGGGGTCGAAACCGCCGCCTCCGGTTGAAAACGTGAATCGGGTCTTCCCCCGTTTTCCGGAGCCGAATGCCGCTCCCAGCCCCAAATCCCTGAAAATGTCCGCAAAATCGAAATTTCGGAAGATATCTTCTTGGCTGTATCGCTGCTGAAACCCGGTTGAACCAAAGGTGTCGTATTGCTGCCGCTTTTCCTTGTCGCTGAGTACGGCGTAAGCTTCGCTGATTTGTTTGAATTTTTCCTCCGCAGCCTTATCCCCTTTGGTCTTATCGGGATGATATTTCATGGCGAGTTTCCGATACGCCTTCTTGATCTCGTCTTCCGTCGCCGTTTTGGACACCCCGAGAATGCTGTAATAATCCGTTTCTGCCATCTATCATCACTCCTTCGAGAAGATCGCTCGCTGAATGCGCCGCCTCAAAACGATGGGGCAGCGGAATACAGAATGGGTGGTTCGAAAATCCCTTTTAATAAATAAGGGTTTATGCAGGATGTGTCAAGGATGGGAAGGATGGGGCCGGTGTTCCGTTTCGAAGATACCTTGACAACAACGGTTCAATTTTATAGACAGAGCCACATCGATTCCACGTCGGAAATTGCAGAGCGATCGCACGATCCGGCAGGTTCTTACAAGGGATGGAGTCGCAGCCAGTCAGTCGATCTCTGTGGAGCCGCATGGCTGGGCACACGCCATGCTCAGACCCAGTAAGGAACAATATCCGGGGAGGATCACCGGATGCGACCCCACCCAAAGGGAGTGCCTGACCGGTGGCAAGACCATCCATCGTCATAGGAAGAGATGCCGTCGGCATCCCATGCGGCTGCAGACGGCCAAACACCCACCCGTAGAAAGGAGCAACCGATGAACATCCTGTTTTTTGGACCGAACGGCAGCGGAAAGGGAACCCAGGGGGCCATTCTGAAGGACAAATACAAGATTCCGCACATCGAATCCGGAGCCATCTTCCGGGAGAACATCTCCAAAGGAACTGAACTCGGGGCGAAAGCCAAGGCATACATCGACAAGGGAGATCTCGTTCCGGATGAAATCACCATCCCCATGATTCTCGATCGCCTGAAACAACCCGATTGCAAGGGCGGCTGGCTTCTCGACGGGTTTCCCAGAAACCGCAACCAAGCCGTCAAGCTCGATGAAGCCCTGAAAGCCGCCAAACTGGATCTGGACATCGTCGTCGAAATCATCCTGGACCGCAAGATCGCCCGAGACCGAATCATGGGCCGCCGCTTGTGCGTCAACGACAACAACCATCCCAACAACATCTATATCGACGCCATCAAGCCCAACGGCGACAAGTGCCGGGTCTGCGGTGGAGACCTGAAAACGCGTGCCGACGATCAGGATGAGGCAGCCATCAACAAACGGCACGACATTTACTACGACACCCAGACCGGAACGCTCGCATCGGCTTATTATTTCAAGGAGCTCGCCCAAAAAACCGGAAAACCGCGTTACATCACCCTGGATGGAACTCCGAGCGTCAAGGAAGTCGCCGCCGAGCTGGTCGCCAAATTGGGTTGATTCCGATCTCCCGTTGTATGATCCTGCAGGGGTGCCGCGGCACCCCTGCCGTGTTTGAAGGCTTGGCGCACGACCGCGTCCGGTCCTACGATCTTCGGCAGCTTCAAACAAGTATCCGCTGCAGCATCGACAGGCGGTTGCCCCGCCAGGCTCGGGCCCGGCAGTCGACACAATCGGAGTAAAGACGACTGGTTGCGACGCCATCCGATGGGACCCGTCCGACATGGAGCCGGATCAGGCCCTGCCGATCGTTTCCGGCATCCTCGGGTCGGCAAGGGCTTGGGGCTTCAACCGTACCGCCTGATCATTCGAAAGAACGGCATGCATTCCAATTCCTCATCTCCGCAACTTCTGGCACCCGCAGGCAATCGCGACAGTTTTCTCGCAGCGATCGCAGCCGGAACGGATGCCGTTTATTGCGGACTGAAACGGTTTTCCGCCCGGATGGAAGCCAAGAACTTTTCCATCGAAGAGCTGGCCGTTCTGACGAATTTCGCCCATGAGAAGGGTGTCGAGGTGTTTGTCACCATCAATTCCCTGATCCGGACGGATGAATTGGATGATCTCCAGCGTACGATCGACACCCTGGTGCGTCAGGTATCCCCCGATGCGCTGATCGTTCAGGATCTTGGCGTTGCGGCCATCGCCGGAAAGCTTGGTTTCCGCGGAGACATTCATCTGTCCACCCTGGCCAACGTCTCGTTTCCCGATGCGCTGAAAGCCGTTTCGAGGATTCCCGGTGTGCGCCGGGTCGTTCTGCCCCGGGAGCTCGGCATCGATGAAATCCGATCCATGGCCGAGGCCTGTCCACAGGACATCGGTCTGGAGGTCTTCGTTCACGGGGCGCTGTGCTACGGTGTCTCGGGTCGATGCTACTGGAGCAGCTTTCTCGGGGGGAAAAGCGGTCTGCGCGGGGCTTGCGTGCAGCCCTGCAGACGAAGGTACACCCAGCAGAAGCTGGAGGGCCGGGGGGGTACGGGACGGGTCTTTTCCTGTCTGGATCTCGGCATCGATGTTCTCACGAAGCTTCTGCTGGAGATTCCCCAGATCCGGGGATGGAAAATCGAAGGACGGAAAAAGGGACCCCATTACGTCTATCAAACCGTTTCCGCCTACCGCCTGTTTCGGGACCATCCAAAAGACAGCGCAGCCCGAAAACAGGCGATGGAATTGCTGGAAAACGCGCTTGGAAGGCCAACGACGCATTACCGCTTCCTGGATCACAGACCGCAGCATCCTCTTTCGGCAAGCCGGCAAACCGGCAGTGGCAAACGAATCGGGAAAGTCGTCGGAACATCGAAACAACGCTTCATTCTCGTCTTTGAAACACTCGAGCCCGGAGATGCCATCCGGGTCGGATACGAAGACGATCGATTCCACAGCCTGATGCGAATCGACCGCCTGTGGATCTCTGGAAGCCGCATTCCACTTCCGTCTGGAGCATCGGGCGCCCCGGATGTCGATACCCCAGTTTTTTTGACGGACCGAAGACAGCGGCGACTCGAATCCGTCCTGCAAACCATGCGTGGCGCATTGCTCGGTAGAACCGGCCAACCGTTTTCCCAAGGCAGACAGGCTGCTTCGGAAACCATTGCGGGCCGTCCACCTGGAAGCTCGATCCCTGAAACCAGACGTCGACAACCCAAGCTTCGGATGAAGGCACGGGAAATGACCGTTTACCGCAGCGTTCCCGAACGACTGCCTCGGCATGCCGAAACGGGGTGCTGGCTCACGATGGATGAACCGCAGCTGCCGGCCAGGCACGGCTGGATATGGCTTCCGCCGGTCGTCTGGCCCCAGGATGCGGAACAATGGCGCTCTCAAGTGGCCTCGTTGTTGAAACACGGATGTTGTCGGTTCGTGCTGAACATGCCGTACCAGATCGAATGGTTCCGGGACATCCGCCTGTTCGAAAAACCGCAGAACGGATCCTCCAGAGGCAAGCTCGACCCTTCGGGGCCGTTTCGCGGCCGCAGGGACAGGCGGCGGGCGCCTTTAGACGGCAAACTCGAGCTATGGGCCGGTCCGTTCTGTAATGCGACCAATCCCCTGACCCTTTCGATCCTCAAACGAATGGGCTTTTCGGGCGTCATCGTCAGCCCGGAACTGGGAAAGACGGACTATCTTGCACTTCCGGAACGAAGTCCGCTTCCGCTGGGGATCGTTCTATCGGGCCTTTGGCCCTTGTCCATATCTCGAATCGCCCCGGAAGCCGTCCGTCCGGATGAGCCGATCCTCAGCCCGAAAGGGGAGGTCTGTTTCCTCCGGCATGTGGATCGGACGGTATGGGTCTTTCCCAATTGGGAAATTCATCTCGAGGCCCATCGCAAGCTTCTCGAGGAAGCCGGTTACACGCTCTTCGTTCAGTTGAAGGAGACGGTTCCGAAAGACGTTTCCCTCAAGAAACGACCTGGATTGTGGAATTGGGAAAACGGGTTGGTATGAATCCGGATAACGCCGCCAAAGGTCGTCGCGACCCACCGATGTCCCATCCATGCCGGACCTCCAGCAGGAGGACGGCCGAGTTGTTTCGCTGCTGCGAAACCGGTTTCCCAATCCCCCGCGACCCGGCGAATACCGCCTGATTGGTTCCGGGGCCATGAACCCTACCTACAGGAGAGTCACCTCATGAGCGTCCTCTTCACCCCTGGTTTTCGGGCTGCAGGCGTTGCCGCAGGCATCAAGAAAAACGGCAAGCCCGATCTGGGACTCATCGTTTCGGACAGACCTGCAACCGCAGCCGGCATGTTCACCCGAAACCGGGTCAAGGCGGCACCGGTGCTCGTCGACATGGAGCGCATCGGCTCCGGGGTCGCCCAGGCCGTTCTGGTCAACAGCGGTTGCGCCAATTGCTGCACGGGAGAGACCGGCAAAGAACATGCGTTGACATCCATCCGGTCGGTTTCAGAGATTCTCGGGATTCCAGAAGATCGGGTCCTGGTTGCATCGACCGGCGTCATCGGCCAGCCGCTTCCCATCGACAAACTGCTTGCCGCCATTCCGGAGCTTGTCGGAAGTCTTTCTGCAGACGGATTTCCAAAGCTTGCCGAAGCCATGATGACAACGGACACCGTGCCCAAGTGTGTCGCTCGTTCGGAAGTCTTTTCCGGTCATCCGGTTTTCCTGACCGGGGTTGCCAAAGGAGCCGGCATGATCCGGCCGGACATGGCCACCCTGCTGTGCTTTCTCGCGACGGATGCGTCGGTCGATCCGGCCCGGCTGCATCGGGTGTTGAAACGCGCCACGGATGCATCCTTCAATCGCATCACCATCGACGGTGACACCAGCACCAACGATACGGCCATCCTACTTGCAAACGGCGCCTCCGGCGTGGTAATCGACGATGAGACGGAACCCCGGTTTCAAGATCTGGTGACCGGTGTCATGGTCGATTTGGCCAAAATGCTCGTTCGGGATGGAGAAGGGGCCACGAAACTCGTGGAAATCCAGGTCTGCGGGGCGGCGACGGCGTCCGACGCCCGAACCGTTGCAGACACCATCGCCAACTCCGCTCTCGTCAAAACGGCGATATTCGGAGAAGACGCCAACTGGGGGAGGATTTTGGCCGCTGCAGGTCGATCCGGTGTCGGGTTCGATCCGGATCGGATCGAAATCCGGTTCGATCATGTCACCATCTACAGCCAGGGCCGTGGGGCGGGCGCCGACGTCGAGGAGCAGGTCACAGCCGTGCTGAAGCAGCCGGAATTCTGCATTCATGTCGACCTGCACGAAGGAACGGCTTCATCCTCCGTATGGACCTGTGACTTCTCGGTCGATTATGTCCGAATCAATGCAGACTACAGATCCTGAAACCTCCGAAAACAGGATCCGTCTTCAGAAATGGCTTTCCGAGGCGGGGATTTGCTCGCGGCGCACCGGTGAAGCATGGATTCGGGCAGGCAGGGTTTCGGTCAACCGGCGGGTGGTCACCGAGCTCGGTACACGCATCGATCCGGAAAGGGATCGGATCGAGATTGACGGAAACCTCGTCCGTCCTCGACGAAAATTCGTTTACATCGCACTCAACAAGCCTGCCGGTTATGTGACCAGCCTCAAGCAGCCGGGGGAAAAACTGGTCCGGGATCTCGTTTCCGTTCCGGAACGCATCTACCCCATCGGCAGGCTCGACAAGGCATCGACCGGCCTCCTCCTGATGACCAACGACGGGGATCTGCACCACCGTCTCTCCCATCCGTCCTTCGATCACGAAAAGGAATATCGGGTCGTCGTATCGGAACCCATTTCGGATGCCGCCTTGAAGCGACTGGCGGAGGGAGTGCCGATTCTGGGAGGAATGACCCGACCGGCGGACGTCAAGCGCCTATCCGATCGCTCCTTTCGGATCGTGCTCAAGGAAGGGCGGAACCGACAAATCCGTCGAATGCTCGAAACGGTTGGACATCGGGTGGTGTCGCTGCAGCGTATCCGGATCGCAAACATCGTCCTTGGAAGCCTTCCCGAGGGGAAATGGCGGTACCTGACGAAAACGGAAATCGAACGCCTGACCGGGTGGAAAGGATCCGCCACCCTGCCGAACGGATCGATGTCCCCTTCCAGCCGGGCTTCGACGAGATCACCCAAGCAGGCGGCCGGGTGCACCCCCCAGCCTGAGGCCCCGACCCACGTTCGTCGTAGGGACCATTTTCCTAAAAACGAAAGGAAACCGGAAACACCATGAAGCCGTTTGCAACGCACTGTGCCGTCTGGATGCTGGTGATATGGATCGGTGCCGTATCCGCTCAAGAAGACGCCTTTTATTCCGTCACGCAGAGACTTCAGAAGGATGGCTTCGATTCCGGACAGTTGCGGTCGATTTTCATGAAACCGGAAGTCCAGTTCGATCCGGTTACGGTATCCCGGTTCTTCATGCACAGTGAAAGCCGGGTGGATTATGCGAAATTTCTGACGGACGCCTCCATCCAGCAGGCCCGGTGGTATCTGTTCCGTCATTTGAAGGAACTGGATGCCGCCGAAAACCAATCCGGTGTCGACAAGGAAGTCATCACGGCCATCCTTCTGGTCGAAACCCGCCTTGGCAATTACCTCGGAGAAAGTTCCATCTTCAACACCCTGTCTTCTCTCGCCGCCTTGCGGGACAACCCCTCCCTGCAGGAACGGGTTTGGAACGCCATGCCGCCGGAACGCCGCATTTCCGGATCGGAATTCAAGGAAAAGGTTTCCAGGCGATCCCAGTGGGCCTACGATGAGCTCAAGGCGTTTTTGCGGTATGCGGCGAAAGAACGCGTCGATCCGACGACCTTTCGGGGGTCGTATGCCGGGGCATTGGGCATATCCCAATTCATGCCCAGCAATATCTTGGCCTATGGCATGGACGGAGACGGCGATGGGCGTATCGACCTGTTCACTCATGCCGATGCCATCGCCAGCGTAGCCAATTATTTGAAGCGGTTCGGATGGAAAAAAGGCATCGATCCGGAAGTCGCCCGAAAGGTGATTTACAGCTACAATCACAGCCAGCCGTATGTGGATACGATTTTGAAGATTGCCGAGAAACTGAAGGGATGATCATGGATCTTCAAACGATCAAAATCGTCTTTTTGCTCGTAGCCCCGTTTTTCATCCTGACAATGATCGCTGT
>JBFMBE010000170.1:0-7811 GCA_040755275.1 Thermodesulfobacteriota bacterium | reverse complement strand
CGATCCAACGATATCCGGCGGCTTCAAACACGTTTTCGCAGCAGTCTCAAAAGGCTTCCCCAGCCACCCCGCTTATGCCCGACATTTACGAAAAGCACGGGAAAATCGACTTTTTGCGGGGCCATCACCTATGAATGCTTCCGCAACGATACGGATCCGGTTTCGGGCGGTACTGACCGGATTCGTTCTGGCGCTCTGGATCTGTGCCTGGACGCCTGTCAACAACATCTATCATCAGGGGACACCGCTGGCAGGGGGACATTTTCCGTTGGCCCCCTTCGGGCTGCTGATTCTCCTGGTCGTCGGAAGCGCCATCCTTCGGAGGGTATCCGGTGGGTATGAGCTGTTCAGCGGTCATGAGCTGCTGATCGTCTGGGCGTTGACGACTCTGGCCTCGGGAATTGCCTACACCGGGCTTGCCCGAACCCTGTTCATCAACCTGACGGCTCCCTTTCAGTTTGCGACCGTCGAAAACCGATGGGAGGAAACCCTTCAGCCCTTGCTGCCGGCGGTCATGTTTCCGCAGGATCGGCAGGCCATCCGGCTCTTCTACGACGGGTTGCAGCAAGGCAGACAATCGGGGTGGATCGAGGTGATACGGCAAATCCCCTGGCAGGCCTGGGTCGGGCCGCTCACGTTCTGGGGCGTGTTCGTGCTGGCAGCCTATGCGGTAGTGATCTGTCTGATCAGTCTCACCAGCCGACAATGGCTGGTGTATGAGCGAATGAACATGCCGCTGTTGCAGGTTCCGCTCGCAATCGAAGAAGCCTATCGCGAAAGGCGGCTGTTGGCCTTCTGGACGAATCCATTTCTGGTGACCGGCATGCTGATTCCGGTCCTTCTCCATACGCTCAACGGACTTTCCTCGCTGTATCCTAGTGTTCCATCCATTCCGACCCTCATTCTGGCCGGTTCATATTTCAGTCCAGGTGGGTTGTTTTCGGCGTTCACGAAACTGAAGATCGCCATCTATCCGGCATTCATCGGTTTCGCCTTCTTGACGGCCAAGCAGATCTCCCTTTCCTTCTGGTTCTTTTTCATTCTCGGCGGTCTGGTCATCGGCGGTCTCGAATTCTTCGGCTACCGAATCCCGGAATCCGCTCTGGGGGTCACCTTCGGGCCGACCCTGGCCAGACCGGAAGAAACCCAGATGATCGGAGCCTATGGGGTCTTCTTCCTGTTTCTGTTGTGGCTGGCCAGAGATCATCTGAAAAACGTCATCCTCGAAGCCTTTGGTCTGAGACGGCCGGACCCCGATATCCGCGAATGGATACCCTCTCGGGTCGCTTTCTGGGGGCTTGTCCTGGGATGCATGGTGTTATACGGCGTCTGCGTGTACGCCGGGATGTCCCCCGTATCGGCCTTCCTCTTTCTTGCGGCGGGCTTCATGGTGATGATGGTCGCCACCCGGGTGATCTGTCAGGGTGGAATCGCCTATTTCACCTTGACCGCAGCTCCTACGGACGGCATTCTCGCGTTTACCGGAACGCGCTTTCTGGGGGGGATCGACGGATTGCTTGCTGCAGTCAGTCAGAAAGTGTTGTTTCTCGATTTGAGGGAATCGCTCATGCCCTCTCTCGTGCATGCCCGGCGGGTGAGCGGATTTCGTTCCCCCCAGCGCCTGTGGACTGCCGCCATGTGCGTTACACTGGTCGGCGCCGTCGTCGTCTCTTTGGTGGCCATGCTGGCTCTGTGCTATCGCTATGGTGCGCGGAGCCTCGAGCTCGAATGGGCCACCCGGACGACGGTCAACCTGTATGAGGATGCCCAGAAACTGATCCAGACGGTCGTCCAGCCCCATACGGCCTGGGTGAAAGTGTTTTCTGTGGCAGGAGCCCTCGTGATGCTGGTACTGGTGGCATGTTACCATCGCTTCTACTGGTGGCCCATCCATCCAATCGGATATCTGACGGCATACAGCTCCGCCATGCGGATTCTGTGGTTCAGTTTCTTCTGCGGATGGCTCTTCAATGCCGTCTGCATGCGGTATGGGGGGATCGGTGTGTTTCGCAAGCTGCGGCTTTTCTTCATCGGGCTGGTGATCGGTGATTTCCTGATGGGAGGGATTTGGGCGATCATCGGCCTGGGATGGGATACGACCTATCGGGTCATGCCGGATTAGTTGAACCAAAGGGGAGCAGGGAAAAGAGCTGAGGATGATTGCAGACAAGGAGCTCCAGGAATATCGCAATCTGTTGCAGACGCCGACGCATTTCGAAGAGGGGTTTGACTGGAAAACCATCGTCGGCGCCGTGTTCATCGGCTTTCTGATGATGCCGGGCAGCATGTACCTGCAGCTGGTCATTGGAACCGGGATCGGTCCTGCTGCTCGATGGGTGACGATCATCCTCTTTGCGGAAATCGCCAAGCGGGCTTACACCGATTTGAAGCAGCAGGAGATTTTCCTGCTGTACTACATGGCGGGTGCGGCCATGTCCTCGCCGTTTCAGGGACTGTTGTGGAGCCAGTATCTGGTGCAGTCCGATGCGGCCAAGATGTTGGGGCTGACGGAATACATCCCCGGCTGGGTGGCGCCCCAGCCCGAATCCTCCTCCCTTGTGGAGCGCACCTTTTTTCACCGGGACTGGCTCGTTCCGATCCTCCTGCTCATCGGCTCCCAGATCATCCAACGGATCGATCAGTTCGGTTTGGGCTATGCCCTGTACCGCATCACCAGCGACGTCGAAAAACTTCCCTTTCCGATGGCTCCTGTCGGCGCTCTTGGAACCATGGCCCTGGCCGAATCGGCCGATGAACGGCAGACCGGCTGGAAATGGCGGGTGTTTTCGATCGGCGGGGTGATCGGACTTCTGTTCGGTGGTATCTATGTGCTGCTGCCCACGGTTTCGGGGCTGTTCTTCACGGAGTCGATCACCATCCTACCCATCCCCTGGGTGGAACTCACCCGGAAGACCGAGGAATTTCTGCCTGCCGTCGCCACCGGCATCCAGCTCGATCTGGGGCTTGTCTTTGTCGGGATGGTGCTGCCGTTTTGGGCGGTCATTGGCGGCTTTATCGGCCTGATCGTCACCGTCGTCGCCAATCCCATTCTCTATGCCCATGGCATTCTGCGCAGATGGCATCCGGGCATGGAAACAGTGGACACCCTGTTCGCCAACAATTTCGATTTCTACATGAGCTTCGGCATCGGGCTCGGACTGGCCATCGGGGTGATCGGTATCTACCAAGTGCTGAAATCCTTTCGCCAGACCGAGGGGGTCCAGCGGGGGAGTTTTTCGCTGCTGTTCTCGCCTCCCCCGGGCCGGGGAGATTTCAATTTCTGGATCGCCATCGGCATCTATGTCAGCTCGACCCTGTCCTATGTGCTGCTGTGCCTGTGGCTGGTTCCGTCCTTTCCTTGGATCTTCTTTCTGTGTTACGGCTTTGTCTACACCCCGATCATCTCCTACATCACGGCGCGCATGGAGGGAATCGCCGGTCAGTTCGTCAGTCTTCCGCTGGTTCGGGAGGCGAGCTTCATCGCGGGGGCCAAGTTCTTCGGATATCAGGGAATCGAAATCTGGTATGCTCCCATACCCATTCACAATTACGGGAAGGCCACGGTGGACTTTCGGGAAATCGAGTTGACGGGAACCAGTATCCGGGGCATCATCAAATCGGAGATCGTGGTCTTTCCGGTGGTCATGATTTCGAGCCTGTTGTTTTCCCAGTTCATCTGGCGGCTGGCACCCATACCATCCAGCCAATACCCTTATGCGCAGCAGATGTGGCACCTGCAGGCACTGAACACCTTGCTCATGCAGACCTCCACCCTCGAGGGCAATTCCCTGTTCTATCAGGCCCTGAACGGTGCCTACGTCCTTTGGGGGCTGGGGCTGGGGGTCGTCACCTATGTCATTCTGGCCTTCTTCGGGTTGCCAATCCTGCTGGTGTACGGCGTGGTTCGCGGACTTGGACAGAGTGCCCCGCATGGGCTCATCCTCGAGATCGTCGGCGCATTGCTGGGACGATGGTTTTTTCTCAAACGCTATGGCACCATGTGGCGGCAGTACGCTCCGGTGCTGCTGGCCGGGTTTTCCTGCGGCATGGGGTTGACGGGCATGTTCGCCATGGGGGGGACGCTGATTCTGAAGTCGCTGCAACGGCTGGCATACTGAACGGTTCGGTTACAACCTGAAATGGATACAAGGAGTCGTCATGTTCCATCTATCCTGTCGTCGGCTGATCGCCATTTTTCTGATGCTCTCCGGCCTTGTCCTGGCCTCCAGTGTTCAGGCCGCCGTACCGCACGAGATCGCTGGTTTCTTTCTCGGATCGGATATTTCCAATTACGGCGACAGGGTGCTTTCCCAGACGGCCCTTCCGGTCCGCTATGCCGAATTCATCACCGAGGCAGAAGTCCTCGTACCTGCAGGTTTCAAGACCGGAATCGTCGCTTACGGTTCCTGTGTCTATCCGGGGAAGATCTTACGTCTGAAGTTCAAATACGCGAACGATACGCGGAGCTTCTTCGAAGAACTGGTCCGGAGGATGAAGGCCCGCTTCGGTCAGAAACCCGAATGGAGGGGGGATCCCTTTCAGAATGTGCTGGCCTGGAAGTGGTCGTTTCGGGATGCCGAGGGAAGGAGGATTGCGCTGATCGTTCAGCATAACCCGGTCGATACGGACGAGAGGATCGGCAATACCGTCAAGCTGACCTGGATGGATGCCGTCGAAAAAGAGCGCTCCTGCTATGAACGGAAACATCCCGAAGGAAAGCGGCCGAAAGAGGCGAAGGAGCGGGTCGCGGAAGCGATGGATGCTTCCGGATGGGAAGCGCTGATGCCCAAGTGAGGGATCGGTGGGTAGTCGGCAGTCGGCAGTGGGCAGTGGGCCGAAAGTGGACGTCGCAAGAACGAGGTGGGGTATCTTTCTTGATGGCCCCGCAAAAAGTCGCAACTACCCCGATTTTGTCGATTGCCGGGCCTGAGCATGGCGGGGCATATGCCTTTTGATGCTGCAGCGGATACTTGTTTGAAGCCGCCGGAGATCGTTGGGCCGGGCGGCGTTCAACAACAAACAAATGTTTGAAAATCAAACCGTTGTGGCTTACCGGCCTGTATCGAATGACTGACCCAATGCCCGGCCCTTACGAGCTCGGGCGGCTGAGTTTATCCGCTGCAGCGAAAAAGGCGTATGTCCTGCCATGCGACGATGACGAGACTTTCCGACTATTTGCGGGGCCATCTTTCATAACTCAACGGTGTGGCGATCGGGTTGATGAAGATCTTCTGGAACGGAATCGGTTTCCCGGTACCGGACGACTGGGAGATGACACGCATCGGAAAGAACCGTCTCTGCTTCCAGCAAGGAGAGAGACCGGTCGTAGATGTGCAGTGGCGCAGGGGATCCGCTCCCGTGGATTTTCCGGCTTTCGTCGAGAAATGGAAACGAGAGTGCCGGAAAAAGGGGGATGTCCTTTCGCCGATCCTATTGCCGAAGGACATGCCTCAGACTGCGGATGTCCATTGGAATGGCTTCGAATGGAAAAACGACGTGGGCAATGGCATCGAGATTCTTCGCCACTGTCATCGGTGCCAGACGGTCACGGTCTTTCGATGGACGGTTTCTTCCGACGTTTCGAACGATCCGCAGAAGATCTGGACGGTTATCCTGCCGGCGCTCGCTGGTTTTTCCGATCATGAAACAGGATCCGGAATCCGGTTTGCTCTCTATGATATCGCGCTGACCGTCCCCGAAGATTTCCACTTGGAACGGTTCGCGTTCCATCCCGGTTTATTCGAATTGCAATTTCGCGCCGAACGTGGGAATATCCGCTTCCTTCGCTGGGCGGCCGCAACCGAGCTGCTGAGGAGCCATTCCCTCGAATCCTTGGGTGAGCGGGTATGTGGGAAGGTGGGCTGGTCCAGGATCGATCATCTCTCTGAAGACGATGCGAGGGTGGGCTACCCGCATCCGCAGGGTTGGTTTGCTCGGATCCTCCCGTCCAGAAATCGGTCGTGGTGTTTCATCCGCTATGATCGTGTGGCGGACCGGATTCTCGTGGTCTACTATCGCGGCAGAACGGTTCATACCGATGCGGACATCCTGCGCTTCGGCCGGATGTTTTCCGTCCGACCTCTTTGTAAATCCATCAACCATTTGTGTGGAACGAATTGAACCCAACATGAACACACTCGATACCATCGTATTGGTCATTTTCGGATACTGCGTGATCCGGGGATTCTTCCGCGGGATCATCAAGGAAATCAGCTCCATCGTCGGTGTCATCTGCGGATATTACGGGGCCTACACCTATTACGGGCAGGTGGCCGAGATGGTTCAAGGCTGGGTGGCCAACCCGGGATACGCCAAGATCATCGGTTTTGTCGTCGTGTTCTGCGGCGTTTTCATCGCCGTCAATATCCTCGGTCTCATCATCCGATATTTCATGAATGTTTCCTTTCTGGGTTGGATCGACCGCATTTTCGGGTTTGCCTTCGGAACGGCCAAGGCGGTTCTGGTGGCCAGCATCCTCGTTGTCATGCTGACCGCCTTTTTGCCAAAGGGTGCGCCGCTGATCCGGGATTCCGTCACGGCTCCCTACATCAGTCGGGTTTCGGAATGGATATCGATGATGATCTCCAAGGAAATGAAATTCGAATACGAACAGAAGATCCGGGAACTGAAGAAACATTGGAACCTGCCGATTTGAATGACCCTACCGAAACGATCGGAAAGATCACGGAATTGATCGAGCGGTTGACCGCTCCGAACGGATGTCCGTGGGATCGCAAGCAGACCCCGCAAACCCTCACCGTCTATCTCATCGAGGAAATGTATGAGCTGATCGATGCCGTGCACAGGGACGATTCCGCAGACATCGAGGAAGAAATGGGCGATGTGCTGTTTCAACTGCTGTTTCTGCTGCATTTGTATCGCGAACGTCATGGCATGTCCCTCGATGGGATTGTCAAGCGCAATGTCGAGAAGATGATCCGTCGTCATCCCCATGTCTTCGGAGAGGAAACGATCGAGACGAGCGACGGGGTCCGCAGACGCTGGCAGCAGATCAAGCAGGCCGAAAAGTCCGGTCAGGGGCCTTCGGGTCTCTTCGATTCCATTCCGAAAGGAGTTCCGGCCCTGGTTCGGGCCTATCGTGTGTCGGACAGGGCCGCCAAGGCCGGCTTCGATTGGGAGACGCTTCCGGATGTCATGAAAAAAGTCGAGGAAGAGTGGCTCGAATTTCTGGCCGAAGTCCGCAGAACCGACGATCGAGATGCAGGAGAGGAGAATCGGAAGCGGCTTTCGATGGAATTCGGAGACATCCTGTTCACCCTCGTCAATGTCGCCCGATTCGCCGGTATCCATCCCGAAACGGCACTTGCCGAATCCACGCGAAAATTCGAAGAACGCTTTCGGCGGATGGAGGTGGAAGTCAGCCGTACCAATGGGGACTTGAACGCATTGACGATGGACGAGTGGCAGAGCCTGTGGAGCCGGGCGAAGATGGAATCCTCTTCATCGTAGGAAAGACGACTTTTTGCGACCCCATAAGGCATGATGGCCCCGCAAAAAGTCCATCATATGGACGGCTTCGAAAAAAGGCCGCAGGCAAGGAGTGCAAATCCCGAGGAGTGAGGCGTACGGAAACGTACGCCGCAACGACGAGGGATGCAGCACGACACAGCATCCGGCCTTTTTGCGAAGCCGTCAGGCATGATGGAGTCGCAAAAAGTCAGGCAGTCTCTGTCGAGTCGCGGGGTGACTGGGGAACCTTTTTCGATGCTGCGAAAAAACTCAGCCGCCCGATCTCGTAGGATCGGGCGGATAGCCAAACTTGGAATACAGAATTGCTGAGTTGCAACAGG
>JBFMBE010000169.1:0-7821 GCA_040755275.1 Thermodesulfobacteriota bacterium | reverse complement strand
GATCGGACGGACGCGCTTGAACGAATGGACATTGAAAAGCAAGCCGTTGCGATTCCACCAGCCTGTATTCATTGTTTGGCCATCCGTCCGATCCTACGAGATCGGGCGGCTGAGTTTTTTCGCAGCAAGCTCAAAAGGCTTCCCCAGCCACCCCGCGACTCGACAGAGACTTCCTGACTTTTTGCGGGGCCATCAAGGAAAATCCGTGGATGGCGACTTTTTACGGAGCCATCAAGCTTCTTCCGGTGTAAACGCCGTCACGTCGTCGATGGAAGCCCGGTCGGCAAACAGCATGGCCAGCCGATCGATGCCGAGGGCGTTTCCGGTTGCAGGCGGCATGTGGGAGAGGGCTTCCAGAAAGGGTTCGGGGGAGGGATAGGGTGCCTTCCCGAGGAGGCTGCGGCAGGCGTGCTCCTGCCCAAAGCGCTGTCGCTGTTCGATGGGATCGCAGAGCTCCGAAAAGGCGTTGCACAGCTCGATGCCTGCGATATAAAGCTCGAAACGTTCGACCACGTCCGGGTTGGCCGGGCTTTTTCGGGCAAGAGAACCGCAGGCCGTCGGATAATCACACAAAAAAACCGGTTTTCCCCATCCCAAGTTGGGCTCGATCTCCAGTCCCATCCATTCGTCGAATCGACCTGTCGACAGCGCTTCCTCCACGGTAACGGGGGTATGGCGAAAAAACGCCTCCGCAACCGTCAGCCGTTCCCACGGGGGGTCCAGATGGATCGTCTTTCCTTGATATTTCAGCCGTGCTTCTCCGGACAAGGCCTCAGCCGCAAAGCGGATCAACGCTTCGGTCTGTGCCATCATATGGCGATAGTCTTCGTTTGCCGTATACCATTCGAGCAGGGTAAATTCCGGTAAATGTCTTGCGCCTCGCTCTCCCTTGCGCATCACCCGGCAGATCTGGAAAATACGACTGTAACCGGCAGCCAGCAGCCGTTTCATGCACAGTTCCGGGGAGGCATGCAGGAACCAAGATTCGGATGCGAAGGTGTCGATGTGAACTTCGGGTACAGGCGCGGGAATCCGTATCGGCGTTTCGACTTCCAGATAGCCCGCTTCTTCGAAAAACCGCCGGATGGCCCGGATCATCCGGCTTCGGATGTTGAGCCAGGGGCGGATCGTTGACTGGCGGTAGGCGATCATAGGGCGTATCGAGTCACGTGACGGCCTGCCTTTATCAGACCATCCGGTATTCAGGGCCTTCGCCGCCTTCCGGACAGGTCCAGGTGATGTTTCCGAAAGGATCCTTGATGTCACATGTCTTGCAGTGCAAGCAATTGGACGGGTTCAATCGGAGCTCCTTTCTGCCGGTTTCCGGATGCTCGTGCATTTCATAGACCTGGGCGGGACAGAAACGGGTGCAAGGGTTTGCGTAGCGCTCGGCGCACGTGGTGACGCACAATTTCCGATCATGGACGATCAGGTGACAGGGCTGGTCTTCCCGATGGTGGGTTTTGGATAGATACACCCCGGTGAGCTTGTCGACCATCCAAACGCCGTCCGTGGGATCGGGTTGGTCTTGGGGAGACTGCTCCGCGCCGGTCATCGGCTCGAGTGTTGCGGCGTCGGCCTCGAGCCACATGGGATCCCGAAGGCCTTTTCCGGCGCTGACATACTGGGCGCCCAGAAAGAGATAGCGGATGGGGTTTCGCTTGGCGAGGGCCGCCGTCGTGTTTCTTCCTTCGAAGATGTCGGCCCGAAGACGGCTGTTCTCGAAGGCCTTCGGGTAGGCGGAAAGGCCGGCTTCGGATGTATCGCCGGATTGCAGCGCATCGAATACCGCCTCTGCAGCCCATATGCCGGAATACATGGCCGCATGGATGCCTTTCAGGCCCAGCACGTCGTGAATGCCTGCACTGGAGCCGATGACGAGCCCGCCGTTCATGGCCAGCTTCGGAATGGTGTAGAAACCGCCGACGGACACCGTTCGGGCGCCCTGTTCGATGACCCTGCCAGCGGAGATGCGTTCCCGAATGAAGGGATGAGACTTGAACCGAAGGAACATTTCATAAGGATCCATCCAGGGCTCGGCATAGCCAAGGGCCGTCAGGTAACCGATGCCGATGCGGTTTTCCCCCATCTCGTACAGAAATCCCCCGCCTGCCCGGAAAGGGCCGAGGGGATAGCCCAGAAAGTGCATCACATTCGGACCGTCGGCTGTAAACACGCCCGATTCAGGAAGCTCGATGACTTCCTTGATGCCGGTTTCATAGACCTGGGGCATCCGATTGGCTTCCAGCTGCATGCGGATAGCCAGGTCTTTGAAGAGGCTGCCTCGGGCGCCTTCTCCGAAGACCGTTACTGCAGCCGTCAGATCCGCACCCGGCTCAAAATTCGCCTTGGGGCGGCCTTCCTTGTCAAGCCCCTTGTCTCCTGTTCGAACACCGATCACCCGCTTGCCCGCTTTATCGTAGAGGACGTGCTTTCCTGCAAATCCACAAAACACATTGATCCCGGCTTCTTCGGCAAGCGATCCCAGCCAGCGTGTAAACCTGGAGAGGCTGATGACATAGTTGCCTTCGTTGTGCAGGTAACGGGGCAGGATGGGGGCGCACAGGGCTTTGGTGGATGTCAGGTAGTAGAGTGCATCTCCTCGGACCATCGTTTCGAAGGGGAATCCGAGATTCAGAAAATCCGGGAGTAGGCGTTTCAGGGCGCAGGGATCCAGGATGGCTCCGCTGACGGCATGGGCCCCGATTTCGGAGCCTTTTTCGATGACTGCGATTTCCAGTTCATGAGCGTTGGCATCCGCCAGCTGTTTGAGCCGAAGGGCTCCTGCGAGACTTGCCGGGCCTGCACCGACAAAGAGGACGTCGAATGGGATGGTTTCACGTTCTGGGCTCATCATTGTCCTGCCTTCAACCGTTCGATCTCTTCGGTCATAGCCGGTACGACTTCGAAGAGGTCACCGACGACGCCGTAATCGGCCTTTGCGAAAATGGGAGCTTCCGGGTCCTTGTTGATGGCGACAATGACCTTGGATGTCTGCATGCCGGCGAAGTGCTGGATAGCGCCCGAAATGCCACAGGCGATATAGAGATTGGGGGATACGACTTTTCCGGTTTGTCCCACCTGATCCGATACGGGACGCCAACCCTCGTCTACAGCCGATCGGGATGCACCTACTGCAGCCCCGAGTACATCGGCCAGTTTTTCCAGAATACCGAAATCTGGCCCTCCCATGCCCCTTCCACCCGAAACGATGATGTCCGCCTCGGTCAACTCCGGTCTTGCGGAGGCTTCCCGCTGGACATCGTCGAGCGATAGTTTGGATGTCGGAATCGGGCCTTCATAACGGATCAGGTTGACGCTGTTTTTCCGGGCAACGGCCTGGAAAAAATTGGCCCGATTGACGATGATCCGGGGGGTGCCTTCCAGGACGATGTCCGCCAGGACTTTCCCGCCGTACATGGGGCGGGTGATCACAAAATTCTCGTTTTCCCACCGGCTGGCGACACAGTCCATTGCCAGCGGGGCATCGAGACGTGCGGCAAGGCAGGCGGCGAGATCCCGACCGGTCGTGGTCGAACCGATCAGGATGTAAGCGGGATGGTTCGTTTGGATGACGTCTGCAGCGATGGTGCTCCATGTGTCCGGCAGATAGTTTGCCAGCCTTGGATCATCGGCCAGGATGAGGGTGTCTGCACCGAATTCTGCGGCTTTTCCTGCAGCGGTGTCCAGGTGTTCTCCCATCAGGAGTACCTGGAGGCTGCCGCCGATCCGGTCGGTGATTCGTCGTGCTTCGCTGATCGCTTCGATGCTGACCTTGCGAAGATTGCCTTTGGATATTTCTCCGATCACCAGAATGGTGTTGGGCATATGGATACCTCCTGTCGAAAGACGAACCGACATCGTTCGTCGAATGGTTCAAAATGTCGTCACCATCACACATCCTTCCTAAATCACTCTCGCCTCTTCGTGAAGCAGCCTCACCAGTTCCTTCGCCTTTTCGACGGTCGTGGCGCCTGGGATCAGCTTTCCGGCTGTGCGTGCCGGTGGATGTTTCAGAGCGAGAATCCGGGATTTGGCTGACTTGGGGCTGAGGCCGATGTCTGCCAGCTTCACGGTGTCGAGGGGTTTTTTCTTGGCCTTCATGACGCCCTGAAGGGAGGCGTAGCGGGGTTCGTTCAGGCCTCTCTGGGTGGTGATCACGACTGGAAGTTTGGCACGGATCGTTGCGATGCCGCCTTCTATCGTGCGTTTGCAGACAATCGTATCTCCCTCGATCTGTTGCCCGATCACCAGAGAGATGCAGGGCATATCCAGCCGGTGGGCCACTGCGGCGGGGACCAGCCAGTTTTCGTCGTCAACGGCGCGCTGACCTGCAAGGATGAGATCGGGTTGAATTCCGGATACGACTGTTGCCAGGACCTCCGCAACGCCCAAGCCGTCCATTTCCGCACAGGCCGGATCTTGCACCAGAACGGCCTTGTCCGCTCCCATGGCGAGCGCGGTGCGGACGGCCTCGACAGCCTTGGCTTCGCCGATGGTCACGATGGTGACCGTTCCTCCCTTGGCCTCCCGTACCCGGATGGCTTCCTCGACGGCAAATTCATCATACGGGTTGATGACCCATTTCAAGTCGGCGGTCTTGATCGAACGCTTGTCCGAAGTCGGTTCGATCAAGGAGTCGGTCGATGGGACTTGTTTCAACAAAACGACAATGTTCATATGGGGTACCTTTCTGTCTTTCGTTGAATGAAAACGGATGTTGGGTCAAACGGTACGCCTTCCATCTCGATCGGCAGAGAAGTACAGCCTGGGAACCCGTTGACCGATGGATGTCAGAATTTCGTAGGATATCGTGTGTTGACGTGCGGCCAGATCGTCCGCTGTAATCTGCGTGTCCCCTTGTTTTCCGATGAGGACGACCTCATCGTTGACGGCCGCCTCGGGGATATGGCCGACGTCGACCATCGTCAGATCCATGCAGACCCGGCCGACGATCGGAGCCCGCATGCCCCGGATCAGGACTTCTCCGTTCGAGGAAAGGGAGCGGCTCAACCCGTCTGCATATCCCGCTGCGATTGTGGCGATCCGTGTCGGCGTGGGGGTCCGGTACGTCCTTCCGTAGCTGACGGAAAAGTCCTTCGGAACGTTCTTGATGTGGACGATCCGGCTTTTCCAAGACAAAGCCGGCTTCAAGTCCACATCGGGTCTGTGGGTGTCCGCGGAAGGATGGTAGCCATACAAGGCGATCCCGGCCCGGACCAGATCGAGGTGACTTTCCGGAAGCCGCAGAATGCCTGCGCTGTTGGCCGCGTGACGGATGGGAAAATGCATCCCGCGATGCTTCAGCGTTTGGATAAAATCGAGAAACCGGCTGAGCTGATCGTGAGCGAAGTCCAGATCCGGATCGTCCGCATTGGCGAAATGGGTATAAATACCTTCGGCAATGAGCCCTGGCAAATGACAAATGGATTCGACTTCCCGAACGGCTGCTCCACCCAGCTGCTTGCCGAGGGCTGAAAAGCGAACCGGGGCCGGAAGCACGCCGAGCCTTCCCATCCCTGTATCCACCTTGATGTGGATGGTGATGGATCGACCGGTCAGTTGGGCATGATCCGACATCATCCGAGCAAAGGCAAAGGTTCCGACGGACTGGATCAGGTCATAAGCGGCGATTTCCGCGATTCGTTCCGGCGGAGGCGGCCCGAACACGAGAATGGGATGCGAGATGCCGGCTTGCCGAAGGGCGATGGCCTCTGCAATTCGAGCCACACCGAGCATATCGGCTCCGGCCTCGATGGCTTTGGATGCGACGGCAGCCGTACCGTGGCCGTATCCATTTGCCTTGACGACTGCCATGAACTTGGCGGGAGGTGTCAGGATGGTCTTGAGTTGACGAACGTTGTGGGCGATCGCTTCCAGATCGATTTCGGCCCAGATGGATTCAATGGGGATCATGGTACGCCTTCGGTGATGGTTTCGGCTTTTCTGCAGCTCGGACAGACCCCATAGAGAAAGACATCGTGGGCCTCGGTCAGAAACCCCTGGGGGGCTTTGGCCGATGGATCGAGCAGACAGCCTTCGATTTCGTAAATGTGTTCGCAGATACGGCAATGAAAATGGTGGTGATGGGCGAGATCGGAAGGTTCGTAAATCGTTCCCTTGATGGGATGATGCCATTTTTTGAGCCATCCCTCCTCGACCAGAAGCTTGAGATTGCGGTATACCGTAGCCTGATTCAGTGTCTTCACCATGCGCTGCCCGCCGATCAGCACCTCGTCGATGCCGAGAGCGCGGCGCTCTTTTCGAAAAACCGCTTTGATCGCTTCCCGCTGAGATGTGTTTCGCTTCATGAAAGGTCTCTCGTATCATCCCGGCCTTGTTGTGCAGCTCATTCGAACAAATCGGATTCGTCCTTTGGGACGTTCTCTATATAAAACAAATGGTTTCCTGGCAACACTTTCCTGTTTGCCTCTTGACGCAATCGGGATGTTGAATCTATCTTGCAAAATCTCTTGCAAGAGTTCAAGATTTCTTTGAGATAGCTGCAGGGAAGAAAGCATGACGGGATTGGCCATCCTCTAGAGATGGAAATAGGCCGGAAAGCTGATGCAGACTGTGTTCACGAACGATCTCATCACCCATCGCACCAATGCAGACATGCAATGAGCTTTGCCCCATCGACCGATATCGAACCCTTCGCCGTTCTTTTCGATGATCTGTCCGTTGCCTACGGCCCCATCGCTGTTCTGGATCACATCCATGCCCGGGTGCCCAAGGGCGGGTGGACTGCTGTGATCGGCCCCAACGGCGCCGGAAAAACGACGCTGCTGATGGCCTTGCTGGGTCAGGTGTATTCTACCGGAGCCGTCCGCTTCGGTGGAGACGGAAGGGTCCCTCGGATTGGATATGTACCTCAGCGCATGGGGGTCGATCGTGGAATGCCGATCGAGGTGATCGAATTTCTGATGATGGGGATGCAGCGGATGCCGTTGTGGTTGGGAAAACGCTCCAGCCTAAAACGGAAGGCCATCGAACTGCTTGCTTCCGTACAGGCAGAAAAACTGGCCCCCAGAAGGCTTGGCACATTGTCCGGAGGCGAGCTGCAGCGGGTCCTGCTGGCGCTTGCCCTGCAAGGTGAACCCGAGCTATTGGTGCTGGACGAGCCTGCAGCAGGCGTGGACGTTCAGGCCGAACATTTGATGTGTTCGCTGCTGCATTCCCTGCAGGAGCGTTACGGATTTACCCAGATCATGGTCAGCCACGATCTAGGAACCGTCCTGCACCATGCCACCCACGTGATTGCCATCAACCGCACCTGCATCGCCGAAGGCCCGCCTCGGGAAGTCCTCGTTCCGGAAACGCTCGGTGTGTTGTTCGGGCCCCACAAAGGAGTTCTGGATGCATCCTTTTGGCAACCCTGTGGTCATGGACCATTCCCCTGTTATACCAACAGGCGTCGGGATTGATGGCGTCGCAACTAGTCGCTAACCACCGCTTTTCCTTCAAAGCCGGGCCTCCAGCAGGAGGGCGGGTGGTGTTTTCCGCTGCTGAGCAAAATTCACCCGCCTTCCTGCGGGTCCATCCCGAGGGCCCGACTTTTTGCGAGCTCATCATTCTTGATGGCTTCGCAAAAAGTCGAAATTTTTTATTTTCACACGCATAACATGCTGAATGTATTGGGTTGCAATTTGCAAAAATGCCTTTTTTCCGACTTTTTGCAGCGCCATCATTCTTGATGGCCCCGCAAAAAGTCAGGAAGTCTCTGTCGAGTCGCGGGGTGACTGGGGAACCTTTTTCGCTGCTGCGAAAAAACTCAGCCGCCCGATCTCGTAGGATCGGACGGATGGCCAAACAATGAAT
>JBFMBE010000168.1:0-7889 GCA_040755275.1 Thermodesulfobacteriota bacterium | reverse complement strand
AAGCCGTTGCGATTCAACCAGCCTCTGTTTGCTGTCTGGCCATCCGTCCGATCCTACGAGATCGGGCGGCTGAGTTTTTTCGCAGCAGCGAAAAAGGTTCCCCAGTCACCCCGCGACTCGACAGAGAGTTCCTGACTTTTTGCGACGCCGTCAACGAAAAAAGGCCGGATATGCACAGCACACGCTGCATATCCGGCCTTCAAGCCGCTTTCCAAACCCGTGATATCCGTTCAGATGACGCCTTCCTGACGTCTGTTGAAACGACCTCTACCAAAAGAAACGAGACGTGTCAACACCTCTAAGACCGATCCAAGCAGCGTCACACCCGCTCCAGGATATGGATGCACATGGCCGCCTCTTCTACACCGATATTGCCGCCGCCGTTTTCGGCCAGCCCCAGACGTGCGCCTTCCACCTGGCGGTTTCCGGCCTCACCGCGCAGTTGCAGCCCGATCTCGAAGATCTGAGCGAGTCCGGAAGCCCCGATTGGATGCCCACGGCACTCGAGCCCACCGCTGGTATTCACTGGCTGCTTGCCGCCGAGCCTCGTCGCGAAGGTTTCGGCATAGGGGCCTCCCTCTCCGATCGGGCAAAATCCCATGGCTTCCGTCTGGTGCAGCTCACCGTATGCCGTTGCATCGTGCAGCTCTGCACAACTGATATCCGAAGGACCGACACCCGCCATCTCGTAGGCCTGACGGGCCAGTCGCTCTCCGATATCTTCACCGTCGAGATTCCGATCCGACCCCGATCCCAGAACGGATGCCCGTATCCGCAACGCACGTGAGGACGTGCGCTTTCGCAGAAAGTGTTCCGAACACACGACGGCTGCCGCCGCCCCATCGCCGACCGGAGAACACATGGCACGGGTCAGCGGATAAGCGACCGGCTTGTCGGCAAGCACTTCCTCGACGCTCATCGGCTGCTGATACTGGGCCAGTGGGTTGAGCGATGCGTGAAAATGGTTTTTGGAGGCGATAACGGCAAGCTGCCGCTGGGTGGTGCCAAAGCGGCTCATATGCCACTTGGCTCCCATGGCATAGGCATCCATGAAGATGCTTCTGCCATCGCCCGGTGGCGCCTGATCCGGCGGAATGTCCACGGAGAAGGATTTGGAGATTTCCTGCATCATCTCGAGATGTTGTTGAAAATTGCCTACATCCATGCAAGACGCGTAGGCTCCGAGGGACAGCATTTTGTTGGGATTCGAAATTTTTTCGGCTCCCAGCGCCAGCACCACATCGGCCATGCCGGCTTTCACCGTCATCCAAGCCAAATGCAGCGCCGTTGAACCTCCTGCACAGGCGTTCTCGACATTGGTCACCGGAATTTTCTGGATACCCATCGATCGCAGGATCACCTGCCCCCGAATGGAATGCTGGTTGGAGAACATCCCCCAGAAGGTGTTGGAAAAGAAGGCGGCTTCGAGTGCATCCGCATCGAGACCTGCATCGGCGAGGGTCAGCCGGACCGCTTCGTGGGCCATGTCCCGCACGTCCCGATCCGGATACTTGTTGAAGCGGATCATGCCGAGACCGATGATATAAACGTTCTGGCTCATATGGATTTCCTTCCATTAGAGGCTGTGCGCCGCCGTGATCATCAGCGAATCGTTCGCCCCGTCTTCGATGAGAGCGGCACGTGCATCCCGGAAAAATTTCTCCACCGGATATTCCTTGCTGACCCCAAGCCCCCCGAACATCTGGACGGCGGCATGGGCCACTTCGAATGCCGTGTTCGTACAGAACACTTTGGCTGCAATGGAATATTGGGTAAGCGGCGGGGTGTTGTTGAAGTTGTAGATCATTGCGGCACGAGACAGGGCTCGGGCCGCCTCGATCTTCATGAACATCTCGAAGAGCCGGTGTTTGATCATCTGGTGTTCGAAGAGATATTTCCCACCCTGTACCCGGTGGTGTTTGGCATAATCGAGCGCAGCCTCGTAAGCCGCACGGGCAACGCCCGTAAAGGTGGCCGCCATCCCGGCGTTTGCCGTCGCCAGGGTTACATCGAGCATGGCCTCGTAGCTGTCGGGCTCCACCAGCATGTATTCTTCGGGAACGCGAACGCCGTCAAAGAAGATTTCCCCTTGATTGAGCGCCCGCTGTCCCAGCTTGTTGAGCGGACGGCCCTTTCGTACGCCCGGCAGATCGAGCGGAACGATGCAAATGCCGCCGCCTGCCATCCCCATTTTCGGATCGATGGTCAGGTACACGAGGGCATGGGTGGCGATCGTTCCGTTGGAAACCCAGGCCGATTTCTGGCCGGTGATCACCCACTGGCCGCCCTCTTTTCTGGCCGTCACCTGACCGCTGATGGCCGGATCCCGAAAAGCCGGCGTGTTGGGGCAAAGCGTATCCGTGCCATGATCGGGCTCGGTGATGGCCCAGCAACCGATCATCCGGGCTTCGGTGTCGCTGCAGAACGGGGTGATGATCTCTTCGGCCAGCCGATCGGTGGGCACCATCGATGCAAAGAAGGCCGGAAAACACGACACTCCCAAACCGATGGCGAAATCCGCACTCCCCCACCCCAATTCCTCCAGAACGATGTGCACCTCGATCGGATCCAATCCCAACCCACCCCAGGAATCCGGTATGAAGATGGTGTGATAGGCCAGCTCGTATCCCTGTTTCATGACTTTCCAAAACAGGGGGCTCTGAACGACGTCTTCGGGGTTGTCGAGCTTGTCGAGCTCGATGCTTGCGGGCCGAAGCACATCCCGAGCAAAACGATGCGTTTCTTCCCGGATGGCGATTTGTTCATCCGTCAACGACAAATGCAGTTCCGTATACATGACATGTTCCCTCACCGTATGAAAAAGACAGCGTTTACCGATGATACACCTTCGCTCCATCCACCCGAAACGCCTCCCGAAGCACCCGGTCGAGGGCCTTTTCCGAGATGGTTTTGGGGATGGCTTCCACGACCTGAAGCCAGGAGGGCACGAAATTCGGGGAAAGCCGCTCGGCACACCAGGCGAACACCGCAACCGGATCGATGTCTTTTCCCTCGAAAGGAACGATGGCCGCTACGATATCGCTTTCCCCGGGGGCGCCGGATTGGGCGGGAATCCCATACACGCACACCTCGCTCACATTCGGATGTTCTCCGATCACCCGTTCGATCTGATCCGGCTGGATGAAGTCACCCGCACGGCGAAGCTCGCTCCCCTTGCGGTGATGGAAGAAATACCATCCGTCCTTGTCTCGATGCACCATGTCTCCAGTGCGAAGCCATCCTCCCCGGGTCTTTTCCTCGGAGGCCGCAGCGTTGTCGAGGTAATCGACCCGGGTTTCACCTTTGGTCATCCGAACGATGAGCTCGCCGACCGTTTCCGGTGGAACTTCCCGATCGTGGTCATCCACGACCTTGAACTCCATCATCCCGGGAAGCGGTTTCCCGAAGGAACCGATGGGACCGACTCCCGGCGGCTTGTAAGCGAAACCGCCTTCAACGGCCCCGTACCATTCCAGAATTTTCACGTTGAATCGTTTTTCGAAATCTGCCCAGACGGCCGGCGGCGTTCCTGCTGAAATGACCACCTTGACGGGATTGTCGGCATCGTCCGGTTTGGGCGGTTCGTTGAAAATGCCGGCCATCATGCCGCCCAACAGAGAGAAAGTCGTACAGCCGTATTTCCTGCAGATGTCCCAGATGCGGCTTTTGGTGAAACCCGGACTGAACACGGAGCGGATCCCGGCCATGATGGACGGGAAGAAGGTGACAGCCTGGGCGTTACCGTGACTGAGCGACAGACCGGTATACAAGATGTCATCGCTGCGGTATTTCCAAACCAGCTTGGTGACGATGTTGAACAATCCGATCCGGTTGTTGCGGATCATCACCCCCTTGGGATCACCGGTCGTTCCCGATGTGTAGATGATCTGCATGGGATGTCGGACATCCATGATTTGTTGGTCGACGCCCTGCCAGGAATTGGCCTCCAGCACTTCGTTCAAGGCGGGAAAGTCCGGGTCGATCTCCCCCGGGTATTCTCTTCGATAGGAGACGACGAACCGGATGTCCGGCACGGCGTGGCGGATGGCCCGAATGGTATCGAGCTTGTCCGAGGTCAGGATCACGAGCTTGGCCTTGCTGTGCCGAAGCAGATAGATCAGCCGATCGCCGGTGCTCCGAGGATCAATGGGCACCAGAACGGCTCCGATCACGGGACCTGCCAACAGCGAATAGGCAAATTCCGGATGGTTCCGCATGAAGACACCGAAAACATCCCCCTTGCCGATCCCGTTCTGCAGCAGCATTCGCGCAACCTTGTTCGAGTTTTCGTACAAGTGCCGATAGGTGAGTACCTCGGCCGGGAAGTCTCCAGCCTCGAAGGTCATGATCGGTTTGTCGGGCGATTCATCCGCCTTGATCTCGATCAGATGGGACACGATCGCTGGATTCAGATGGGCTTTGTTGGACATGATGATCTTCTCCCTCCTCCCCTCATTCCACCGCCCCGATGAAACCGCGGTTGTACGTCGGAAACTCCTTGTTGAAAATCTCGTCCCAGTGTTCCTTCGTCCAAAACATGTGACGGTCGAAATAGGGGTTGACCTTTGCGGCGCTTACGGAGACGCTCACACACAGATCGACGTCTTCGATGAGGTTCAGGGCGAGGGCACCGAAGGCAAGTGTACTGAACACCCGACAGTGAAGCCCCAGCCGATGCGCCATGGCTGCAGCTGCATCTGCGGCGATGTTCAGATTGATGTTCTTGAACTGACAGCTCGGTCCCCGGGCTGTCAGCGATTCGACTTCCTCTGCGGCGTTCATTTCGGCACATGTCCGATATCCACAGGCACCGCAGTTGAAGCCGAAATCGGATTTCCGCTTGTCACCGATCAGCAAGAGGCTGCAAGGCTCCTTGATCAATTGCAGCACATGCCTGCCATCCCGGGCCGCCAAGGGAGACATGTCTCCCAGGGAAAAGCAGAATTCCGCGATCTGCTCGAGTTCCTCCTTCCCCACAGCGATCATCCGGATGGTGTTGCGGTTGCCGAAACGAAAACTGTTGTGCGCCGCAAGAGCCATCAGCTCGACAGCCCGCTCCAGGCCGTTTTCGATCAATTCGGTCATTTGAAGAACTGCCATATTTTCCTCCAGAAGAAACATTGATGACGTCAACTGTGATGGACTCGCAAAAAGTCGCTTTTCCCGTGCTTTTCGGAAATGCCGGGCATCAGCGGGGTGGCTGGGGAAGCCTTTTGAGCTTGCTGCGAAAACGTGTTTGAAGCCGCCGGATATCGTTGGATCGGACGGACGTACTGGATCGAACTATCGATTGAAAAGCAAGCCGTTGCGATTCAACCAGCCTCCGTTTGCTGTTTGGCCATACGTCCGATCCTACGAGATCGGGCGGCTGAGTTTTTTCGCAGCAGCGAAAAAGGTTCCCCAGTCACCCCGCGACTCGACAGAGACTTCCCGACTTTTTGGGGCCATCAACTATAGATGGACCTGAACTGCGGCCACAGACGTTGGATCATCCGATCGTTCATGGTTCTCGGATTGATTTCCGCATACCGTTTCGGAATGTCCCGGAACGGACTCTTTTCCGTAACGGAAACCGCAACACCGATGGCAAACCCCGTATCCTTCGGCAGAATGCCCATCCGCAAGGCCGCAGCCCCGGCAGACCAATACGCCCCATAGTCGATGCCGAGGTTTCTCGCCTGAGACAGCATTCCATCGATGGCATAAGCCAGGTTGTTCGCTCGGAAAATGCACAAGGGACCACGAAAGGCCACGTCTGGGTCGGCCGGTAGCTTGGGCTCCTGCTTGAGGTATTCACAAGTCAGCTTACCGCACATGTTGCAGTTGATATCCGCCGGATCGTTCAGACATCGAAGCGACGTAGCGATCAGCAGGGCATCAGCATCCCTCAGGATAGCTGCATCCCTGCGGAAAAACGCCCAGGCCTTCTGAATTTCCGCCATTTTTTCCATCTGCTGGCACAGATCCTCGATGTCGGCATCGTCATCGAGGATATGGATGGTACACTCCCCTACCCCGCCGACGCGTGGGCTGGTGACACCGGAGGCCAGGATCAATTCACAGGCGGTACGAACGGCCTGCTTTCGATCGGCTTCGTATTGTTTGATGCATCGTTCCATGATGGGTCCCTCCGTCACGACTGAATGGGAAGCCCGTTCTCCCGGGCGATCGCAGGATAGGCCTCGTAGGCCGGTTTCAGCATGGGAAGCAGCTTCAACACCTTCGGCATCGGTCCCTTGGCCTTGATCTTTCCCTTGGCGAGGGCCAGCGGCAGGGTCAATTCTTTCAGCCAAAACTGATGGCAGGAATCTCCGCTCAAGCTCATCTCGATCGTCGGCTTGAGATCCGCCTCGCCGCAGATGACGGTTTTGTCCGAATTGAGCCAGATCTGCCCGCTCGGCTCATGAATGGTGAATTTGATGACTATGTCGGCCTCCTGAAATTTCTGCCCCATCTCGGGATCGGCCATCAGCGTCCGGAACAGTTTTCCCAGTACGTCATACATGTGCTGCGTGCTCTCAAAAACCGGCATACGTTACCCCTTTCCTTGGTTCTCCGCCTCGATTCCAGAACGAATCCACCTGTATCTATCGCTCATACCCCAACCCCTATCGACCTATGACGACCTCCCCCCGCCCACAATCCCTTCGATCGCCTTGCGGCATGCCTCGACGGCCCAGCGTGAATCATGGGTTTCTGGTGCAAAATACCATCGGGTGGCGATTCCCTGATACACGGCCGAAATGGCCATGGCTGCCGATTCTGCAGCGATTCCGACAAACAGCCCCTGCTTTTGTCCCTCTTCGATAACGTTCTGCAGCAGCTTCACCCAGTTGCCGAACCATGAAAACAGCAGCCGACGATACGCCTCGTCGTGCACCGCAAGGGCCATGCAATCGAACAGCAACGGATAGCCGACCTGACAATCCGGATCGTCTCGATCGAAAAGCCATGTAAAAGACAGGAGTTTTTCCAATGGATGATCGGCCTGGAGCATATGCCTGCAGGAGCGTTCGAAAATTCCGTCGAAAAAGGAAACGAATACAGCCATGAAAAGCTCGCTTTTCGACGGGTAATAATGGGCAAGTCCGCCTTTGGACAGACCGCAAGCTGTGGCAATGTCCTCCATGGTGACATTTGCGCTTCCGGAACTGGCCAGCGTCGCCATCGCAGCCTGAAGGATCTGATTTCGTCGAATATCGTCGATTTTGGGAAGTGTGGCCATCTGGGACCTCTCTGTATCTTACCAAATGGAGTTATGAAGCTGGCCGGCCAATCCGATTGGTCGGTATACAATCCGACTGGTTGGCTTATAGTTCACGATCATGATTGCTGTCAAGAAATTTCTTGGGTCGAATTTGGTGGATGAATCCTGTTTATTGTGGAACAGTGGGCAGTGGGCAGTGGGTAGTGGGCAGTCGGCAGTCGGCAGTGGGCAGTGGGCGTCCGATGGCTGAACAAATCAGATGCGCGTTCAAAAAGTCGCTACCCACCGCTTTTCCTTCAACTCCGGGCATCCAGCAGGAGGGTGGGGGGGTGTTTTGCGACGCCGTCCATATGATGGACTTTTTGCGGGGCCATCACTGTTTGAAGCATCCGAAGATCGTTCGCCCCCTCTCTCCTTCAGGTCGGTATGGGAGAGAGGGGATACTTGCGCAAACGGCGATAGGATTCAGTCATTCGGGGCTTTTCAACAGGAAGTCAAGGAGGATGGTGTCGCAAAAAGTCGCTTTTCCCGTGCTTTTGGGAAATGCCGGGCATCAGCGGGGTGGCTGGGGAAGCCTTTTGAGACTGCTGCGAAAACGTGTTTGAAGCCGCCGGATATCGTTGGATCGGACGGACGCGCTTGAACGAATTGACATTGAAAAGCAAGCCGTTGCGATTCCACG
>JBFMBE010000167.1:1401-8047 GCA_040755275.1 Thermodesulfobacteriota bacterium | reverse complement strand
AGGCGGCTTTGAATAAGAGTTGGCACTTTCATGGCCAACCCTTTTACCACGTTTTATGAGCAGAGTCCAGAAAAAAGATTGGTAAAAATTACCCTTTTGCCCCTGCCAAGGGGTGTGGAATGTAGGCAATAATAAGAAACGGAAACAGAAAATTCCATCCAAAGGCAGCCGTATCCCGAAAATACTCCAAATTTCTGGCCATGAAAATGGCCCACATCCGTTGAAATCTCATCTCTTTCGATTGGATAGACTATGAGTTCCAGGCCACATGTTCACCCACGAGGGGATGGTGGCACTGTCATGAGCAGGGATTGGACCTTTAGTCCCGTAGCTGCCTGCCGGTCAGACGTAGGAATACGTTTTCAAGATTGGGTTCACACAAGCGGTTGCCAGATGCATCGAAGCAATGGGCTGCCAACAATGAGGGGATATCCCCCCGGGCGATCACCCGCCCCTGATCCATGATGGCGACATCATCGCACAACCGCTCGGCTTCCTCCATGGAATGGGTGGTCAGGATAATGGTACGTTTCTTGGCCTTGATCGAATCGATAATGTCCCAGAGATTGCGCCGAGCCTGCGGATCGAGACCGGTCGAAGGTTCATCGAGAAAAATCAGCATGGGATCGTTGATGAGGGCGATAGCCAACATCAGGCGCTGCCGCTGACCTCCGGAAATCTTGTCGTTGTACTGGTTCTGAATCTCCGTCAGATGGCAAAGTTCCAGAACCTCGTCGATGTCCAGACTTCGACGATATAACTTACTGAAAACCCGAAGGGTTTCTCGAATCGTCAGGAAGGACAGCAAGGTGGTCTGCTGGAGCTGGATGCCGATTTCCTCTGCAAACGATCGTCCACGCGGCTTTCCCCGATAGAGAATATCACCACTGCTCGGCTCCTGAATACCCTCGATCATCTCGAGGGTCGTCGTCTTGCCGGCGCCGTTTGGCCCCAGCAATCCAAAGCAAATTCCTTCCGGAATCTCCAGGTCCACGTGATCGACGGCCGTCTGGTTCCGAAACCGTTTGGTCAGCTGCTTCAGCTCGATGATGGGAAATACGGCCATGTATCTGCGGCTTGTTAGAAGTTGATGGTCCCGCAAAAAGTCGCTTTTTCCGTGCTTTTCGGGAATGCCGGGCATCAGCGGGGTGGCCGGGGAAGCCTTTTAAGATTGCTGCGAAAACGTGTTTGAAGCCGCCGGATATCGTTGGATCGGACGGACGTGTTCGATCGACTTTTCATTAAAAAGCAATCCGTTGCGATTCAACCAGCCTATGTTTGCTGCCTGGCCATCCGTCCGATCCTACGAGATCGGGCGGCTGAGATTTTTCGCAGCAGCGAAAAAGGTTCCCCAGCCACCCCGCGATTCGACAGAGACTTTCTGACGTTTTGCGGGGCCGTCAGGCTTGACAAGCCGAAGACTACAGCATATCACTTAGCAACAATTACCAACCCCGGGCTCCCCTCTGAAACGGCTCATGTTCGGACGAGCTCTATTACCAGACCCTCCAAAGGATAGGCAATGGGAAAAATCATCGGTTTCGTCGGTTCTTCGGAATCCGGGAAAACCACGCTGATCGAAAAACTGGTTCCGCAACTCAAGCTGCGGGGCTATCGGGTAGCCACGGTGAAGCACGCCGGTCATGGCTTCGATATGGATCGAAAAGGAAAGGACACCTGGCGTTACAAACAAAGCGGGGCAGATGCAGTCGTCGTTTCTGCGCCCGGTGAAATGGTGATTTCGAGACAGGGGGTTCCAGACCGATTGCACGCCGTCTTGCCCCATCTGGACGGCATCGATATCGTTCTGGTGGAAGGATTCAAGAAAGAACCGATACCCAAGATCGAGGTGTTTCGATCTGCCGTCGCCGATGCTCCGTTGTGCCTTTCGGATCCGCGACTGATCGCCATCGTGACGGATGATTCCATCGATGTCCACATCCCGAAAATCGCACTCAACGATATCGAGCGGCTGATCCAGCTGATCGAGCAGCTTCCGGACGGATGGCCCACTGCTACATCATGAATCCAACGATCCAGGTAAATCCAGCCCTTCGCGCCGTCCGCTTCGGAGATGCCGTGACTGCGGTTCTGATCGGCAGCCTGGACAAAAACCATGGCCTCTTTGGAAATGGGGATTGTCTTCTGATAGATGTCCACCATCGGGTGTTTGCTCTATCGGATGCAAGCGAACGGTCTCCCGAGGCATCCAGAAGGCTGTTGCAGGCGATTGCAACCGGGATCTGCACCACCCCATGGCCCGAATGCCTGCAATCCGCCTGGTGTAGCCAGCCATACGTCCAGAAGGCCACGTTCGTTGGGGTTCAGCTTCAAATGGGTCCACGACCCGAGGCAATCGTCGTTTCCGGCGGTGACAGCACCCTGTGTATCATGGACTGGAAGACAGGGGCTATGCTTTACCGCAACCCCGTCAACATGCATTTTGTGGGCAGAATGTCGACCGCTCCCCTCCCCGTTCGGGTTCCGCTGACTCCGGACAGTAGGATTCTTCTGGCATCGGACGGACTGGCTGATGTGCTCGATCCGAATGACGACGAGAATGGGCTGCAGGTTTTTCGACAGATGGATCCTCCGCAAGCATGGCTGGCTTCGCTTCTGGATCGGGTCCGAAGGCTCAGGCGTGCAGCCTTTCTTCATGACGACATTGCGGTCATGACCATCGATCCATTCGCATTGAAAGACATCGAAACATCCAACACCCTTTTGTTGGGCGGAACGACGGCATCCAAAGAGAAACGCTTCGTTACTGCAACCCTTCCCGAAACATGGTTATCCATCGATCGGGCGGCCGGCGCCGGATTTCTGGAGACGATGGGGCTGACGACAATCCCCATTTCATGATGAAGTCGCAACAAGTCGCCAACCACCGAATTTCCTGTAAAGCCGTGCCTCCAACATTGAAAGAAAATCGGCGGATAGCGACCTTTGGCGTGATCATCTCGATTGATCGAATGCAAGCCGATACGCCATAGGATACGGGCGACGAAGAATCGGCTTGAAGATGGATCAGGCTTCGACCGGCTTGAACTGCTCCTGCGGCGCACCACAGACAGGACACTTGGTCGGGACCTTCCTTTCCGCCACATAGCCGCATACCTGGCAGACGTGATAGGTTTCCACCTTTTCCTTGATGACGTTCATGATGGCCCGTTCATAGAGCTTGGCGTGAAAGCTTTCCGCATCCCTGGCATGACTGAAGAAAATGGCGGCTGCAGTTTCGCCTTCATCCTCTGCATCCTTGATGAAATCGGGATATACGTTTTCGCTGACGGTTTTTTCCCGTTGAAAGGATTTTTCCAGGTTGGTGTCCGTGTCTTGGACGACGAGCTCCTGGACAAGGTTCAGGCTCCGCGTGGCATGAACGCGTTCGGCTTCGGCAATCGCCCGAAAGAGCAAATCGACCTGGGCAATGCCTTCTTCCCTGGCCCTCGCTGCATAGGCCAGCAGCCGAAAGTAGGCTTTCGCCTCACCGACGAAAGCGGTATAGAGATTCTTCTGGGTCTTTTCTTTCATGACGTCCTCTTCTTTGCTGTACTTGAGGTAGATAAGGCCAAGCAGCATGTGCTTTTACTCGGCTGTGTCCCTGATGCCGCGTTTATCCTGCGCTTCGCGGGCCAAGCACCACGCCGATGACTGCCGGATGCATTGAGGGCTTAGGCATCGTTTTTCTTCGGCTTGTCCATCCGAGGCGGATAGTGCCACCAAGCCCATGCCACCGCAAGGCCGAACACGGTATAGATGATGGCAAAGGCCCACAGCGGTGCCTGGTAGTAAAGAACACGTTGTACCCAGTGCTCGATGAAGCTACTCGTGTAGCCCGATTCTCCCGCTTGAACGCGAAGCCAAGACTCAAGGATGGTGAGCGGGCAGTAGTGGCCAAGCCAAGCCTGCAGGGCAACCACCACGATGGCGACCAAATGCGCCAGACGCCACCAGAATACGTTTGCCCACGCCCACCCTGCCGCGTTCCCGATGAGGATAGCAGGCAGCCCCAGCACGACAAAGAGGACGATTCCAAAGTGCAGGAGAAGAACGGCATCTGCAAGTGCTTGGTACGGCACCGGGTGGTTCCTTGAGACAACTAGCGCTACGCATAACCGACTGACAATTTTCGATGCGATCCTTTGCCAGTCGGTCACATGCCTGGTTCAGGGGGTTCTTGCCGCAAACAGGTGATCACCATCCGTCAATCCCCGACGTTCATCCCCTCTTCCATTGTTCCCGGATCAACAGGAGGATCGACACCAGCCACAAGACGCCATCCCGACCGATTTCCCATAAGGATATCGGGCCGTCCGATGCGGATGTCGAAAAACACCCGCAGTGGATGTCGAGACCGCGATACAGGTTGTACCCGATGGCCATCAGGAAGACGCTCATCAGAAACAGACTGCCGAAAGCAGCTCCCGGCACCCAGACCCCGATCACCAGAAAAAGGCCCAGCAGGATTTCGAACGAAGGCAGGACAATGGCAACGGCATTTACGGCCATATCCGGCAGCAACCGGTAGTTGTATACAATTTCGGCGAACTCCCTGGGATGAAACAGTTTGTCGATACTGGCCCAGATCCAGATGACCCCGAGTCCGATGCGCATCAACCGAAACAGCCACGGGATCCAGGGGTATTTCGACGTTTCATGGCACGAATTCACGGGGATAGCTTCAGACAGTCGCTTCGTCGTCCCCTCACCGCCTGTCTCCCCATTGGGTGCAGCACACAGCTGCTCACAGAACATGCCGCCATTCCCGCAAGCGGCCGTTTCGAACTGTAGCACGGGATGGTCGATGCCAAACCGCCGCATGAGCCCGTCGGAGATTTCCTGTCTGAGCCCTTCGAGTCGGCTGACCGGCTGATCGGGTACGACGACATGCGCCGAAAATGCCACGCCGGAGGACCCGAGATTCCATGCATGCAGGTAATGAGCTCCTTCAACCCCTGGAATCCCTTTGAAGAAATCGAGCACCTCCCGAATATCGATATGTCCGGGTGTGGCATTCATCAGAATTCCTACGGCTTCTCGAAGAATCCCCCAGCAGTTCTTCAGGATGAATCCGACGATGAGAACGGAAAGCAGCGGATCGATCCAGTACCAGGGTCGGAACATGAGGATGACACCGTTGATGACCACCAGCACGGAGGTGAGCATGTCACCCACCATGTGCAGAAAGGCTCCTCGAACATTCACGTTGTGCTGCGAATCGAGATGCAGCAGCCATGCGGAAAAACCGTTTCCGAGAACACCGACTGCGGCTACGACAATGACCAGGATGCCTTCGATGGGCTCCGGATGCAGCAGTCGCTTGAATGCACCGATCAGAATGACGATGGATGCTCCGACCAGAAGGGCCACATTCACCATTGCCGCCAGTATCTCTGCCCTACGATATCCGAAGGTATTCTGGAGCGATGGCCCTTTTTGGGCGATCCGAAAGGCGATATAGGAAATGAGGATGGCTGTGAAATCGCTGAAATTGTGGGTGGCATCCGAAATCAGGGCATAACTGCGAGCCACATAGCCACCGATGATTTGTGCGATTGGAATGGCCAGATTCAGCCCGAGGGTGATCAGCAACCTGATGCCGGTTCGATCGGATGTGATGTCCGGCACAGGATGATGGTGGTTGTGGTGACCATGATCCAGCGTACAAACGTGGGAGGTATCGGTGGAACTCATGAGGCTCCCTCGATCGGATAACCGGCTTTCTTCCAGACACTCAAGCCGTTCACCAGAACATGGACATGTGAAAATCCGAAGGCTTCGATCATGATGGCCAGCTCTTTGCTGAGATTGCAGCTTTCACCGTCGCAATAGGTGATGATGACTGTGGAATCGGGGACTCCATCGAGTACCTGCAGCAACCGTTCCTCGCCTTCAGACACCGGAGCGCTGAGGGCGCCGGCGATGTGACCGGCTGCATAATCGGATGCACTTCTGGCATCCAAAAACAAGACCTGCCGCCGCTCATATAGATGGAATGCTTCATCGAGGGAAATGGCCAGTTTCCGGCCGGTGGGAGAGCTCAGTCGGGCTTCTTCGGAATAATCCCCGATCCAGGGGAGCGGATCGGGCCTGAGGGCATTGACGGCAACCGCCGCGAGAACCGCCAGCAGCCCGATCGTGGCGAATTGAACCGCAAAACCCCATTGCCCTTTCCATACGCTTGAGGCGCGATCCGAATGGGAAGAATGGGAGGAATGGTTACAAGCTGTCGATGATGAAACCATGATGCTTCGGTCGTTCCATTTCGGAGGGGATCAGGAGTCAACGTGTTTCAACCGGCCGCCTGCAACGGCGATTCCCGCAAAGCATTGACCACCTGCCCCGGTGGCAAGCTTTGTCGATCGAATGACTGCTTTCAAGCCCATCATCGTTCAACGAAGGATGCCATAGACGGGAATGTTGATTTCCGGCTTGATCGGACTGTCCGTCGTGAGAATCACCGCATCGACATAACGCCCTTTTTCGTTCATGCGATTTTCGATCTGAACGAAGGCCTTCTTTTCCCCGTCTTTCCATTCGTAAGACGCCTTGATGAATTCGCCGTTCTTCAACCGCATCCCGGTCACCTTGAAAGGATACTGGGGTGTTGGGCTGACCGTGACATGGCTTTTCAGCTCGCTAC
>JBFMBE010000167.1:0-1391 GCA_040755275.1 Thermodesulfobacteriota bacterium | reverse complement strand
GGCCCCGATCATCGTCACCCGATCCGGAGAGACGATGGCGAACTTTTCCACCATCCCGATCAAGGCAATCGTCATATCTTTTTTGGTCGTGTCGTTCGTTTCGACACCCGCACTCTCACGAACCTTACGGCCGCCATACCCATCCGTATTGAATTTCAGCGTGATGGTTCCCTCGCCACCCGGTGGTATTTGTCCCGAACTCGAGACGGCCGTACATCCTCAGCCCGTACGAACCCGATGAATGATCAGCGGTTCATCCCCCTTGTTCTGGATGACAAAATCGTGAACAACTGTGTTCCCCTCCAGGGCTGTACCGAAATCATATTCGGGCTGAGGAAGGACGGCTTCCGGACCTTTTCCGGCAAATACCGAACACGGGCATACCAGAAAAGCTAGCAACAGGATGCCAGAAAGCATGGAAACGGTGAGGGTACACGTTTGCGTAGCGGTGAAACGCATTTCAGGCCTTCCTTTGGAAGCATTCACAAGACGATCCCGTTTTCGAAGAAATGTCGGGCTTCCGCGGTGAACATCGGGATGCAAGCCTTTGCAGCCAGGCATCAGGATGTTCGGGGGTTTTTCGTGATCGCCTTGTGGGGTTGTTGTCCATCTGCAAGCAGTGGCATTGGATCCGGCCGTTTCCAAACAAACGGCTTTTTCGCCTGCTGCAGCATACCATATCACATCCTTGTCGTCTTCGCAAAAGCACGTTGACGCTCATCATCCGGCACTCATCCCGATGGTTATGGACGGCCTTGCCGGATGGCATTCTTCCCCATTGCGAGTTCTGCAGCTTTCGGATCGAGATTCTTGTCCTTTTCGATCCCAATCTCGATCAGCATCACGACAGCCCACTTGGGCGGCCGGCCGAGGTTCGAGCCCACCGAATCTCAACAACCTGCCAGGTAACGTATCCTATTTCCCGGTAATCCATTTGACGACTTCTTCCTTCTTGGGAATTTTTCCGACACTCTTGACCTCGCCGTCGATGATGACAGCAGGGGTTCCGAATACGCCATAACCTGCGATTTGCATCACATCGGTCACCTTTTCGACATTGGCCGAAATGCCCGCCTCCCTCAGGGCATCCTTCACAACCTGTTCCGTCTGCTTGCACTTGGGGCATCCAGGGCCCAATACCTTAACGTCCATTCGTTTCTCCTTTCTGATATCCATCGGGGTACGACTTCTGAAATCCTATGGGAAGTCTTCCGCTTCCCTTCCGCCTACTGATTTCTATCGCTTGCCATCTGACTTCTTCGCAACCCTCAAGCCATCATGGGAAATAATGACCGAAAGCCATACCGCAGATCGTCGACATGACGATGACCAGGCTGCAATAGACGACCGTCTTCGCCGTTCCCATGACACTTCGAATGACCAGCATGTTG
>JBFMBE010000166.1:5756-8229 GCA_040755275.1 Thermodesulfobacteriota bacterium | reverse complement strand
GAGAGGATATTCAACAGCGGTCATGGATCTGGAGAAATACCGGCAGATCTTCCTTCGGGAATCGGATAAATACCTGCAGGAAATCGGATCGATTCTGATCGAGGTGGAAGCGGCCCCTGAAGAAACCGGCCACTGGGAGGAGCTTCATGGAAAAATCCACTCGATCAAGGGGATGGCCAGGGCCATGAGCTTGGATGCCATCTCCCGTCTGGCGCATGAAATGGAGGCCTGGTGTCTGAAATTTCAGCGACGGGAATGGACGGCTCGGGAAACGTCGATCCGAATCCTGACGGAGGGCTATTCCCTGCTCAAGGCCTTGATTCCGCGCTTTGGTCAGCTCGATGTGCCGGAACTGAACTCGGCCTATTACCGGTTGTTGCAGGTGCTGGCGAAGGGGTCGGAGGCCAGCGCGGCTGTCGAGGAATCGAAACCGGAACGGGATGGAGGAGATGGAATTGCGGTCGATCCGATCCGGTCCATCGGAGTACCGTGTTCACTGATCGAGGAGCTGTTGGGCTTTTCCCAGGAGTTGCTGTTGATGGAACGCACGAAACCGGCGCTTCCTCCCGAAATGGCTGCGGTGCAGAGCTGGATCGATCAATATGCGGCACTTGCAAAGGGGCTCTATTTCCGACTCGCCCAGTTGCGGCTCATGTCGATCGAGGAATTCGTCGCGCTCTACAGGCATACGATCCATCATCAGGCCAGACAGATGGGGAAAAAGGTCCGGATCGTTCTTTCCGGCGGGGATATCAAGGCGGATGTGGCTCTTCTCGACAGACTTCGGGAACCGATGATCCATATCGTTCGAAACGCAATCGCCCATGGCATCGAGCCTCCCGAGGAGCGCAGGGCGAAGGGAAAGGCGGAAGAGGGGACGATTCGGATCTTTGCCGAGAGTCGCAAGGAAACCCTGGTGCTACGGATTGCAGACGACGGGGCCGGCATCCGACGGGAGGCCATCGAACGCTATCTGCGGGAGAGGCGGGGATACGGGGATGCCGATATTGCCCGGATGGACAGGGCATCTTTTTTCGCAACCATTCTGAGCAGCGATTTCTCGACGGCGTCTGCGACCGACGAGGCGGCGGGCCGGGGCATCGGGATGAATGTCATCGCCCAGGCCATCACGTATCTGAACGGAACCCTCGAGATCGATTCGACGCCCGGTGAGGGAACGAGCATCACGGTGACCCTGCCGATGTCGCTTTCGGTATTGCATGCCGTCGTCTTTACGGTCGGTCCCTACCGCATAGCCGTTCCGACGTCGGGCCTCGATGCAGCCAGCTACGGTGAACCGCCGGACGATGCCCGGGACGGCATTTTGGATTTGAGGATGCTCTTCGGGGTCAAGGTCCACGGTAGGCAGCCTCCCGGGGTGCTGATGCTGCGTTCTTCCGGTGTGACTTCGCCCGATCGCCGGCCGATACGGGGATTGATGGTCGACACGATCGTCGGCAACAAGCCGGTCATGATCCTTCGGCCCGGGCGGCTGATCCGAAATGCCCGGATTTTTTCAGGAATCGGCGTGCTAGAATCGGGTGTCCTGACATCGATGCTGGATGTCGAGATGCTGGCACAAAACGGGCGACAGACGACTGGGGCGATGAAGGGGGCGTGAACCCTGAAAGACAACGAAAGGAAGAGGGAAAGACGAAGACTGCGGTGAGGAAGGAATGGTACGCCCGGCTGGACTTGAACCAGCGATCTTCAGCTCCGGAGGCTGACGCCCTATCCCCTGGGCCACGGGCGCATGATTCCAAAAAACGGTTTCTTATAAACCAACGGGAAGGCCAAGTCAAGGCTTGTTGCGAACACGCTGTTTCAAACGCCTGCTCATCAGAAAGGACCTGCCATGAGCTCACGAGACATATCCGTTCGATTGATGGAAGCCAGGGACTTCGATGCCGTCGTCGCCATCGACGAGAAGGTGATGAAAACCGCCCGCCCGGAGTATTACCGGATGAAATTCGAGAAACTGCTCAATTCCCAGGATTGTCTTCCGACATCCCTCGTGGCTGTCAAACCGGACGGGACGGTGGTCGGTTTCATCATGGGAGAATTGTTTATCGGCGAATATGGGATTTTCCAGGAGCAGGCAACCCTCGATACGATCGGTGTCGATCCGGATGTGCAGCAACAGGGGGTCGGCGATCGGCTGATGCGGGAATTTATGGATCATCTCAAAAGTTTGGGGGTGCAGAAGGTCAACACCCTTGTCGCCTGGAACGATGACAAGATGATGCATTTCTTCAGCTCGAAGGGATTTTCGCCGTCTCAAACCATCAATCTTGAAAAACGGCTGTAGGGGCGATTTGTTGTACATGTCGCACATCAGCGGGATGGCTGGGGGAGCCTTTTGAGTTTGCTGCTTCAAACAGTTTCCGCTGCTTCGTAAAACACCACCCGCCCTCCTGCTGGAGGCCCGGCTTTGAAAGGAAAGTCGTCACTACCCCGAATGGGTTGATTGCCG
>JBFMBE010000166.1:0-5656 GCA_040755275.1 Thermodesulfobacteriota bacterium | reverse complement strand
ATCCTTTCGAGTTATAGACGATGCGATTCCAGGTGAACATCTGCCATGTCCATTCCTGGGGAAGGATAGCAGGTCACAATCTTTCTAGGGTGGCTTCATATCAAAATATTCGCCGCTTGAAAATGGAGAATGCCGGCACGGTTTCGGGAATGGGCAGCATTGGATGGATAAGATTGGCTTGAAAGCCTTATGGAAAGAAGGCTATGATGGATCCTAACCAACCAATGGAGCATTTTCGGATGATGATTGGCCATTGATGTTTGGATTCGTCTTTGCATGGATCGATTCTTCAAACCGGATGGAAAGGATATCCTCCGATGCTGTTCGATCTTCTGCACAACGCCGCGCTGCTGGTTGCTCTGTCCGCTCTCTATGCTGTCCTCGTCCGGTTTCGCAAATCCGATAACACCTACCACAAGGTGATCGCAGGGGTGTTTTTCGGCTTGATCGCGGTCATTGGAATGATGTTTCCGGTTCACCTCGAATACGGGGTCATCTATGACGGCAGATCCATTGTCCTGACGCTGGCCGGCCTTTTCGGCGGAGGGACGGCATCGGTTTCGGCGATCGTGGTGGCTGGAGCCTATCGCGCCTATCTCGGTGGGGCTGGGGTATGGGCAGGGTTGGCTACCATCGTCTGCTGCACCGTGATCGGACTGGTATTCCGAAGAACATATCGCAATCGACCCGACAACGTTTCCTTGTTGCACCTGTATGGCATCGGTTGGGTATCCCATGTTGCCATGCTGATCTGCCAGCTGCTGATTCGACCCTGGCCCAGAGGGCTCTCCATCCTCGAGACGATTTGGCTTCCCGTGCTGATCGTTTTTCCGGCGGCCACCGCGTTGATGGCCTTGCTCTTTTCAACGGAGGAACGACGGGTCCGTGCAGAGGAACGGCTGGTCCAGTCCGAAGGCCGATTTCGAGAAATCTTCGAAAAAGCCGAGTTGATTGCGGTGATGATTGCTCCGGACGGCACCGTTTCTTATTGCAACGATTATCTGCTGCAACTGACCGGATGGATGCGGGATGAAGTCATCGGATATTCCTGGTTCGATCGCTTCCTGCCCGAAGAAGATCGCGAGGCGATTCATCGTATGTTCCTCGAGTCGGTTCGTGTAGGAAACCTCCCGAAAGTTCATGAAAATCCCATCGTGACCCGGAAGGGCGAGAGACGGCTCATCGTGTGGAACAATGTGCTGATGGGTACATCCGAGGAGCCTGATGGGACGGCTTCCATTGGAAGGGACGTGACCGAAGAACGTCGGATGCAGCAACTGCTGCGTGCGGCCGACGAGCGGTTTCGGCTGGCCTTTCTGACGAGTCCCGATTCCATCAACATCAATCGGCTCTCCGATGGATTGTACATCGATATCAACGAGGGGTTCTGTCAGATTACCGGATATCGGCGGGAGGAAGTCATCGGAAAAACCTCGCTCGAGATCAATATATGGGTGGATCCGGAAGACCGGAAGCGTCTGGTGGAAGGCCTTCTGCGAGATGGAATCGTGCGCAATCTCGAGGCGAAGTTTCGGATGAAGGACGGCAGTCATCTGGATGGATTGATGTCTGCAGCTGTCATCGAGTTGGAAGGAGTTCCCCATATACTTACAATCACGCGGGATATCAGCGAACGCAAGCGTCTCGAAAACGAACTGCGGGAAAGCGAGAGGCGCTACCGGGCGCTCTTCGAGGACCATGCGGCCATTGAACTCTTGATCGATCCCGAAACCGGTCGAATCGTGGATGCGAACCATGCCGCGCTGAACTTCTATGGCTGGAGTCGGGAGCAGCTGACCGGCATGCGCATTCAGGAAATCAACACCTTGACACCTGAAGAGGTCCGTCAGGAAATGGAGAGTGCCCGGAAACGGAGGCGCAACCATTTCGAGTTCAAGCATCGACGTGCGGATGGTTCCATCAGCGATGTCCGGGTGTTCAGCGGTCCGATCGAGATCGCAGGAAAGCAGTTTCTTCATTCCATCATCCTCGACATCAGCAACGAAAAGCGACTCGAAGCGCAACTGCTGCAGGCCCAGAAAATGGAATCCGTCGGCCAGCTGGCGGGAGGGGTCGCCCATGACTTCAACAACCTCCTTCAGGTCATGAACGGGTATGCGGAACTGCTGATCGCGAAATATGGTCCGGAACACGAGATCGGCACCTATGTCCAGAAAATGCTGGATGCCGGAAACAAGGCCTCCCAACTGGTGCAGCAATTGCTTGCATTCAGCAGACGTCAGCTCATGCGGCCGGAAGTGCTCAATCTGAACCATGTCATCGAGGGCACCCTGAAAATGCTGCATCGGGTCATCGGTGAACATATCGACATTCGGTTCATCGCCGGACACAAACTCGGAGCCGTTTATGCCGACAGAACCATGATGGAGCAGGTGCTGATGAATCTCTGTATCAATGCCCGGGATGCCATGTCGGAAGGTGGTGAAATCATCATCGAAACCGAAAACGTTTTCATCGACGAACACTATTGCGAACTCCACGAGTGGGCCCGGATCGGCCGCTATGTTCTCCTCAGTGTGACCGATTCGGGGAGCGGTATGTCCCAGGAGCTGATGGGCCGTATTTTCGAGCCGTTTTTCACCACCAAGGAAACCGGAAAGGGAACCGGACTCGGGCTCTCCACGGTATACGGCATCGTCAAGCAGCACGAAGGCATGATCCATGTCTACAGCGAGGAAGGCAAGGGGACGACGTTCAAGATCTATCTGCCGGTTTCGGAACGGGCCGCAACCGATGTCGGCAACAAGATCAAGGACCCCGTTCCGTTGGGCAATGAGACGATTCTGGTGGTGGAAGACAGTGAAGAAGTCCGACATTTGGCCAGAGAAATTCTGGAGCGGGCCGGGTATCGGGTGATCGAAGCCCGGGACGGTCAAGAAGCGATCGAAATGATCGAAAGCGGGGCCGGTCTCGAAGCGGCGGCTTACCTGATCGATGTCGTCATGCCCCGCAAGAGCGGCTGGGATGTGTATCAATTTCTCTGTAGCCAAAAGCCTGGTTGTCGGGTGCTGTTCATGAGCGGATACAGCGAGAATGCGGTTCATACGAACTACGTTCTGAAGAGCGGATGTCATTTGGTGCAGAAGCCGTTTTCCCGGGAGAGTCTGCTGAAGGAGCTTCGGAAGGTGATCGAACAGGGGTGACGGATCGGGATGGGGTGCAGAACGCACGGTTGTAGCACCCACGACCTATCTCGTTTTCAACGGTAGGTTCGGTTCAGTTTGTGAGAAAGGGTTGGATGATGGGATCGATGGAAGAGCAGGTCTTGAAAACGGCCAAGGAAATCGTCGTCAAATTCATCGAAACGGGAAGGGTTTCGCCTTCCGGGTTTCCGGAAGCCTTCCGAAGTGTCTACCAGGCGGTTTATGAAACGGTAGCGGGTGTGAAGGCGGGGTCAGCAGGGGAAACGCCGCAGGCGAAATGAGATGGCATTTCGCCTTATCCTGTTGTCATTGATTGCCGAAGCCGTTGATATCACCGCAATCGGGGCAGTACCAGGTGATTCCGTTGCAGGAAAGCCACTGCACCCATTCGTTCATGCAGTTCTGGCAAATGGCAAACCCACAGCCGCGGCATTGCCAGCAAAACCGGTATGATTTTCTGCAGCAATGGCATTCGGTTTCAGCCTGTCTGCGCTTGCTTCGACGGGAGGAAGCACGGGAGTCTCGGGTCAACATGTTCTTCTCCGTTGGTTGTCATCATCCTGATCGGTATCCAGATTGAAATGAACTACTTGATTATATTATAGAAAAGAACTGCGATAAGTCAATGACCTTGGATCGAGAAACCGAAACGGAACATTCACCGCAAGAACCCTTGATCCGGATTTCCACTCGGAGGCTTGTCTTTCTGAGAAGATGCCTCCAGGCGGTCTTTCTGCTGTATTTTCTCCTGCTGCTCGTCCAGACCCGGCTGTCCACGGACACACTGATCGATTATTCGATTGCGCTGGAGGGCTCCAGACCGTTTGCCATCGATCGTCCGGTCGACTTCTTCTTTCGGATCGATCCACTGTTGCGGCTGACGACTCTCGTGGGAGGAAGGGCCTGGTGGGCCGGTATATCATGGGCGGTGGGGCTGCTGGTTCTGACGGCATTTCTGGGACGAGTCTTCTGCGGGTTCATCTGCCCGTTCGGAACGCTTCATCATCTCGCATCTCTCGGGGTGCGACCCGATCGAAACCCGAAGGAGCCCTCCGCCAACCGTTTGCTGAAGTATGCCGTTCTTGCCGCTGGCGTCGTTTCGAGCTTGCTGGGTTTGCAGCTTTCCGGTGTTCTCGATCCGCTCTGTTTGATGTTCAGATCGCTGGCCCTTGCCGTATTTCCCGGAATCGGTGTTTTGTTGAAGACCGGTTTCGACGCTTTGGCGGTCAGTGATATCAAATGGTTGAACTGGATCAGCTATGCCGCGGAAATGGTCGTTTCACCGGTTTTCGGATACGGCTATCCCGGTTATCAGACAGCCGGATTCATCGGCGTCCTGTTTTTTACCCTTCTGTGGATCAACCGGTTTTCACCGAGGTTCTGGTGCCGGGTGATCTGTCCTCTGGGCGCGCTGCTGGGACTGGTTGCCCGATGGGCGCCGCTGCGGCTTGTGGCGCATCCGGAGCGTTGCACATCTTGTGGGCTTTGTCAGCAGGGGTGTCCGGCTTCGGCGAGATCGGCATCGACTCCGGAACGCTGTGATCCGAGCGAATGCCTCTTCTGCCTTCGCTGTATGCGTATCTGCCCGAAGGAGGCCATCTTCCTCCGTTTTGAGGGGATGCCTTCATTCATCCCGTTTGAAGCGAAACGGCGGGCGCTGCTTTCCGGGATGGTTGCCGGCCTGATCCTCCCGGTGATCGCTCGTGCGGACGGACGGCTGTTTTCGGCGTCGGATCCGATGCTGATCCGTCCTCCCGGGGCGCTCAACGAAATCGCGTTTCTGGCCATATGTGCCCGGTGCGGCCTGTGCATGAAGGCCTGCCCGACCAATGCGATTCAGCCGGCATTCGGCGAAGCGGGATGGAGCGGGTTCTGGACGCCCATCGTTGTTCCGAAACAGGGGTATTGCGAACTTGCCTGTACCCTGTGTTCCCAGATTTGTCCGACCGGGGCCATTCGACCAATCCTCCCCGAGGAAAAGAAAAACACCCCGATTCGAATCGGCTCCGCCGCAGTCGATAGGGGGCGATGTCTGCCATGGTCCGGAAACGGTCCCTGCATCGTTTGCGAAGAGGTTTGTCCGACGTCACCCAAGGCCATTGTATTCGAGACGATCGACACCCGGGATGCCAGTGGGGTCCCGATGCCGCTCAAGCTCCCGAGGGTGCTTCTCAAGCATTGTGTGGGATGCGGCATTTGCGAGAACAAATGCCCCGTTTCCGGAACGGCGGCGATTCGGGTGATTGCAGCCGGAGAAACGCGCAACCCGCTTCATCGGCTGCTTCTGTAGAATTCTATTGACAGGTCGCTATCGCGGTTCGAGGAAATCGACCTCGAGCCTATCCATGATGGCCCCGCAAAAAGCCAGGAAGTCTCTGTCGAGTCGCGGGGTGACTGGGGAACCTTTTTCGCTGCTGCGAAAAAACTCAGCCGCCCGATCTCGTAGGATCGGACGGATGGCCAGACAGCAAGCAGAGGCTGGTTCAATCGCA
>JBFMBE010000165.1:0-8235 GCA_040755275.1 Thermodesulfobacteriota bacterium | reverse complement strand
ACCAATATAAATGAATTGCGTCCGCCCGATCCAACGATCTCCGGCTGCTTCAAACAGTTTCCGCTGCTTCGCAAAACACCACCCGCCCTCCTGCTGGAGGCCTGGCTTTGAAGGAAAAACGGTGGTTGGCGACTTTTTGCAGCGCCATCATGTGATGCGCTCTCAAAAAATCGCCGCTACCCCGATTGGGTCGATTGCCGGGCCAGAGCATGGGATCGAGGTTGCCTTTTGAGCTTGCTGCGAAAAAGGCATCCCCGTCCCCTTGCGGCTAAGCAGGGACTGTCCGACTGTTTGCGAGCGCATCCATCATAAAAATGTGATTTTTCAACATCGCATGTTTATGATATGATTCATTGCCAACGATACGGAGATCGAAGACGCGGAGAGATGCCATACACCATTATGACGTTGCAGCCAAGGTACTCATCGATACCTGCAGGGATCCAATTCTCCGATGCCTTCTGGACCTGGACGTCGATAGTTCGACATTGATCGAAAGCCTACCCCAGGAAACCACCAGCGTCAAACGAAGCGACTTTCCAATGCGAATCATCGATTCCAGAGGAAATCAAATGATCGTCATTCTGGAAATCCAGACTCGGTGGCATCCCAATGTTCCTCTGCACCTTCTGGATTACCGTATCCGGCACCTCATCTCGGAAGGCCTTCCCGTCATCAGTGCCATATTGCTGTTGAAGGCGGACTCCCGTGCAACCGACCGTTATGAAGATCAGGAAGTTGCTTTTCGGTATCGACTGGTCCGCCTATCGGAAATGGATGCTCGCGTGGCCATCGAACAGTGGCCTTGTTGTTTGCTTCCTTTTATCCCCTTGCTCAAATATGGACCGGAGTTGACGCCCCAGGTTGAACGAATCATCTATGATGAGCCCATTTCAAAACATACCAAGGCGGACATGCTTACATCCATGACGATTCTTGCCGGTCTGGTTTCCGATAGACTTCCATTGGACATCTTATCTCGAAGGAGGGACATCATGATTGAATCCGCCGCCTATGACATCATCAAACAAGAAGGTTTTCAGCAGGGAATTCAACAAGGAATCCAGCAAGGAATTCACCAAGGCCAATTGACTGCATCGAAAGAGGCCTTGATCGATATCCTGGTGCAACGATTCGATGAAGTCCATGCTTCCCTTCTCCAAGAGATCGATCGTATCGATAACGTGTTCGTTCTGAAAACCCTGCATCGGATTGCCCTGAAGGTCCCCTCCATCGAATCGTTTCAGCAGGATTTGGCCCGTGTCGTACGGTAATCCAACCGATCAGCCTTCATAGCGCCCGATGATGGCGATGCTGCAGACATTCTGGAAGGGGAAACCGCCCAGGTTGTGCGTCAGGCCGAATCTTGGATGGGGCAATTGCCGCTTGTCCGCCCTGCCCAGAAGCTGCAGGTACATTTCATAAAGCATGCGAATCCCCGATGCCCCGATCGGATGACCGAAGCATTTGAGACCGCCGTCCACCTGACAGGGCACCTTTCCATCCCGATCGTAAAACCCGTCCAGAATATCGAACACCGCCCTGCCCCGCTCCGAAATGTGTAGGTCCTCCATGGTCACCAGTTCGGTGATGGAAAAGCAATCGTGCACTTCCATCATGCTGATTTCCTCCCGCGGGTTGGTGATACCCGCCTCGGCATAGGCCTTGATGCTGCAACGGGAAGTCGTCATGAAATGGTCTCCGTCCCACTGGTTGTATCCCATTTCTTCGCCGCTGCTCAAGGCCAGCTGCAGGGCCTTGACGGAGACGATGTCTTTCTTACCCAGACGTTGAGCGATCTCCGGAGTGGTCACAATGGCACAAGCCGCTCCATCACTGACCCCACAACAATCGTAAAGTCCGAGGGGAGAGGCAATCATCGGACAAGAAATGCACTGGTCTTCGGTGATGGGTTTACGCAGATGGGCCTTGGGATTCAGGGCTCCGTTGGCATGACTTTTCACCGAAACGTGGGCCATGGCTCTTTTCAGATCTTGGTCCTTGATCCGGTGCTTGGCCGCATAGGCCGAGGCTAATTGGGCAAAAGAGCCTGGTGCCGTCAGATTCGGCCACCACTGCCAGTTGAGGGTTCCGGCATTGGATCCGAAATTGGGAAGTCCCCCATAACCGGTATCTTTCAGTTTTTCGACACCGATGGCTAGAGCGATATCGCATGCTCCTGCGGCAACGGCGTAACAGGCTCCCCGGAACGCCTCGGTTCCCGTAGCACAGAAATTTTCCACGCGGGTGATCGGAATGAACGGCAACTTCAACGCCGCAGCAGGTCCGATCGCACTCTTTCCGATACCGATCTCCTCCATGCAGGTGCCGAACCAGGCCGCCTGGATGTCGTTTCGTTCGATGCCGGCATCCATCAGACATTCCAGAAAGGCTTCGATCATCAACTCTTCCACACCCATATCCCAACGCTCGCCAAAGCGGGTGCAGCCCATGCCCAAAATCGCTACTTTATCGCGAATTCCAGAAGCCATTTCACGTTCTCCTCAAGAAGTAAGAAGTCAGGAGCCAGAGGTCAGCAGTTGGATACCGGAAGTTGGTGTAAGACAACGATCCGGTTCCGAAAACCCTTCCAGCGTTCATCCTCACGCCTGCATCATCGCCATCAACGCCTCGGTCAAGCTTCCCGCCTCCTTGGCCCCATCGAGGCTGTCGATTTGGTCCCAATGCTCAAGGATCATTTCCGGTTCAACCGGTTCCCCGTCCCGAGTCAGGGCGATGCCCTTACCGGTGACGACCGTTGCCCGGCTATAATGTCCCATGCCTGCCGTAAAAATGCGGCCGTTTTCCGTGCATCCGTCGCTGACGAGATAGGTTACCAGAGTGGCGACATATTCGGGTTTGGATCGTTCGAGGATATCGGGCGGCATGACATCTTCCGTCAGTCGGGAGGCAGCGATCGGAACAACCGTATTGACTTGGATCCCGTATTTCATACCTTCGAGCTTGAGTGCGTTCATCAGGCCCACCAGGGCCATTTTGGCCGACGAATAGTTCGTCTGACCGAAATTCCCGTAGAGACCGGCCGAGGATGATGTCAGAATGATGCGACCGAAGCCCTGCTCCTTCATGGCCGCAAACGCCGGGCGCACCACGTGGTAGGCACCATTCAAATGAACGTCCTGAACGGCGTACCAGTTCTCGGGTTCCATATTGACGAAGGATTTGTCTCGCAAAATTCCCGCATTGGCGATCAGGATGTCCACTCGGCCGAAGGCATCGATGGCTGCCTGTACAATGCGCTGTCCGCCTTCCGGTGTGGTGACCGAGTCGGTATTGGCGACGGCTTCTCCACCGATGGCCCGGATTTCGTCGACCACCCGCTGGGCTGCAGAACCGCTTTCAATACCGGCTCCATCCCGGGTGCATCCGAGATCGTTCACGACGATTTTGGCGCCTCGACGGGCGAGCTCCAGGGCATAGGCCCTGCCGAGACCGGCACCGGCTCCCGTGATGACGGCCACCCGTCCTGCAAATGAGATGCGGTTCATCATCTCGGCCGCTCCCGGAGCCGGCATGGCTTTCCAGAAATAGTTCACAAAGCCACGGGTCTTGTCCTCGCTCCGCTTGCGGAAGGTCATCACCATCGGCAGGCCGACTTGAAGCTCATCGAGTTCACAATCCGTAAAATCGGCCATGAACCGTCCTCCGCCTTCGAACTGGATCATGCCGTATTTGGCGGGCGGATCCACAGACACCGCCAGCAGGTCTCCCGTAAACGTCTTGATCTTGGCCGGAACATCGGCGAATTCGTACTCTTCCTGGGTGTGTACGGCCCGGCATTCGGGATTGACACAGACGTCCATTTTCGGGAACTGTGGGGTTCCGCATTCCCGGCATTTTCCGCCCACAAGCCCAAGGATCATGTCGTTTTTCCGATACAGGGTCGTCATGGCCGTCTGAGTCGGCGCCTCTGCCCGGATTCCCATCTCGGTCTGGATGAGGTTGCGGAACTTCAGAAACTTCATGTAATTGTCTGTGGTCTTCTTTTGGGCAAGCGATCCGCTGACCCCGTTTCTTCGAGGCAGCTTCGTGATGGCTTCCGTAACCTGAAAGTACAGGGCATCACAGCCCTGCCCAAAACCAGCCGTCAGAATTCGGTCTCCGGGCTTGGCGTTTTCCAGGGCCGACACCAGCATCAAAAGGCTGTGGGCGCAACCGGTTTCTCCGCAGACGTCGAACAGGGTGTCGATCACTTTTTCGGGGGAAGCGCCCAGCATCTTGGCGATGTTCCGATGTTCGGCCTTGAACAGACAGGGGAAGACCAGCTTGTCGACATCGTTCATCGTGATGCCGAGCTTGTTCATCAGGCCTCCAACAGCCTCCGGAATGATCTTGGCGTACCCTTCGTCCCGAGCCCAGCGTTCCTCCCAGGTGTAATCGTATGGATTGAGTGCACCCCGATAATGGTCCACAAAATCCCGCGCAACGGAATACGAACCCTTGAACTCCGCAATGACGTTTTCGTCACCGACACAGACGGCTGCAGCTCCGTCTCCAAACCACAATTCATAGAAATAGGCGGCCTTTGTCTCCCGCTTGTCTGAGGCCGCAACGAGAACGGTATGTTTCGATCCTCCCTGGACGGCATCGAGAGCCGTTATCAACGCCGTGGTTGCTGCCCGCTGGCAGGAGGTGATGTCGGCCGTCAGGACCCGGGATCCCAGATGAAGGGCTGCTGCCACGACTCCGGCGTTTTGGCGGTCTGCAAACGGCAGCGTGGTGGAAGCCAGATAGACGGCATCCAACGCCTTCTTGTCGATACCTTTCAGGCAGTCCCGGCTGGCAGCAACGGCCATCGTGATGCTGTCTTCGTCCCAGTTGCACATGGAGCGCTCGCCCTGAGCCGCCAGGGCAAGGGCCGGTGCAAACCATCCCATGGCCTGATAGACGGCCATGCGGTTCAATCGCAATCGGGGGATATATGCGCCAAAGGATGTGATTCCGATCATTTCGATGATCCTTCCTGTAGAGTCATTTCATGAAAATGGCGAGCATCATGGGTCAGAAGACAGAAGTCGAAAGAATGACGGTCGCATGCTGGAAAATGCTTCGATGAGATGTCCCGTCCTGAGCTGTTCTTCGACGTCCTGCCTCCACTCCTCCTGAATCCTCCACCCATCACTCTTCACCGATCGCTTTCGTCTATTTCCGATCGATCCGAAACAACTTCTCGATCAACTGCGATTTCATGATCTCTCCTTCGATCCGCAGTTTCCCGCCCGTATAAGCCTGCATGGGCGAAAGCTTTCCGTTCATCATATCCAGGAAATCTGCGGAAGCCATGAGAAGGGTGCATGTCGGTTTCTCGTGAAGTCCTGCAGTTACCTGGCAATGCCCCTCCTTCACCATACAAAACCAGTCACCTCCGCCTTCCCCGGAAATTCGATATTGAAAGACCACATCGACACCTTTGGCCGCATCCGCACGAAAGGCTCCCGGCATGGCTTCAAAAACGGCCGCAGCAGAAGTGAATTTCGATTCACCCTTCTCTTCCGTCGGAGCGTCCGCGATTTCCTTCGGATTCAGGACGGCTGCATAAATGTCCGCCACCTGTTCGTTCAACTGATTGTAGACCTTAGCACCCTTGAGCGATGCAATCGCCTGCATTCGATCCCGAATCTCTTCGACACTCGGCACATCCCCTTTTCCCAGGACAACCCCAGCCCCTGTCCATATGGCCGCCCGGTTGTAGAATCCCATCCCGGCGTTGTAGATGTGGCCGCTTACCGGGCATTGCTTCGAACATAGCACCAGAACGATCGGTGCGACATATTCCGGCTTCATCCGAACAAAGAGCTCGGGAGGTGTCACATCTTCGGTCAGGCGGGATGCAGCAAGCGGCGCCACCGTATTGACCCGAATTCCGTATTTTTCCCCTTCGATTTTCAGCGTATTCATGAATCCGACCAGAGCCATTTTGGCGGAAGCATAATTCGTCTGACCGAAATTCCCGTAAAGTCCTGCAGCCGATGTGGTCATCACGATCCGCCCGTACCCCTTCTCCTTCATCACCTTGAAGGCCGGGCGAGTGACATGGTAGGCACCGTTCAGATGGACATCGATGACTGCCTTCCAGTTTTCGGGCTCCATCTTGATCATGCTCTTGTCCCGAAGAATTCCGGCATTGTTGATCAGGATGTCCATCGTGCCAAAGGCATCGAGTGCGGTGCGGACGATGGCCTCCCCACCTTCCTGTGTAGCCACATTGTTGTAGTCGGCAACGGCCTCGCCGCCGGCAGCCCGGATTTCCTCCACCACTCGATCGGCAGCGGAACTCGACGCCGGCCCTGTACCGTCACGGGCAGCACCAAGATCGTTCACCACCACCCTGGCGCCCCGTTTGGCAAGTTCAATTGCGTAGACCCGTCCCAGACCGGCACCGGCTCCAGTCACCACGGCCACCTGCCCCGTAAAATCCAGACGATCCTTCACCGGATCCCCGTATTCGAAGACACCGTGATCGATGACCACTTCTCCCGTTTCCGCATTCAGAGTCTTCCACAAAGCCATTCTTTCATCGACTTTCCAGATGAGGGTTCGAATGGGGGTTCCGGGGTAGAGGGTCTTTGTGAAGCGACAGTCCATTCGCCGGACCTTTTCGGGCATGCCGGGAATTAGGGCGTTGACCAGGGCACGGCAGGCAAATCCGTGGGTGCACAAGCCGTGCATGATGGGCTTTTCGAACCCGGCCATCTTGGCGAATTCTGGATCGACGTGCAGATCGAAGATGTCTCCGGAGAGTCTGTATAGGAGCGGTTGATTGGCGCTGGGTGTGTCGTTCACTGAGATATCGGGCTCCCGATCCGGAAAAACGAATTCCTTCTTCGGAGCGTTCTCGCCGCCGAAGCCCCCGTCCAGCCTGGCAAAGATGGTAATGACACTCGTAAACAGCTTCTTGCCGTTCGAGTGATAGGTATCGCTTTCCCCGATGACCAGCGCCCCCTTGCCGGCACCCTTGTCATAGTATTTGACGATTCGACCTGTGGTACTCAAGGTACCTTCGGGGGGAATGGGATTGTGAAAAATCAGGCTTTGCTCGCCATGAAGAATTCCGGCGAGATTGACGTTGGATGTAGTACCGATATGGGCGAGAAAATCGAAGATTGCGGCAATGGAAAAGCTGGGCAGAACCTTGAGACGCTTTTCGTAGCAGTAGTCGAGTTCGGAAAATCCCGCACCGACACCCAGCGAGTAGAGCACGACATCTTTCCAGGTATAGCTCTTTTCCACCGGGCCTATCGGTTTTCCGACGGCTTCCAAGTTTAACGCCATCATCTACCTCCTGTTGTTGGGTTGCAACGGGTAACCTGCACCTATTTGACGAACGCCGGTACCAGAATGAATTTCAAGGTTTCCTTGACGACCTGTCTGTAGGTTTCATGATCCACATCCATCATCGGACGGAAGAAATTTTCACCGGAGATGAAATTCAATACCGAATTCCAGACGGCCATGATGCGTGCCTTGGCCGAAACGGAAACGTTTTGTTTATCCGGAGACAAACCCATGGCAACGGCAATGGATGCGATATGATCGGCCATTCGAGAGTCGAGGGTGATGCCGTGACGATCCTTGCTGAAATATCCGAGGAGCATCAAATTGGAGACTTCCGGATTCTCAAACAGGTAATCGGCCATTACATCGATTGCGCTGTCAAGCCGGATATCGAGACTCTGTCCTTTGACTCTTCGCTCGATTTCCCGGAATCGCTCCTGAATTTCATCGTTGATGTCGAGGATGACGGCTTCGTAGAGATCCTGTTTCTCCCCCCAATGGTAATACAGGGTCGAGATGTCGATGCCAACTTCCTTGGCGATCATTCGGGTGGTTGTGGCATCATATCCATAATCACCAAAGAGTCTTCTGGCGGTTTTCAGGATCCGCCCCTTCATGGATTCGGGGTCTTGCTTGGCTTTTTGCAGACGGGAGGGCATGGGTTGTCTTTCGATGATTTCGCTGGGCGGACTGCCGCCCACTGAATTCCAGCGATAATATACATACAAGCGCTTCCAGCAATTGATGGAGACAATAAACACAGATCGATAGGTCTTGTCAACCCTTTTTGCGATTCCATCAATGATGATGGTCCCGCAAAAAGTCAGGAAGTCTCTGTCGAGTCGCGGGGTGACTGGGGAACCTTTTTCGATGCTGCGAAAAAACTCAGCCGCCCGATCTCGTAGGATCGGGCGGATAGCCAAACTTGGAATACAGAAT